>WRNU01000008.1 GCA_009776435.1 Betaproteobacteria bacterium | reverse complement strand
CCATATTTTGTCAGCCGACCGTCGCGACCACCCCGTCACGCCTTCGGCGTGCCACCCCTCCACAGGAGGGGAATTTAGCACTCCGAGGAAACGACTGGGGTTTAGCCAAAAATGAATGACATTACACTTGTGGGTAAACCTGAGATCCAAGGAGGGGAATACATTTCGCTCTATCAGACGTTGTTCGCCGGTTTTTCGGTGTGGTGGGCGATGACGAGAGAGACCAGGGCGAGCACGACATAGGCTCCGATGAGCGGGATGACCGTGCCGTTGAACATGAACCCGATTGCCTGCCCGATCAATGTGCCGCCGATCGTGGAGACAAATCCGGCCATCGACGAGGCCGTTCCCGCGATATGGCCCATGGGTTCCATCGCCAGGGCGTTGAGATTGGCGGCGAGAAGGCCGAATGTAAACACGCTTGCGCCCTGCAACAGCATGAACACGAGCAGGGTTTCATGTCCGGCGAGCATGATTCCCAGATGGAAGAGATTGATGACGACAATCGCTTTTAGCCCGGTCACGCTGAGGCGTCGCATGCCGACGCGGCGAACGAGTTTCGAGTTGACGAAAGCAGCCAGTCCGGTGGTGAGCGCAATGGCGGCGAAGAGCAGTGGAAAGGCGCGTCCGGCATTGAACACGTCGACAAAAATCTGTTGCGACGAAAAAATGAAACCGATGTGCGCGCCGAACACGAGGGAGACCGCCATCATGTACCCCACGAAACGGCGGGTCGTCAGGGTTTGACGATAGGCGCAATAGATCGAACGGGGCGTAAGCGGCATGCGGCGTTCAGGCGGCAGGGTTTCCGACAATCTTCTGATCGCCCATGCCAGCAGCGCAATACCTGCCGCCACCAGCATGCCGAATACCCAGTTCCAGCCGGGGGCGACCATCAGGACGAGTTGACCGAGCGAAGGTGCGAGCACCGGCACGACCATGAAGATCATGATAGCCAATGACATGACTTTCGCCATTCTTGCGCCTGCGTAGCAGTCGCGGACCATCGAAGTCGCCATCACCCGAGGCGCGCCCGCGCCGATGCCTTGCAAGACGCGGGCCGCGAGCAGGGTTGCAAAGGAGTCGGCGATCATCGTCAGGATGCCCGCGAAGATGAACAGGATGAGTCCCACGACGAGGATCGGTTTACGACCGAAGCGGTCGGCGAGCGGGCCGTAGAAAAGCTGTGAAAACCCGATTCCGATGAAGAAGGCGGTAATCACGGCCTGCGCCTGATTGGGATCGGCGAGCTTGAAATCGGCATACAAGAGCGGCAGCGCCGGCAGCATGATGTCGATAGACATTGCGCTGAGCGCCATGCAGGCGGCGATGAAGCCGACGAATTCGCCAAAGGTCATTGTCTGGCGTAATTTGGGAGGCATGGAATTTGACTGGGATGTTCCGGCGGATCTCGCGTTTGTTTGGTTTTTCGACCTGAACTTTATGGACTGACAGTCTGTAGTCGGAGGCGAGCGTGCAAACCCCGATAGTGAGAAAGAATAAGAATATGAGACATGGGCGCAAATGTCAAGTGGGTGACAACTTTCTAGTCGAGGAACAATGACCGTAATACTGACTCCGATTTGAAACCCCGGCCTTCAGGCCGTGACAACCTGGTTTACCATGATTGTCTACTCGCGTGACTTCGAGCATGATTCTTGCATCGAGTCGTTTGATTTGTTCTCGAATGTAATTCGTAACCTGGCCGGAAAGATAGCGCGGGCTATTCTGTGCATGTTACCTGTTTATTTCTCAAGTTGAGCGATCCCGAGTCGACGAAAAAGAATGAAGAATATGAAAAAGAGCACAGGGGTAAACGTAAAAAACGTGTGGAGGAATAGGGCTGAAGTTCAACCAACGAAGGAGAAAATGATAAAAAATTTTTGAAGCCCGCGTAGGTTGATAGCTTCACGTGCGCCTGGGCGGTATTGAGAAGGAGGCAGGCAGCCTGAACACCCAACTCCCTCTGCAATACCGATACCGCTATTTGTTTGCAGCTTTGGTGTTCTTGTCGTCGTACCAGGCGAAGTATTGGCGCACGCCTTTGCGCCCGGACTCCAGGAGAGCCTCCTTGGTCTTCCTGGAAAGGGAAAAGTCGGTAGCGCCCACGCCCAAGGTGTCGATATAAATGGTTCGCTGCCAGTCGTCACCGTGCAGATGCTGGTTGTTCTGACCGTCTATAAAGCAGAGAACCACGGCAGTCATGAAGTCGAAAAGGTCATCGATCTTGCGGTGCGCTGGCTCGGCATGATCTCTGAACAGGGCTATTTCCTCTTCCGAGTCCAGCCGAAAGCCGAGAGTTTCCTTGTTGTAAATGTAGGGAGAACTCTCCGGGTGCTTTTTGAGAAACTGCTTATTTTCCGTCTCGTAGTAATCGGTTGCCTTGCCCCCAGCCGGGGTAGTGAGGTATTTTTTTCGATCGAAAAGCTTGATCGGGTAGTTGTCCAGAACGCCGCCGTCCACGTACACGTCGCCGCGCATGCTCCTCCTGGCCGCAAAAAAGAAGGGAATGGACATGGAAAAACGCACCGCGTCGGCGATGCAGACATCCGGCGATTTTTCCTCGCACATGATCTCGGAAAAGCCCGTGGAGAGGTTGGTGACCATGAAATACGGTTCCCGAAAGCCTTTTTCCTTGTCAGCCATTTTTCGCACCTGACGGAAGGTGATATCGGCGCTGCCTGTCTTGTTCTTGATCAGATTGCCGATCCATTTCCGGAAAAAATCGCCCTTGTACCAGCCGAAATCGTTCTTGAGTCGCTTGATGTCGCGCAGGACGCCCCAGGAGGAGTCCATGAACTTCTTGAAATCCATATCCAGAAGAATCTTCAAAATCTCTTCCCGTGTGTAGCCGAGCGCCACAAGGGCGGCTACGATGGCACCGGCCGAAGCGCCGCCTACCCGTTTGATATTGGACAGAATTCCCCTGTTGTCCAATTCCTCGAGCGCGCCCACATAGGCGACGCCCTTGACGCCGCCGCCTTCAAACACAAGGTTGGTGAAATGGTATGACATTTTTCCTCCTTATATTACGTATGAAAAGCATCAGTATAGTGTACCGGCGGGCAGCCTGGGCAATGGGATGCGGCAACCGTATCAATCGGGCGAAAAACCCAATAAAGTAAACCTTCGAGGGGAGGATACAATTTGTTACGATCCGCATCATCGCAGGCGTTTTTCGCAGAGAAATTTATGCCATACTGAAAGCGTTTTGGGCTGCTACGAAAAGTAAGGTTTGGCCCGTGTTCAGGATGGAGAAAGTCGTGATGAAACATTCCAGTATTCCTTTCCTAGCGGTGGCGCTGCTTGCCTCGTGCCTCGCAGGTTGCGCGACGGAAAGCCACAGAAGCCTGGCCGTCGAGCAGACGCAAAGCGCCAGGACGCATTTCAGAGGTGAGCGTTCGCCCATCGCAGTCGGCAAGTTCGACAACCGTTCCAGCTTCATGCGCGGGCTTTTCTCGGATGGCGTGGATCGGCTGGGTAGCCAGGCCAAGACCATTCTCATCACCCACTTGCAGCAAACCAACCGCTTCACCGTGCTCGACCGCGACAACATGGAGGAGGCGAGGCTGGAAGCCAAAATCCGCAAGGAAGCCCAGGAATTGAAGGGCGCGGCTTATGTCATTACCGGGGATGTGTCGGAATTTGGCCGCAAGGAAGTGGGCGATCATCAATTGTTCGGCATCCTGGGGCGCGGCAAGAAGCAGATTGCTTACGCCAAGGTCAGCCTCAACGTCGTCGACATCCGCACCACCGAGGTGGTCTATTCGGTGCAGGGCGCGGGCGAATACGAGCTTTCCAACCGGGAAGTCATCGGTTTCGGCGGCACGTCCGGCTATGATTCCACCCTGAACGGCAAGGTGCTCGACCTGGCAATCCGTGAGGCGGTCGACGAGCTGACCAGCGCGATCGACAGCGGCGCATGGAAACCAGTGGGCAGGTGAGCTTGATGAGCATGCGTTTTGCCTGCCGCGTTTTTTCGGCCCTCGTTTTTGCCGCCTGTCTTGTCGGGTGCGCAAGCAAGCCCGAGACGCTTTATGCCTGGGGGAGTTACGAATCGCAGGTCTACGCGCACCTGAAAGGAGAAAGCCGGGAAGCGCAGATCGAGGCGTTGGAACGCGATCAGGAAAAAATCGAGGCCAGCGGCAAGACCGCCCCGCCGGGTTTCTATGCTCACCTGGGCTTGCTGTACGCGGAGACCGGCAACGACGCGAAGGCCGTTGCCTGTTTCGAGACGGAAAAGGTTCGTTTTCCGGAAGCCGCTGCCTATATGGATTTTCTTCTCGGAAAATACGGAAAATAAGTGCCGCACATCATGAACCCTTCATCCATATCGTTTTCCGCTCGCGACGCGCGCCTCATGGCAGCGTTGGGCGCCGCGCTCCTGCTTTGCGCCTGTGCCACCCCGGTCGCGCAGATCGACTACACCGCTTTCCGGGAGAGCCGTCCGCGTTCCATCCTGGTGATGCCGCCGGTCAACCAGTCTCCGGAAATCAAGGCGACGGAAACCTTTCTTGCCACTTCCACCGTTCCTCTGGCCGAATCCGGGTATTACGTGATTCCGGTGACCCTTTCGGAAGAGACATTCAAACAGAACGGCGTGACCGTTGCCGAAGAGGCGCACGCGATCGAATTGGGCAAATTGCGCGAAATCTTCGGTGCGGACGCGGCCCTGTACATCACGGTCACCCGCTTCGGCGTGAGCTATCGCCTGATTAGCAGCGTGGTGGAAGCAGCGGCTTCCGGGAAACTCGTCGACCTCAGAAGCGGTCAGGAATTATGGTCCGGTCAGGCCGTTGCGGTGATAGACAGCAGTAACAACAGCGGCGGGGGACTTATCGGCGCGCTGGTGAGTGCGATCGTCAATCAGATCGCCAATACCGTGGCGAACAAATCGCATGACGTAGGCAGGATGGCAAACTATCAGCTTCTTTTTGCCGGGCGTCAGAACAGCATCCTGTTCGGGCCGTATCATCCCAAATTTGAAACGGATTGAAACCCGCCTCTTCATTGCCTTGTGGCCGGACGAGGCCATCCGTCGCAGCCTTGCCGGTTACCGTGACCTCTGGCATTGGCAGGGCCGTCCGGCGCGGGTGCGCGACGGTAAGCTCCACATCACGCTTCACTTTCTCGGCAACGTGGCGTCTGCTCGTTTGCCCGAACTGCGGGCAGCCCTCGCCGTGCCGTGCGCCGCGTTCGATCTCGTCCTTGGTCGTCCGGCGCTCTGGCCGCGCGGCATTGCGGTCATCGAGCCGCTGGCCGTTCCCGATGAATTGATCTCGCTGCATGGCGCGTTGAAAGAAGCCCTATGCGGGCTCGGCTTGCCCGTGGAGTCGCGCCCGTTTCGTCCGCATGTCTCGCTTGCCCGCCATGCGCAACAGGCCGGTTTTCCTGCGCAAGTGTTGAACGTCATCTGGCGCGTCGAGGGCTACGCGCTACTGGAGAGCAGGCTGGAGTCGGGAGAATACCGGGTGTTGGAAAGCTATCCGGCAGGAGTTCCCCATGCTTGATTTCCCGGAAGAATTGCCCGTTTCCGCGCGCCGGGACGAAATCGCGGCTGCGATTCTTGCGCATCAGGTCATCATCGTCTGCGGCGAAACCGGCTCCGGCAAAACCACCCAGTTGCCCAAGATTTGCCTCGCCATCGGGCGCGGTGTGGCGGGCCTGATCGGGCACACGCAGCCACGGCGCATCGCCGCGCGGGCCACTGCCAGCCGCATTGCGCAGGAATTGGGCAGCCCGCTTGGGCAAATCGTGGGCTACAAGATTCGTTTCACCGATCGCGTCGGGGCGCAGAGCCGCATCAAGCTGATGACAGACGGCATCCTGCTGGCTGAAACACAGGGCGATCCGCTGCTTGCGGCCTATGACACATTGATTATCGACGAGGCACACGAACGCAGCCTCAACATTGATTTTCTTCTTGGTTACCTCAAAGCGCTGCTGCCACGTCGCCCCGATTTGAAGCTGATTATCACTTCCGCAACACTCGACGCGGAACGTTTCGCCCGTCACTTCGCAGACGCGACGGGCGTGCCCGCGCCGGTGATCGAGGTTTCCGGACGGCTGTATCCGATCGAGGTGCGCTATCGGCCCGTCGAGGAGGAGGAAGTCCCTGACCTCGATGATGTTCCCGAGCGTCGGCAGAGGAGCCGCCACCCGCCGGGCCGCCCCAAGGGTGGCGACGCCCCCTTGGGGGGCAGCGAGCGAAGCGAGCGTGGGGGTCGTTCCAACTCGCGCGACCTGTTCGACGCGCTGGTCGATGCCGTCGATGAAGCGCAACGTTGCGGCCCCGGCGATGTGCTCGTCTTTCTGCCGGGCGAGCGGGAAATCCGTGAGGCTGCCGAGGCGCTTGCCAAGTATCGGCTGCTGCCCGGCAGCGAGATTTTGCCGCTCTTCGCGCGACAGTCGGCGCAGGAACAGGCGCGCGTGTTCGCGCCTTCCGGCGGGCGGCGGGTGGTGTTGGCAACGAACGTGGCGGAAACTTCGCTCACCGTGCCGGGGGTGCGCTACGTAGTTGATACGGGGTTGGCGCGGATCAAACGCTATTCGCCGCGCAACAAGGTGGAGCAGTTGCGGATCGAGAACATCGCGCAAGCGTCGATCCAGCAACGTGCCGGACGCTGCGGTCGCGTGATGGATGGCATCTGTTTCCGGCTCTTCGATGAAGAGGATTTCAAACGCCGCCCAGCGCATACCGATCCCGAAATCCTGCGCTCCTCGCTGGCTGGGGTGATCCTGCGCATGAAGGCGCTTGGCCTGGGAGAGGTGGAGGATTTCCCCTTCGTCGATCCGCCCGGTTCCAGGCTAATCAGCGACGGTTACACGCTCCTGGCGGAATTGGGCGCTATTGAGAGCGAAAGTGTAGAGCGTGCTTTGACCTTGATCGGACGCGAACTGGCAAAACTACCCCTCGACCCGCGTATCGCCCGCATGATGTTGGCCGCGCGCGAGCGCGGGGCGCTGGAGGAAGTGCTGGTGATTGCCGCTGCGCTCTCCACGCAAGACCCGCGCGAACGTCCGCAGGAAAAAGCTGGCGCGGCAGATCAGGCGCATGCGACCTTCCGCGGCGCGGAGCAGGACGCGCGCTCCGAATTCCTCTGGTACTGGAACCTTTGGAAGGCGTGGAACGAAGTACAGCGCCACGAATCCGGCAACCAGCAGAAACAGTGGTGTCGTCGTCATTTTTTGTCTTGGCTGCGGATGCGCGAATGGAGGGATGTCCATAACCAGTTGCATACCCTGTGCGTGGAACACGGATGGAAGATAAATACCGTTCCCGCCCACTATGAGGCGATTCATAAATCGCTGCTTGCCGGGTTGCTCGGCAACATCGGCTGCAAATTGGAAGAAGCCGCCGCCACCGGCTCACAGGCGGGAAGCTATCTCGGCGCGCGTGGCATCAAGTTCTGGCCGCATCCAGGCTCAATGCTGGCAAAGAAGGCGGGCAAATGGATCATGGCCGCCGAACAGGTCGACACCTCGCGGCTCTTCGGGCGGTGTCTTGCTCGCATCGAGCCGGAATGGGTGGAGGAGGTGGGCGCGCATCTCATCCGGCGGCATGTGTTCGAACCGCACTGGTCGAAAAGCGCAGGC
Source organism: Betaproteobacteria bacterium (assembly GCA_009776435.1). Lineage (GTDB taxonomy): Bacteria > Pseudomonadota > Gammaproteobacteria > Burkholderiales > Rhodocyclaceae > WRNU01. The sequence goes on along the minus strand of WRNU01000008.1, from coordinate 23,937 downwards.
CGCGTGCAGGCATGGGAGCGGGGCGTTCTTTACGGGCTGGTGATCTGGCCGCGTCGGGGTGTGTCGTATCGCAATGTCGATCCCGCCCTGTGCCGCGAACTGTTCATCCGCGAAGGGTTGGTAGCAGGCGAAATCGCCGAAGGTCCGGCGCGCTCGATGGGCTTTCTGGCCCATAACCTCGGGCTGGTCGCGGAAATCGAAAGACTGGAGCACAAGACCCGACGGCCCGACGTGCTCGTCGATGAAACCCTGATCGAAGCCTTCTACGACAGCAAGATCCCCGCCGACATCGTCGATCTTGCCGGTTTCGAGCATTGGCGCAAGGCGGCAGAAAAGAACGCGCCGAAACTCCTCTATCTCACGCGCGAACAACTGATGCGCCATGAAGCCGGGGGCGTGACCAGTGAACGCTTTCCACCCGCGCTCGACGTGCTCGGCCAGAAGCTCAAATTCGATTACAAGCACGAACCGGGGGATGCCGACGACGGGATTACCCTGACCGTGCCGCTGGCGATGCTCAACCAGATCAGCGCGCACCGTTGCGAATGGCTGGTTCCGGGATTGCTGGAGGAAAAGGTGGTCGCGCTGCTCAAGACCGTGCCGCAAAAAATCCGTCATCGGCTGCAACCGATAGCCGAGAGCGCGGCGGTTTTCGTGGCGGCTTTCGAGAACGGCGAATTCGGGAAGGACGATGCTGCGCTTTTGAAAACGCTCCAGTATTTTGTAGAGGAGCGCGTACACCTCAAATTGCCGCTGGAGAGTTTTCGCCCGGAAAACCTGCCCCCGCACAGCTTCATGAATTTTCGGGTTATCGACGAACATGGGCGCGTGCTCGGACAGTCCCGGCAGTTGAGTGAACTGCGCGCCCGGTTCAGGGATCGCGTGGCGGCGCGCTTCGAGGCGGTGGTTTCGTCTCCCGCGAGCGGGAGAGGGGAGAAATCCGGCTTCACCGCATGGACTTTCGGCACACTCCCCGAACTGCTCGAACTCGACATCGACGGACACGAGGTCATCGGCTTTCCTGCCCTGCGCGACGACGGTGACAGCGTCTCACTGCGTCCGTTCGATACCCCCGAGGAAGCGGCACAGGTACACCGTCGCGGCCTGTTGCGGCTTTTTGCCCTCGCGCTCAAGGATCAGGTCAAAGCCATCGAACGTCTGCCGGGGCTGCGCGAACTGGCCTTGCAATACCGCGATTTCGGCAGCGAATCCGAGCTCAAGGCCCGTCTCGTCGAAGCCAGCCTTGCCCGTTGCTGCCTCGGCGGCCCATTGCCGGAAGACGACAGCACTTTCGAGCGCCGTTGCCGGGAAGCCCGCCCGCGCCTGACGCTGGTCGCGCAGGAATTCATGCGGCTTGCCGCGCAATTGCTGACGGACGCAACCGCCCTCCAGAAGCGTCTCGCGGCCCTGAACAAGGCTTTTCCCGATGCCGTCGCCGACATGCGCGCACAGGCTGCCGATCTCTTGCCGAAGGATTTCCTTACCGCTTTCGACTGGGAACGCCTCGCCCACTTTCCGCGCTATCTCAAGGCGGCGCTCATGCGCCTCGACAAACTGCGCCTTGATCCTGCCCGCGACGCAAAACTCATGTCCGAGTGGAAAACGCTGGCCCAACCCTGGCTACGCGAAACCGCCGCCCGTACCCGCAGCGGCCAGCCCGCTTCCGAACTGGAAGATTTTCGGTGGCTGCTCGAAGAGCTGCGCGTCAGCCTTTTCGCCCAAACCCTGAAGACCCCGATGCCGGTTTCGGTGAAGCGTTTGCAGAAGATCTGGGAGAGTCTGCTCAAGGTGAGATGAAATCCGTTTTTTTATGCTTCATCCATGCAAAATTTTACAGCGTTTGATAGAAAAACATCATATCGTTGAAAAAGGCCATTATTTTTCTTTATGAAAGCGTCTGGAAGCGCCAAGCATCCAGCGGCTTTCATTCTGGGTTCGTCTCCAATGCGGAGAAAATTGTCAAACCAGCGACTCTCGTCACTCTGAACGAGGGAAGCGTTGATCGGGAGAGAGTTGTGAATTTGTTCAGATCAAGCGTACGGGCAAGGACGTTGGAACAAAAAGTTGATGCTGTCGAGATGGAAAAGCAACGTTTGCATGAACAGATCTCGGTCATGGAGCACGACATTGGGGAGTTGCGCAGGGAATGCGAGTGCTCGAGCACCTCTGTGCATGACTCGAAGCAACTGCTGAAAAGCCTGGCGGTTTTCGGCGTTACCCTGCAAAAATCGCAGAGCTCGCTCGCTAGCATGGCCGAATCTCTGAGTCAGGAAAACTCTCACGTCGAGGAAGCGGAGGTTCTTTCGCTTTCCAGTCAGGCGTCAATCCAGCAACTTTCGGAGAGCATCATGCAGCTTTCCAGCAATGCCCGGACGATGATGGAACAGGTGCGTGGACTCAATGAGCGTACCGAACAAATCGGCAATATCGTCAGCTTGATCAAGGGCATTGCCGAGCAAACCAACCTGCTTGCGCTCAACGCCGCCATCGAGGCGGCACGGGCGGGAGAATCGGGGCGCGGTTTTGCGGTCGTCGCCGACGAGGTACGCAAGCTTGCGGAACGTACGGCCAGTGCAACCGGCGAAATTCACACCTTGGTGGGTAGCATCCAGAGCGATACCAGTACCACCCTTGCCAGCATCCAGACTCTTGCGGGTTGTGCCGAAGAACTCGGTAAAAACGGCGTGCAGCTGACGGAGGGCGCGGCCGGCCTCGTTTCATTTTCAAAAAATGTCAAGGATTCGGTCAAAACGACAGCCTTGCGCAGCTTCGTCGAACTGGCGAAATTCGATCACCTGGTATTCAAGTTCGAGGTTTATAAAGTGTTTCTTGAGGCCTCGGACAAAAAGCCCGAAGAATTGGCCCATAGCAAATCGTGCCGCCTGGGCAAGTGGTATTACCAGGGAGAAGGGCGCTCAATCTGTTCCCGATACGACGGCTTCGCCGCCATGGAAGCGCCGCACAACGCCGTACACCAGTACGGCAAGGAGGCGCTGGAAGCCTTCTATGGGAATCGTTTTTCCGATGGGGTAGTCGCCCTGAGGCATATGGAAGAAGCCAGTGAGGGCGTGTTGAATTGCCTGGAACGCATCGCACAGTCGCTGGAAGTTCCGGAGGCGGCGAGGTAACACCGTTCCCGGAGGCGATGGAGGGCATGCCAGTGGTGGGGAGGCAGTGGTAACATGCCTCCTGTCCGCCACGCCTACCACGAAGGAACCTCATCATGGCCAAGCCCTACGAATCCGAACTCACCCTGTTCATGCGCGAATGGCTGGAGAAACATCCAGAGGAAACCGAAGTGAAAAGAACGGGGCAGGCTCTGTGGTGGGATCGTCCACAAGACCCCGAGGCAACCCGCCGCTTTGAGGCGGCGAGTGTGCCGGTGGACCCGTATCACTACGTTTCACACTGAACACGGGGCGAACACAATCCTCGCCAGCGATGAGTTCCTGGGAAGGAATTCAACTGCCGTTGTTCCAGACAAATGAGACCCGCTTGACATTGCACAGCAGTTCGTAGGCAATGGTTCCTGCGGCCTGGGCGATCCGGTTGACGGAAACCTGTTTTCCCCAGAGTTCGACGACGCTGCCGACGCCCGCTTCCGGGAGGTCGGTGAGGTCGATGGTGAGCATGTCCATTGATACGCGCCCGATCAGGGTGGCGGGTTTGTTGTCGACGGCCACGGGTACGCCGTTGGGGGCGGAGCGCGGATAGCCGTCGGCGTAACCCATCGCCACCAACCCGACTCGGGTGGGGTGCTCAGTGATGAACCTTGCGCCGTAGCCGAGCGGTTCTCCGGCTGCGAGGTTGTGTACGGCGATGACCCGGCTCTCCAGCGTCATGACCGGAATGAGGTCGTTGTTCTCTCCCGGCATGGGGTCTGCGCCGTAGAGCATGATGCCGGGTCTGGCCCAGTCGCGTCTGGCATCCGGCCAGGCGAGGATGGCGGCAGAGTTGGCAAGATTGCGCGCGCCGGGCAATCCCCGCGTGGCCTTGTCGAAAGTGCGAATTTGTTCGGCGGTAGCGTCGCAGCCCGGTTCGTCGGCACGCGCAAAATGGGTCATGAGGCCGCATTCTTCCACCTTGCCGCTCGCCATGAGTTGCCGCCAGGCACGGTGTGTATCGCAAGGTAGAAACCCGGCGCGATTCATGCCGCTGTTGACCTTGAGCCATACCCGGATCGGGGCGGGCAAGTCGGTTTTCACGATCATTTCGATCTGGGCGGGATGATGAACCACAGGCCAGAATCCGTAGTGGGCGGCTTCGAGCAGTTCGGCGGCGTCGAACACGCCTTCGAGCAGCAGGATGGGGCCGTCGATGCCGGACTCGCGCAGGGCATGCGCCTCATCGAGAAAGGCAACCGCGTAACCGTCGGCATCCCCGGACAGAGCCCGCGCGCAGGCAACCGCGCCGTGACCGTAGGCGTTGGCCTTGACCACGGCGAGGATACGTCCGCCGTGGCGCTGACGGGCAATCTGGAAGTTATGGCGCAAGGCGTCGAGATCGATCAGGGCGCGGGCGGGACGCATGAGAAGGTTTGTGCCGTGAACGGGGAGGTGAAAGATGTCGGTAATGATGCATCATTTCGAGCGGAGGCCGCAATCGAGAATGCCCCACGGATGAGAGAAGCGAGAAGTGATTTGTTTGAATTCATGCCATGTTCTTGTGGCTACGGTATAGTGATCTACCCTGGCATTGTGACCGGAACTTCGTGCGGGAGTCTTTTATGATGAAGACATTCTCTTCTGGATGGGTTTCGATCCCGACGATCCTGTTGATCGGGGGGCTGGCTTTGCCTGCGGCTGGCGAAGAAAAACCCTTGTGGGAAGCCGGGCTGGGCGTGGGGGCGGTATCGTTTCCGGAATACCGTGGCTCCAGCCGACAGCGTACATGGGTTTTGCCCACGCCATATCTCGTTTATCGCGGCAAGGCTCTCCGAACGGATCGAGGCGGCCTGCGCGGCATGCTCTTCGACAGCGAGCGAATGGAGTTGAACTTGAGCCTCTCCGCTTCGATGCCTGTCGATAGCAGCAACAGTGGGCCTCGTCGGGGAATGCCTGATTTGCATCCGACGGTGGAACTCGGTCCGTCGCTCGTGTTCAACCTGTGGCGTAACAAGGCGCGCGGCCAGCGGCTCGACCTGCGCTTGCCGGTACGTGCGGCTTATACCGTCAGAGGGGGAATCAGGTATGCCGGGCTGGTTGCTGCGCCTGCACTCAGCTATAACGCCCCGCTTTCCGGGCTTCCAGGTTGGAATTTAGGCGCTCAGGCCGGCCCGATTTTCGCCAACGCTCGCCAGCACAGGTATTTTTACGAAGTCAAGCCGCGTTACGCGACACCGGAGCGTCCGGCTTACAGCGCCTCGGGCGGTTATTCCGGGTCGCAGTTCACCGTTTCGCTCTCCAAACGGTTCGACCGTTTCTGGGTTGGCAGTTTCGTGCGTTACGACACTCTGCACGGCGCGGCTTTCGTCGATAGCCCCCTGGTTGAACGCAAGAACGCCTGGACGGGCGGAATGGGCATGGCATGGATATTCGGCAAGTCCAAACGGATGGTTGAAACCAGCACGGACGATTGAATTGGACGCCGACCGAATGCTATCCTCTTTATGGCGTCTTAGTGTGAGAAATGTGGTATTCTGTCGCCTGTAAGATTCCGATGCCTGCTTGTGTGCAGTTCATCCTTATCGCAATCGCTTAATCGAGTATTTTTTAAAAGGGTAACCAGTATGCGTTCTGTAAGTGTTATAGGTTATATCGGAGGCGTAATCCTTGCTATTCTCGCACTGTCAATGCTTGCTTCTGGTAAGTGGACAACGTCATCGTGGTTATATGTCGGAGCCATGAGTGTCATGTTTTTTTTAACTGGGTACCAGTATCAGGCAAAAGCCGACATGGTTGACGAAATCGGCCCCGCGATAAAAGCCGATGAAAACTATGAAGAATATGTAGCCTTGTCGAAAATGCTTCTCAAGAAAGGAGCGGATAAAACATGGGAAGAAATCTTGTTACAGTGTGGACATGACACCGATAAGGCAAAAGAGAAACTAGGAAAAGCTGTCATTGCAATCTCTTACAGGTATTACGAAAAAGGTATTGATGGCGTTGAAAAACTAAATGAGCTATGCAACATAGCAGGCATTGAAACCGTATCGTACGATATGCCGTAATATTGTTTTTGTCCAGAAAGACATGTTCGGTCGTAACGAAACGAGTGTTGCCAAAAGTAAAAGAAAAGTACTGGATTACACCGGTTCTGCGCTGGCCTTGATAATAGTGTCATATTTTATATTGAATATCTCAATAGGACAGGATGGCTTGGCATGGGTTGTTTTTTCTATATTACTTCCTTTTGTGGTTATCCCAGTCAGTATTGTTTATGCTTTTATCGGAAGCTGCTATGGAATTGGTTTTTTGTGGATTGCGAAAGGTGATAAATTCACAACTAAATTTTGGGTTTTTATTTTGATTCTTGTAGATATTCTCATTATTCTAGGCGCTCTTTTCATCATTTTCTCTGTTCTTGGTTTAGTGGCCGAGTTAGCTTTTTTATTGAGATAATGTAGAAAAATGCATGTAGATGGGGGTTGGCTGCGCTCACCCCGACTGGACCGCGCAGTGCGCAGCGCGGTTCAGTACCAGGTCGAAGCTCCTGCGGATCAATACCTCAGTCTGACGACATCGCCTCTCAACGCAACGCCGGAGAAAACGTCGCCTGCATGACATTCGTATTGGCTGTTGCTGCGGAAAGTCCGCTTCCTGTAATAGCTTTTGATGTTGATGACGGCGTTGCCGCCTTCATTACGGGCGCGATCCTGAAGCTGAATCAGCGCCGACAACATGACCCGTTTGCATGATGCTCTGTCGGACGAGTTGATCGCGTTGGTTTTCTTGTTGGTGACAACGCCGGTGACCAGCCTGGCCTCGACAGGAGGGTGCGATTGAGAACCAAAGTGGAGTCCGATGTCATTGCCAAGGGTTCCATTGGCTCTGCCCATTTTGATAACGTCCTTGATCGGCAGGAAGTACCTGGTATTTCGTGCCTGGGCGCTGATCGCAATGAATGACAGGGAAGCAAGCAAAATAACGAAACAGATAAGTTTTACATACATTTTCATGAGGCACTCCTTTACTGGATGGAAATATCATTCTGCGAGCTTGACGATATCGCCTCTCAAGATGACCCCGGCTTTGGCGGATCCTATAAAGCATTCGTATTGATCTTCGCTCCTGAAGCTTTTCTCCTTGTAATAACTTTCGATGTTGATGACGGCATTTCCGCCGGCCCTGCGGGCGTGAGCCTGGTAGATACGCAATATCGCCAGCATGGCAACGTGGCACGCTTCTTCATCGGTATTGGAGGAGACTCTATTGGCTTTTTTGTGGAGAACGAAGCCTTGGCGCAGTGTTCCGACAATAGCGGGATGCGGTTGGTCGGCAAAGTAGAATTTGATGTCGCCATCGAGTTTTTTGCGGGTCATGCCCATTTCAACGACATCCTGGATCGACGGGTAGTGCGCGACGTTGCGCGCCTGGGCGCTGATTGCGCAGAATGACAGGGAAACAAACAAAATGACGAAACCGATAAGTCTCACAGGCGCTTTCATGAGGAGATTCTCCGCTGTGGTGGGTAGAGACAGGACATCAATCCCAACGCTTGAAAATCAACGATGTATTGATGCCTCCGAATGCGAAATTGTTGCTCATGGTATATTCACAGTCAAGTGGACGGCCTTCGCCGCACACGTAATCAAGCGGCGCGCAACGCGGGTCGACCTGATCCAGGTTCAGCGTCGGCGCAAACCAACCGACCCGCATCATCTCGATCGTCAGCCATGCCTCGATGGCTCCGGCGGCACCCAGGGTATGCCCCACGTAACTCTTCAATGACGATATGGGCATCTTCTCGCCGAAAACAGCGTGGGTGGCGCTGCTTTCCGCAATGTCGCCCAGTTCGGTGGCTGTGCCGTGGCCATTGACGTAACCGATGGCCTCAGCCGGAAGGCCCGCATCGGCAAGCGCCAACTGCATGGCGATGGCCATGGTTTCGGCCTTCGGTTGGGTGACGTGGGTGCCGTCGCAGTTGGTGCCGAAACCGACGATTTCGGCGACTATCCGAGCGCCACGGGCTCTGGCATGTTCGAGTTCTTCAAGAATCAGCGTGCCAGCGCCTTCGCCGATCACCAGCCCGTCGCGGTCACGGTCGTATGGGCGCGGCGTCGTGGCGGGTGCGTCGTTCCTGGTGCTGGTGGCAAACAGGGCGTCGAAAACCGCCGCTTCCGACGGACACAGTTCGTCGGAACCTCCGGCGATCATCACGTCGGCGTGGCGATAGCGGATGGCCTCATAAGCGTAGCCGATGCCTTGGCTGCCGGATGTGCAGGCGCTCGATGTGGTGATGACCCGGCCGGTCAGTCCGAAAAAGACGGCGATATTGACCGGCGCTGTGTGCGCCATCAATCGCAGATAACTGTTGGCGTTGAGACCTTCGAGTGTGCGGTCTCCGATGAGCTTTGAAAAATCGGAGACCGAGGCAGGTTCACCGAGCGAGGAACCGTAGGATACGCCGGTGCGTCCCGACGCCAGCGCCGGGTGGCCGGACAAACCGGCATCGGCAAGCGCCCACTCGCTGGCAAGACATGCCATCAGGGCGACACGTCCCATGCTGCGGGTGCGCTTGCGGGAGTAGTGCTCCGGCAAATCGAACGGCGCGGCCGGCGCGCCGAGACAGGCGTTGAGTCCGACGATGTCGGCCCACTCGTCCATATAACGAACGGCGTTCCGTCGGGCGCGCAGAGTGCGTTCGGCGTCCGTCCAGTTGTTGCCGATCGGGCTGATGCCAGCCATGCCGGTGACAACTACACGACAGGGGTTCATAGCATGCCTCCGTCGACAGCGATGACCTGCCGGGTGATGTAGGCGGCGTCATCGCGCATCAGAAAAGCGACGGCAGCTGCGACTTCCTCGGGCCGACCGGCACGTCGCACAGGAATGGCCGGCAGGGCGTGTTCCAGCACTTCCGGCGATACCATCTCGGTATCGATCAGGCCGGGCGCGACGCAGTTGACGGTGATATTTCGTTTCGCCAATTCCAGCGCCAGTGCCTTGGTGGCCCCGATGATGCCGGCCTTGGCGGCGCTGTAATTGACCTGTCCGCGATTGCCGGAGATGCCCGAGACCGACGACAGGGTGACGATTCGGCCAGGGCGGCGCGTTTGTACCATCGGCATGATCAAGGGGTGAAGGACGTTGTAGAAGCTGTCGAGATCGGTTTCGAGCACGCGATCCCAGTCGGTGGTCGACATGGCCGGGAAGGCATTGTCGGCGGAGATGCCGGCATTGCAGACCACGCCGTAATAGACGCCGTGCGCGGCGATGTCGGTCTCCAGCGCCTGTCGCGTTGCTTCGCGGTCGGCGATGTCGAACATCAGCAGCCGGGCTTGTCGCCCCTGATCGGCAATGGCTTCGATGACGGCTTCAGCCTGGGCGCGCTGGCTGCGACAGTGGACGACGACGTCGTACCCGTCGTGAGCCAGACGCAAGGCAATGGCGCGCCCGATGCCTCGGCTGGCACCGGTGACCAGTACGGTTTTGGGGGAAGATGGAGGCATGCTTATCGATCGGTGAATAGTGTCATTTTAACGCCGAAGGTTATTCGCTGGGGGTGGAAGCCTGTTGCAGGTAAACATCCAGATCTGCGGGTTGAAACACCAGCAATGAGGCTTCGGCGAGCAGTGCACCGAGCGCATTGTGCACCGTGCAACACATTACTGCCAGACTGTTGTTACCCGTCAGTTCCTCTTCGGCGGTGATACGCAGGGTGTCGCCGACATGGAACTGCGGCACATGGCTTTGATATTGGCGTGTTCCGACCAGAAAACCGACTTTGACCGGCGAGTGTTTTGCCAGCGCCCGCCAGCCGGTCAGGACGCCGACGGTCTGCGCCATGTATTCGATGCCGACCCAGCCGGGGACGGCGGCGCCATCGCAGAACGGGCTGTCGACCTGGAGGGTGACTTCACAAACGATGCGCGATTCGCCAGCTTCGACGAGACGGTCGAGTAATACCATCGGTGGGCGGTGCGGCAGGTAATCAATGATCGGGCGATAGTTCATGATACTAATTCGTCATATTATTTGAAACATCAGGTTGTTTTGAGCAGCAACGCGGCGTTGCTGCCGCCGAAGGCGAACGAGGTGGATAGCGCCGCTCGTACCGGTGTTGCGGCGCGCGCATGGGGCGCGACCAGCGACAGGGGCGGATCAAGCGGGTCCTGGATACCGTCCCAGAGGTGGGGTGGCAGGCGATGGGCGCTGTCGGTCAGGGTCAACCAGGTCAGCGCCGCCTCCATCGCCCCGGCAGCGCCCAGCGTGTGGCCGGTGAGCGGCTTGGTGCTGCTGGTCGGACAATGGGGAAAGAGCCGTGAAACGACACGGCTTTCCATTGCGTCGTTATGCTGCGTGGCTGTGCCGTGCAGGTTGATGTAGCCGATATCGGTTGCCGGACAATCGGCTCGGGCCAACGCTTCGACAATGGCACTGACGGCCCCGACGCCGTCGGGATCGGGCGCTGAAATGTGATGACCGTCGGACGTTTCGCCCCAACCGGCCAGCGTGACCGCGTGCCTGTCATCGGAGGTTTGCCGCCGCATCAAAAACAATACCGCTGCTTCACCGATGTTGATGCCGCAACGGTTGGCCGAAAACGGCAGGCAAAGCGCCTCGCTGACCGCTTCGAGCGAAGAGAATCCGGCAATGGTAAAACGGGTGAGCGTGTCGACGCCTCCTGCGATCACCAGATCGGCCAGACCGGCGGTGAGCAGTCTGGCACCGCTGATCAGTGCCTTGGCGCTCGATGTGCACGCGGTCGAGATGCTGTAGGCGGGGCCGGTACAGCCAAGGTATTCGGCGAGCGTCCGGGAGGGCGATCCGAGTTCCTGCTGGCTGTAATGAAAACCTTCCGGAAAATGTCCTGTCCGGTGGTGGTGTCGAACAGCGGCTTCACTCTCGGCAATGCCTGAAGTACACGTGCCGAGAATCACGGCGATACGGTGCGCCGGGGTGTTGCGTGCCAGATCCCGGAATGCGGGTTCGATCTGCGCGAAGGTTGCCAGCAACAGGGCGTTGCTGCGCGATTGTTGTGAAACAGGAAAGGCGGCGAGCGATGGCAATGGCGTGTCGGCATGGCCGAGCGTCAGAACCCGGCCAGGGCTGTAGGCGTCACTGGGGCGCATGCCCGGACTGTGTCCCGAGAACAGGGCTTCACGGACGTTTGCTGGACCGTCGCCCAGCGCGCATGAAATTGCAGGCGGCTGCAGGATGACCGGGCTAGGGCGCATCGGAAGTGGCCTCACGGCTGTCGAGCGTCAGTCGATAACGTAGCGCGTGGTTGTCGAGCACGACACGTCCCTGCCACGGCAAGCCTTCGACATAGTGGATGGAAATGTTCAGCGTCTCGTCGAGAAACACCTGTCGTATTCCTTGTTTTTCATGAACCGTCCAGCCGGTCGGCAGCGCGGCGGAGAGGGCGTCGATTGGAGCAAAGGCCAGCATCAGGTCATTGACGATGCGCGCGGCAGACAGGCCGCCAGGCAACGGCTGTGTTTCGACGATTTTTTCGCCGTCGTAATCGAAGCTGAACAGGCGTGCGCCGAACGACATGCCGATCACCGTCAACATACCGTCATGGATGTCGAGCACTATTTCCAGTGTTTTCTGTTTGCCGGGCCAGGTAATGGTCGAGCGTTGTTCGACGGTTTGTATCCCGAGCGTTGCCGGAGCCATTTTCAACAACGGCAGGCCGCCGGAAAGCCAGAAAGAGGAGCACGCAGTCAGCGCCAGCGCCGCCACCAAAGCAAACACATGTAGGTTGGAGTGAGCTTGCGAACCCCAACGTTTGGGAGGAGGGCGACCGTATGGGATACAAACGTGCATATCAAACAGGTAATGATTTTCTCGTCGGAGAGCGATGAAAATGTTGGGGTTCGCAAGCTCACTCCAACCGATGCGGGTGATACATTTTGAGCAAACACAAATTGTAACAACTATTTATCGCAGTCAGAAGACGCATGCGCTCCCGGCGCAGGCAACCGGAACAGCGGCGTGAACAGCCACGCCAGACCGATGCCGAGCACGGTGGTCAGTCCGATCGTCCGTAGCGCCGGTGTGCTGCTCACCGCCAGCAGGCCGAATGCCAATAGCGTCAGCGACGCAGCGACGCAGATGGCGAGAAAGGCGCGGGCGTCACTTCGTTGCGCGACCAGAAACAGGCCGTAGTCGATGCCCATGCCGAACACCAGCAAGAGCGTCAGTACGTTGAGCAGTTGCAGCGGAAGGCTGGCATATCCCATGATCGCTAGTGTTCCAAGCGTTGCCAGCAGCGACGGCATGATCACCCGCCACGTCCGACGGCGGAAGAATGCCGACAGCGCCAGCGGAACCAGCACATAGGCGGCGACCAACACGGACGACAGAAGCGTTCGGTAGCGGCCCATCAACGACGAGACTTCAGCGGTTTTATCGACCCATTGGACATGGGCGTCGCTCAACGCGGCCAACTGGCGCGTCGTGTCGGCATCGCGCAGTCCTTTCAGCAGGACGATGCTCGAATAACGTCCATCGTGCTCGCTACGGCCCTGCCACAGGTAGCGCAATGAGGCCGAGGCCGGTTGTGTCAGCCATTCGTCCGCCGTCAACGGCGCGGTGCGCGGGACGGCAATCCAGTCGTCGGGAAGTTCCAGTTCCTTTGCCAGCGCGGCGCGGGCGTCGATCATCGTCTGTTGCGCCTGTTGCGCGGCCTGTTGTCGCTGTTGCGAGGGCAGCCATCGGCTGATTGCGTCGAAGCCGGTGAGCCTACCGTCTGCGAGCAGGGGCGACAGTTTCGCCAGCAGTGCTTCTTCGTGTTGCAGCACTTCTTCGGGGGTTGCGCCGGTAATCAAAAAAAGCTGTGCCGGGCTGGGCAGTTCAAGCACCCTGGTGACATCGCGTTGCTCGCGCCATAACTGCGGATCGGCATTGACCAGACTGCGGATATCGTCGTTCGTTTTCAGTTGCACGATGCCTGCAACAATGGCGACGACGGCCAGCGCAGCCCCAAACCATTGCGCTGGGGTTGCTCGCCAGCGCGGCCAATGCTGCAACGTTTGCATCATCCGCATGGCAAACTTCGTTTCCGGCAATGACGAAGGTATCAAATAGGGATGCCACAGCATGATCGTGAGCCACGCGCCGATGATGCCGCTCACGGCGAAACACGCCATCTGCCGCATGCCTGGAAACGGCATCAGCAGCAAACCGAGATAGGCCAGCGCCGGTGCAACCAGCACCAGGGCCAATGGCGGCAGCAGCCGTCGGAAACGATGCCAGCGCCCCGGCGCGTCGGGTTCGTTCAGGTGTTGCGCCAGCACCAGGACGCCGTAATCGACGGCGACCCCGATCAGGCTGGCGCCGAACACCAGCGTCAGTGCGTGGATGCGGTCGAACATCAGCCAGGTCAACGACAATGCCGTCAATGCGCCGACGGCGAGTGAGAGCAGGATCAGCCGCAATGCCTTGAGATTGCGGAAAACGGCCCATGCGAGCAACAGGCAACACAATAAGGAGCCGCTACCGATCAACGACATTTCAAAACGCGCCTGCTGTGCCGCAGCCGTGGCGAAGAGGACGATGCCCGTCCGCAGCAGTTGCACGTCGGGAAACTGCTGCGCCAGATCGCTTCGAACCGCCGCCAGATCGGCGGCGAGTCGTTCCTGAAGGTCGGACGAAAACGCGCTTTGAGTCAGTTGAAAAAGCAGGACCGCGTAGTGGCGATCCACCGTTTGCACCATCAACGTGTCGCCGTGGGGCCGCGCCGGACTGGCCGCGCCCAGTTGCAGCATCCAGTTGCCGAAGAAACCGAAGGGATCGTCGCGCCAATTGAGCGTGCCGCCTGCGAATGACTGATAAGCGAGCGCCATGGCCCGCTGCACTTGCGCCGGTTGATCGGCCTCGGCAATCCAGCGCATGTCCGCTTCGGAAAGGAAGCCGGTGCGGTAGGGAAAATAGAGGTCGCGCATGGCCTCGACCTGCGTCTGGGGCGCTCGCAGCGTGAGTGGCGCGTCGCGCAGCATTTCAAGGGTTCGATGGGCGGCGCGCTGTGCTGTGGTGGCATCCGGTGCGCCCAGCAGGAGCAGCAGTTCCCGTTCGCCGTGTTGTGTCAGGGTTTTCAGCGCGGCTTCGGCGTGCGGGTTGCGTTCATCGACGGGAAGTAGCGCCAGCAGATCGGTGTCGATCTGGCCGCGCCAGGGCAACACATGCAGAAGGAACATGGCGGCCAGTAGCGCCAGAACCCCCAGCCAACTCCAGGCCAGTGCGCGATGGCAGCGGGCATAGCGGGAATCGTCGATGGGCGTTTTACTTGAATTGAGCGCGTTCATCGGCGGTCAACGCGGCAGCGGTGGTGATGTTGGAGAAGACAATATGGGTGATGTCTCCGGCGGCGCTGGTCAGCGTGACCTGGCGGACGGTGTTGTCGCCTTCCAGCGTCAGCGAACCGATGACGGTTCGCAAGCCTGCGTCGCGTGGGATGAAAGAGAGCTTCCAGCCGCCGCTGCCGCTGCCGGGGTGGCCGCTGTAATCGAAGTATTCGGCCAGTGTCGACATGTCGCCGGCAAACAGTGAAAACAGCACACGGCTGATGGCATTGGCCGCCGGTTCCTGGTCGGCGCGCAAGCTCATCAGCACGCGATCGCCGTCCTTTTGCAGGATTTCGCCCTGGGTGATTCTTGTCGTTTGCGGAAAAGGCGCCAGCGTGCGCCACAAAACGCCCTGCGTTTTCTCGACGACGAACGCGCCGTTGGCCGATAGCGGCTTTTTGATGCCGACCAGTTGCCGGGTCTGGGTAAAGTCGCCGCGAATCACCGTGTCGATGCTCAGGCGGGATTGAACTGCGCTCAACAGGGCCGGATCGGCGGCCCGTACCGGGACGGCAAGGGCGAGCCAGCACAAGCCGAACCACGTGAGCAGCGTGAGCGTTCGTTTCATCGCATTTTTCATAGATGACCCATCAACTTTTCGCGCAAAACGTCGGGACTGGCAAAGCACATTTCGCGGGTTTGCATGTCGACGGCCACCTGCACGGTGTGGCCGCGCGTCAGCCGTTTTCGGGTGGTCGCATCGAGGATTTCGTAAGCAATTTTCAACCTGTTCTCCCATTCGACGAGGCGGGCGTCGATATGTAGGCGTTGCTTGTACACCAGCGGTTGCGCATAGCGGATGAGCAATTCGATTATCGGCCAGGCATAACCGGAAGCGCGCATCTGTGGGTAATCATAGTCGATGCGCTGAAACAATGCGGTGCGCGCCAGTTCAAAGTAGCGGACGTAGTTTCCGTGCCAGCATATTTCCATTGGATCGAGATCGTAAAAGGGCACGATCCAGTCGACGCGAGCGGTGAGCGGCATCAGCGAGTCTCCTCGGTTTTGGCAGGCGTTGGCGGCGTCCAGAATGGGTAGAAATTGAACCATTGAAAAGGGGTTTTCAGACACTCCGCTTCCAGAAGCCCGGCAAAAGTGGTGGCGTAGGGTATGGCAGCCGCGTCACGGGTGCGGCGCGGCAGGGAAACCGATTCGGCGATCTGCCGCACGGTAAGGATAAATTCATTGCCGTGACGGGCGCCGAAAACGGCGAGCAGCGGGCATTGCAGCGTTGCGGCAAGCACATAGGGACTGATCGGGAAGCTGGCGTCGCGCCCCAGAAACGGGGCTTGCACAGTGGTCGTGGCGCTGCTTACCGGCACACGGTCGCCGGTAATGACGACGAAACCGCCGGACTCGATCCGTTGTGCCAGCATAATGGCAGTTTCGATGCCGACGTCGGCTGTCTGAATCATGTCGATTTCGTAGTCGGGGTCGAGTTCTCTCAGCAACCGGTTGAAACGGGAGGCATGTTCCGAGTGCGCGAGAACCGTTATGCGCGTGTCGACATGACGTTTCCCCAGCTTGCGGCACAGATCGATGTTGCCGAGGTGCGCGGTGACGAGGACGCCCCCGCGTTTTTGTTCGAGCAACGAGTCGATGTGTTCGCTGCCATCCATACGACAATCGTTCAACAGATGGGAAGCGCCGACCAGCTTGTCGAGCATGGTTTCGGAAAACGCCAGGAAATGCCGAAAAACGTTGCGCTGCGTCGGCTTTGGCGTGGCCCCGCCGCTGAAGTCATGCAGCCGTTGCAGATAATCGCGCGATGCTTCGCGGGCGGTACGCCTTCGCGCGTAAAACCAGAGCAGGACGAAGAACAGCAAAAAACGGAACGGCCAGCGCCCGCAGGTGCGGTAGACACGCAACAGGATACGCATGCCCGTCAGGCTACCCGCTTCCTGCATTTGCGCCCAATGCATCAGCGTTGTCCCGAAAAATGGCGACCAAGCAGCCTCGGCAGTCGTCGCAGCATGCCGAAGAACAGGCGGGCGTGCATCCAACCGATGCGCGCATTGTCGCGCCAGAGCCGAAAATGCGATATGCCATCCGGCGGATAGTGCACGGGGATCGGCAGGTTCCTGATCGGCACACCGGCCCAGTCCAGCCGCACCAGGATTTCGGTATCGAACTCCATCCGGCTCGGTTGCGGCATCGCATCGAGAACCGGCAACGTGGCCTCGAGCGGGTAGATCCGCAGCCCGCACATCGAATCGCGGATGCGGCGCGACAAGGTATTGATCCAGACCCAGACGTGCGTCGCGTAGCGGCCAAGCAGCCGACCGATTGGAACGCTGGCATCGTAACGCGGGAAACTGGCGATCACCGCCTGCGGCGCCTCGAGCATTGCGTCGAGAAACGCTGGCAGCACGGTGGCGTCGTGCTGGTTGTCGGCGTCCAATTGCAGGGCGTGGCTGTATCCTCTCGCGTGCGCTTCGCGCAAACCGGCGATGACTGCGCTGCCCTTGCCGCTGTTCGTCGGCTGTCGCAGCAACGACGTTGCCGATGCCGTGACCAGCGTGTCGAGCACTGTCGCGCATTCGTCATCGGAACCGTCATCGATCAGGATCACCGGCAACGCCAGATCGTGCAACGCTTGCACCACTGTGCCGACCGTGGCGGCGTGGTTGTACACCGGCACGAGCGCGACGGGTTTCATGACGCTGCAGGCGGCGCGGCGATCGGGTGGGTAAACAAGGCGCGCCCCTGCGAATGAACGCCATGCTCTGATGCGTAGGAGAAATGCACCGCCTTTTTCCTGGGGAAAAAGCAAAGCGTCAGCGACACCTCGTCATCGGGACACAGGATGCGTTGAAACTTGAGTTGACGGAAGCCGGAGAAGCGTCCTTCAATGGGGAAATACCGTTGCGCCAGTCGCAATGCCCAGTCGATCTGGGTAACGCCGGGCAGAACCGCCGCCTGCGGAAAGTGACCGTCAAACGCCTGCATGCAGTCGCGTAGCGCCAACGTCAATACCATCTCGCTTTGATCCTTTTCCGTTGTCTGGGCTGTGACGGCGAACGGGGGCAAAGCCTGCCGCTCGAACAATTGCGCGATGGAGGCAATAGTGAGTTTGCCCATCGCGTTATAAGGCAGCGCCGACAGGTAACGCCAGCGACGCGGTATGGCGATGCGTTCGAGCGATACCGACAGGCGTTGCCGTAGCCATCGGTCGAAACGCATCTTGCCGAGCGCGCGCAACCGGGCGCGACCCGCCTCGCTCAACACCACTGCGGCGACGATTTCGTCACGCTCCCCGTACAGCGGCGCAGTGCGAGTCTCCGTCACTTCGGGTAATGCCAGTAGCGCCGTTTCAAGCGTATCCAGTGATACCCGCCGTCCTTCGATCTTGGCGACGCGATCGGCGCGACCGGTCAACCGCCAGCCGTTGTCATCGCGCATGGCGGTGTCCTGGGTATAGAACCAGTCATCGTCGGGCAAAAACGGCGAGCGTATTTTGAGACAGCCATATTCATCAAGCTCCAACGTAACACCCGGTTGTTCATGCCAGGCGCCGCCAGGGGCAAAGCGGTGCATGATGCTGCCGGCTTCGGTGCAGCCATAAAACTCGACCATTCGTGATGCCGTCAACATCGACGAGCAGGCGACGGCAACGTCGTCACGCAACGGACTGCCGGCCGAAAATGTCATAAGGAAGCTTGCCGATGAGGAAAAGGTCTCCAGTTGCGCCAGCCGTTTCAGCATGGCCGGACTGCTGATCAGCACATGCGGCCCGGCTGCGAGTCGTCCCAACTCTTCCGGATGATGGAACTGTTCACTGATAATCGGATAACCGGCCCACAGCGGCCATAGTAGTCGATATGGCAAACCGTATATATGATGATGCGGTACGGTCCCAACGAAGCGCGTGCCGGGCGGCAGGGCATTGCCGAACTGTTGTTGCAGTATCGGCGCTTCGCGGCATAACTGTGCCACCGTCTTGTAGATGCGATTGGGCGTGCCGCTGGAACCGGATGTGAAAAGCACGAGACCGGGGCGATCGAACTGCGGTGCCGGACCGGGAAACATGGTGACATCGACTGCGCTGCCAGACCAATCTGGCAACACACTCCCTTCGCAACGACCGACCCAGGGAAGCGGGAGGAACGCACGGGTCGCTGGCAAATCGTCAGCCACCAGCAGGGCGGTCTGACCGTTCAGCCAGCAGGCAATCAGCCAAACGATAAACGCATAGGCATCCGTATCATACAGCACGACTTCCGGCGACTCGAATTGCATCAGCGCCCGACGGGCGGCAGCAAGGTCGGCACGCAGCGTTGCGTAAGGTACTGGAACCGTTTTCCGGTAGAAGACGATGGCTTCTGGCGAGGCCGACAACAAAGGCGGCGGCAGGAACATATCATTCATATAGCATCATTCAGGAGAAGCGGCGCATCACCCGGCGACGGATCAGCCATTCGCCGCCGAACATCATGCCCATCGCCACGTAAGCGATCAGGCCGTTATAGAGCGCCCAGACGGACATGGCCTGGGTCGTGGTCCAGAAGGCGATGCCACCGTTGAAAACAAAAAACACACACCAGGCAAGCGTGACCTTGCGGGTGTAGCGAACGCCCTCTGGCGGAAGTTTGGGATCGATGCGGCGGGCCAATCGCTCGATGAGCGTTTGCGATTGAAAGAGGCTGATTGCAAACGCCAGCAGAAACACCGCATTGACCAGCACCGGGTAATACAGGAGCGAGGCCGAAGAGCGCATCAGCAAAGCGATGACCCCGAGCAGCGCCACGCACGGCCCCAGCCAACTGAGCAGGCCGTTTAAGCCGCGCCGACGCCATGCCAGCGGCAGTAGCAGGAAACCGCACAGCCACAGGGGCCACCCTTGCCAGTAACACAGCCAGAAAAGCAACGGCAGGACAGCGCCGAGCAGTGCGACGGCGAACGTCGGTTTCAACGCGCGGCGGCCATCAAGCGTTTTGCAGATGGGCATGGACGGCATCTACCACATCACTGACGGACCGTACCTGTTTGAACGCATCGGGCGAGATCGGCTGGCCCGTCAATTGTTTCAGCTTGATCAACAGATCGACGGCATCGATGCTGTCGATATCGAGATCCTGATACAACTGTGCCTCCAGGGTCACGCGCTCGGCGGGAATCTCGAAATGCTCGCGCAGGATGTTGCGTATCCAGTCGAGAATTTCTTCTTTGGACATTGTCGAGGGCATCGTATTTCCCCGAGAGTTCAGCGGGCGCGGTGAGCCGCGACGTAATCGGCGAGATGGCGAACCGAGGCGAAGTGTTTCCGTGTCTCTTCCGATTCCGCCGACAGCGTCAGGCCGTAGCGTTTGTGCAGGGCAACGCCGAGTTCCAGCGCGTCGATCGAATCGAGGCCGAGTCCCTCGACGAACAAAGGCGCATCGGTGTCGATGTCGGCAACGGCAACATCCTCCAGGTTCAGCGTTTCAATGATCAGGGTTTTGAGTTCGTCAATCAGTGCAAGCATCTTTTTTCAGTTCCCGTGTGAAGAAATCGGAGAGGTATTCCGTCAGGGCGCGCGCCATCAGGGTTGGCGCGGTACTGGCGGGAATGAGGGACAACGGATCCAGGTCTTCGTGCACATTCAGCACGAAGTGCGGACGCCGCTTTGGCGCCCGATACCAGGGTTGCTGCTTGGTCAGCATCGGTTCGGTAACGGTAATGACGACCGGCGTCAACGGCAGGCGACCGCGTACCGCAATATTGGCGGCGCCGCGCTGCAACCGATTGACTTGCCGCTGGAGCAACGCTTCTATCCGGGTACGGGTGCCTTCCGGGAAAATAATCAGATTGCTGCCGCATCGCACCGACGCAATGCAGTCGTCTATCAATTGCGGGCCGTCCTGGTTGCGGATGAAACCGCACAGCGATACGGGGCCGAGCATGAACGGATTGCTCCAGGCAGACGCCTTGACCACGCAATCGGGTTGGCGCAACAGTGAAACCAGCATCACCACATCGATCAGCGACGGATGGTTGGCGACGACCAACAGGCCACGGCGTTGCAACTTATCGCTCCCTCGCACTTCATAGCTGATGACGCCAACCGTGGTCATGAGACTGCAAAAAAACCGGAAACTCAGGCACACGATATCGCGCGCAAGCGCCTGACGGAGTTCTCGCCGCCATACCAGCAAGCGCAACAGCGGAAACGCCAGGCACAAGACGAGCAATCCGCCAAGACCGAACACGGCGAAACAGAAACCGGTTGCCATGATGCGCCAGCAACGTTCCAGCGAAAACTGCGGCCTGTCATCGACACACGCCGTTGTAGTAGCTGACAGCAGGCGTTCAGGCATGGCCGCCCTCAGGTGCAAGGCGCAACAGTTGCCAATCTGCGGTTTCGGTCAGCGGCATGGCGTTTTGCGTTTCATCGAGGACGAAGCGTAGCAACGGCAGCGCGGAACCCGTTATCGGTGCAGAAGCGGGTTCCGGGGAAGGGGACGTATCACCGTAAGCGAGGCGGTAATCCTTGCCTGCTGTCATTTCCAGCGCGAAGGCGAAGCAGGTCGGCTCGCTGTCGATGAAGGGGTAAAACAGTGTCGGCAGCGGCTCATCGCAAAACAACAAGGTTACGGAAGGCGCGCCATCGGCGAGCAGAGCCAGCGCCTCGGTCATGCCGGAAAGCGCCAGCCGGTTTTCCGAAGCCAGCGAGATGACCGGCGCCCGGCTTTGCTTTGCAATCAGGAAGAGACCAGGAATGGCATTGTGCACCGACATACTGAACTCTTGTGGCGAGACCTGGCCTTCCGCTGCCAATGCCTGCAAGAGCGCCAGCGCGCGACTCATCTCGCCGTGGCGGCTGCAAAAGACGATGGGCTGATCGGCGCAGGCCAGCGTCGGCGTATACAACACTTCCAGCGCAGCGCGGCCAAGCGGTCGCGCCCGGCGGCGCAACAGCGGCGGCATCATTCGTACTGCGGCAGTCTCTTCATGCGCGGCAAGCGAAGTTTCTCCACGCGCCCAGGCCAGCCATCCGTCGGCATCGGCCATCGCGGGCGCCCAGGCGCTCCAGCGATGAAGGGAAAAATCGGGTAGGGAAGATGAAGTCATGGTGAATGGGAAGGCGTGAAACTGCCATGCATGAAACGGTCGCAACGCCTGACGGATGCTTGGGGAACTTCCTTGAATCGGAAACATCGAAAGTCGATTTTAACGTTACATTCTAGCCGATTCCTGTTTCATGGATAGAGGCGCGTGCGAAGCAGGATCGCGTCGCGGCGCGACAGGGAACATCTGAACAACTTAAGCATCCACCGCTTGTCATCCTGCGCGAAGTCGCAGGATCCATGTGATGTGTGGATTGCAGCGACTTCGCTTCGCTACGCGCTGAAATGACATGAAGGTTGTTCAGAGGCTCCATAGAGGATGTAGGTTGGCGGTGAGCGCAGCGAACCCCAACGTTGGGCGGAAGACGACAGGGAGCCGAAGGCTCCCCAAGACCGTATCGAGGAATCCCCTGCCTTCAGGCAGGGGTGACTCAAAACCGCAGCGAAACATTTGGTAACCGCGAAAAATTCCCTTGTTCATTGAGCATTATAGTAGTCCTCTAGCGCCTTATAGTAGTCCTCCGGCACCTGAGAAGCGTCTGACCGTTTTTTTCACCAAAGCCTTCCCTGTTCTCATGCACCACGAAGGGACGGAAGAGGCAAGGTGGAACAAACCGGAATTCCCCTGACCATGAGGTTCAATATGCTATCCAAGATACGACGCCTCCCCCTGGCGCAACAGACATTGGTTGGAGTCCTCCTGATTTGCGTCCTCGCTGCGGCCGGGCTTTCCATTGCTCTTTCCTCCCATACACGTCAGGTGGCGCTCCAGGAGAGCCGAAGCACGCTGAAAACGCAAGTCGATCTGATCGCCCGCACTCTCGAATACGCCGAAGAGAACATGAAGCGGGACGCCCTGGCAGCTCTGGAACGGTTCGAAAATGAACTGCCGCCAGCTCGTCTGACCGGAGCAACCGTAAACATCGGTGGCGCGGCGCGCCCGGAACTGGTGTTCGGGGATCATGTTCGCAGCATCGGTAACCAGGAATACCTGCTTGCTTACAAGAAAAACAATCCGCTCAATGACGCTGCCTTTCTGCTGCAAGACGAAGGAAAAATCTACCGCGCCACGACCCTGCTCAAAGACAAGGACGGGCGGTATCGCGATGGCGAATTGATTACAGATGAATACACGAAAACCTTGCTGGAAGGCAGAATCCATATCGGCGCCCTGCAACGCTCCGGAAAAGTTTACGTGCTTGCGGCAAAACCGCTCAAGAGTCCACAGGGACGGGTGATTGGTGCAATCACGATGCGCGTCGATATCGGCGACAACATCGCTCTGCTGCGCGAAAAACTGGGTTCGATCGTTATCGGAAAATCCGGATATCCATTCATCATAGAAGAAGCGTCAGGGGACAACAAGGACCCACGTTTTGTGATACACCCCACATTGCAGGACAAGCCGATCAGTGCGGTCGAAGAAAGGTTGCGGTCGATTATCAACACGATCATGGACGAAAGGAATGGGATTCTTTCCTATGCCTGGGCCGCTGCGGATGGCTCACTGGAACAGAAAATTGCGGTGTTCAGCGAAATCCCGGCACTCAAATGGATCATTGCGGTTGCCGCCCAGGAAGAGGAATTCACCGCTCCTTTCGACGGAATCCGTCACCTGTTGCTGATCGGCCTGGCCGGTATGACCGTACTGCTCGTTTTCTGCCTGGCGTTGCTCATCCGCGCCCAATTGCGTCCGCTCGACCGTGTAGCGCAGGGTCTCATACAGATGGGGGAAGGGAATCTGACCTACCATGTGGAATCCCAGGCCGGTTCGCGCAATGAAATCGACCTTCTGGCCGTGCGCGTCAACGAAACCCGGGATGCAATGAAAACCCTGGTTGGCACGATCAAGGGGTCGGCGGACAAGGTTGCCGGATCGGCATCCAGCGTGTTCGAATCGATGCAGCACCTCTCTACCGGCATTGATGGTCTTTCATGCTCTTCGTCCGAAATCAGCAACAGTATCGGAGAGCTTTCCAGTTCGATCAGCCATATTGCCGAAGCGTCGGATACCGCGCACAGCCGGGTCGAGGAAGCCGTATCCAGCGTCGGGCGAGGAAAGCAGGTCGTGCATGAGGTAATCGGTTCGATCCGTGCGATCGAAAACCGGGTTCAGTCTTCGCTATCCGAGGTTGAAACCCTGACCACGCACTCGCACCAAATCGAAAAGGTCATCGCCACGATCGGGGCCATTGCCGCGCAAACCAACCTGCTCGCGCTCAATGCAGCGATCGAGGCAGCGCGTGCCGGTGAAGTTGGGCGAGGCTTTGCCGTCGTCGCGGATGAAGTACGCAAGCTTTCCGAACAATCGGCGCTTTCGGCCAACGAAATCGGAGACGTTCTCAGCCATGTTACTTCCGGCGTCACTGCCGTTCAGGCATCAATCAAAGAAGTCGTCGATGAAGCCCGGAAAGGAACGGAATCTTCAGGGGCCGCAGG
>WRNU01000007.1 GCA_009776435.1 Betaproteobacteria bacterium | reverse complement strand
GGTGGGACGTGGGCGAAGGCCGGCCCTTCCGCGCGCCAGGGCACGGGCGCGCCTTCTCCCCCGCGCAGCAGCCAGAGGTCTTCGTTCGGGCTGTACAGGATCCCGCCCGGCGGCAGGGGTTCCATGAAGGTGATCATGCGGCCTGTGTCGTCGAAGAATACGGGGCGACCGGATTGCAGCTCGATTCGCATGTCGCAGGAAGACAGGTACCAGCCGTAGCCGAGCAGGCCGCAGGCGCCGCCGCGCTCGGCATTGACGTAGCTCGAGTAGGTGCGCGACCAGATGAGGGGCAGGGCGGCACAGGGCAGCGCAAAGTCGGTTTCATCGACCAGCACCTTTGCGCCGAGCAGGGGGAGAACCGGGCTGCCTTTCTGGCCGGTATTGCCGCACTTGCAGGGATTTGCCTTCACACATGGATCATGTGTGGGAGCGGAGGCACCGCCAAAGCCGATGAGTATCGTCATTGACCCCATCGTGATATTGGTCCCTGCAAAAGGATCGCCCAGGCGGGCGGCAAAATTACCGGGCATCAGAATCGTTCCTGTGTCATGAAATCATGGCCATGTCTTGGGTATGAAAGTGATGCTGGCCAGACAGTTTGGGCGGTGTTCCTTGAAACCGAAGGAGATTTGTCCCCAGGGCCGCTCTACCCGGTAATGTCTTTTTTCATCCCACGATTGACCACGAGGGAAGGTCGATGAATCGAGCTGAACATCGGGCCAGTTTTTTTCGATTCTATTGAGCGTAAAAAAACTCGTGTCGTCCTCAAGATTGAGGATGAGTCGGATCATTTCATTTGTGGGTATTTTGAGGCGAAGATGCGTTTCTTCAATAACCAATCCTTCCTCGTATAAAAACGGGCCCGCTGTATAAACTGCAAACGAGTCATTTGAACGACTCAGGGCAAGTTTTGTACAAAAAATGGATTCGACTTTTTCTGTCGACCAGGGATTGGCAGCATCCAGATTTTGTACGAGTTCTTCGAGTTTCATCTTGGAGTCCGTAATGAGTTGTCCCGTAAGCTTTGTATTTGAAGCTGGTTGTCAATGCTCATCACAATGTTCATCATTATAATATTCATCATAATAGCGGCTGAAGCAATCTTCATAGGTTTGATTCGGATAAATTGGGGGGCTTTCATCTTTCGCGAAAATATCCCCGATGGCAAGGCAGGCGACCGCCATGTTGCCATCTTCGAGATATTGATCATAAACTGCGTTATACGCGGCATGGTTGTCCGGATGACCCGGCAATCCTATATCCGGACCGCCATTTGCCATGATTTCCCGTTGGATCTGGATATTTTTCATAATGACTGCTCCTTCGTTCCTGAAAATGGCATTCAAATAAGCTGTTTTTGAAGAGACATCCAGCGCAGTGAAATACTGGACATGTCCCCGTTCGTAGGCCAGCAATCGAACGACTTCACCTGGATTGTCCTGACTGTTACTGTCGATCGTAATGGTTTTGTCCGGTCGATTGATGATATTTCCACTGCCCGCCGGCCCATAGACCACATCCCAGCCGCTTTCTCTCAATGTTTTCATGCGAAAACCCCCGCCAAGGTTGGGGCCAGAGAAGCAATCGCCTGTACGGCCGGATTATTCAACGGCGAGGCACTGCCTGCTGTCGCCGGGCTGCCCGAAGAAGAGTCGGAAGCGGACGATAACCCTCCCGCCGGGCCTCCTTTGATTGCCTCTGTTACCGCTGTTACCGTGTTTACCACCTCTGTTGCTTTGTTTAAAAACCCCATTGCCATACCTGCAGCGCCCATTGCTGCACCTGCAATGCCCATCGCCTTGCCTAAGGGACCCTTTAAATTCGGCGGATCCTTATCCTTCTTGGGCGGCGAACTCTTGGGGGGCTTCGGTTTATTCAGAGGGGATACGCCCTTTATAGGCTTGGCGTCTCCGGTGTTTAACCTGACGAGGGGGCCACCATCAAGGTTGACGCCTCCAGTGCCGCCGCATAGATTGATTTTGTTGCTTTTCAGAGCAATACCGGAGGAAGTCATTACAATACTTGAATCACCGCAGGAAATCTCAAGCTTATCTAGTGCGCGGAGTTTTATCGTCTTTTTTCCAAAAAGTTCTACTCCTCCGTCAGCAAAAACTATATAGTCTTTGGTATTGAGCGTCGTTTTCTCTTTGACCGTGGTGGTTTGGTTTTTGTCAACTCCAATAGTCCTATCCCCCTTAACCTCGGTAGTTTGGTTTTTGGCAACAACAGTTGTCATTCCCATCCCGACGTAGAGGATGTAGTACCCTCCAATACCGTTTACCCACGCTCCTCCAATACCGCTTAGGCGAGCGCCACCCACGTTGTCGAGATTGACCCCACCGACGAAGTCTATCTTGCACCCGCCCGTTGTGTTGACTTCAATGCACTTGACGTGCTGGTACCGGCCATGTCCATGAATCGTGGTGCTTTCACTACCTTTGACGGTCTCAGTGCGGTTTCCTATAACGGTGATCGTTTCATCCTTATCGACGGTCTCAGAGCGGTTTCCTATAACGGTGATCGTTTCATCCTTGTGGACGGTCTCGGTGCGGTTTTCTATAACGGTGATCGTTTCATCCTTGTGGACGGTTTCGATGCGGCTTCCGAAAATGGTCGTCTCTTCGTTTCCGGCGTTTTTGTCGCCCTCCTTCATGCTTTCGCCGATGATCTTTTTACGACTATTCCCGACCCAATGCGTTTCATCGACCTTGACTTTGATGTCCTGGTTGCGCTCGGCGTGCAGCCAGACATTTTCCTTGCCTTTGGCGTCCTCGAAGCGCAGCTCGTTGAAGTTGCTGGGCGTACCCTCGGGGGAGGTGCGGGTCAGGATGCCCGATTGGGTTTTGTTCGCTGGCAGATCCCACGGGGGCATCTGTTCGGCGTTATAGACGCGGCCGGTGATGATCGGGCGTTCCGGGTTGCCGTGTTCGTAATCGACGATCACTTCCTGGCCGATACGCGGGATGTGGATGCTGCCGAAATTCTTTCCCGCCCACTGGTGCGCAACCCGAATCCAGCAGGAGTCGTTTCCGTCTCTTTCGCCGTAGCGATCCCAATGGAAGTGAACTTTCACGCGGCCATGTTTATCGGTGTGTATTTCATCACCCTTCGGACCGACGACCACGGCAGTGTCCGGACCATGCGCGCGTGGCATCTCGAAGCTTTCCCGAGAGGCGCGGTATTGCTGGTCGTCAGGCATTGCCGACACTTTGGCGTAAAAAGTGGCTCCTTTCTCGTCGTTGCTCTGGACACGGTATTCGGCTTGGGTGATGAGGAATTTGCGGTTCAGGCTCTGTACAGGGTGCTTCTCGAGCGAAAAGCAGCAACCGGGGACAGCGCCGCGTACCGGCCCTTCGAGCACGATGACGTTCTGCCCGGTTTGCAACCCCTGGAGCCGTGCCATAGCGTATTTCTGTCCGTGCTCCGGTTCCAACCTGGTATAGGTTCCGGGGTAGGCGAATATCTCGTGATTTTTGAGGCAACCGCGCGAGTCGGCGGATGCTGTCGTGAGATCCATGGAGGGGGACATGAAATCGTAATTGGTGTGCGTGAATATGCCCGGTTCGGCGGTGCGGCTGGCGTGCCAGGCGTTGAAGTGGTCTTCATCGAGATGCGAGACGCTTGGCGGGTAGTAAGGGAGGGTCTCGTAACCGGCAAATGGTTCATGGGCGCTGAAATGATCCCCAAGAATCAGTGTCTCGCCGTCCTTGCCATGCTCGAACCAGAAATAGATGCCTTCGTGCCCGAATAGCCGCAGGAGGAACGCGAGGTCGGTCTCGCCGTACTGGACGACGTATTCCCAGGTCTTGTAGCTGTTTTGCAGGCACCATTTGTAGCTGATGGCGTTTTGCTGCAAAATCTGGTCGGCAATGGCCTGCACTGTCTGGTCTTGGAATATCCTGAAATCGGCGCGCCGCGAGGCGAACCACAGCTTTGGCGCAATCCGCAGTTCGTAGAGCCAATGTCCGCTCGACTCGCCCCTGGCCGCCGCGCCGATGACGTGCCCGGAGAAGTAGCGGGTAAGGGAGGAATCGGCTTTGCACTCTACTGCGCATACCTCCCCGATCCTGGACTGTATGTCGATGCCGGGGTCATCTGATTTGAGTTCGAGGCGGAATTCGTACAAACCGGAAAGCTCTTCACTACCTTGCAGGCGGAACGCCCGCCAGGCTTCTCCGAGAGTGGTGTGCGCGAGCAGTAGTCGATTCATATGTCTCTTCCGGGATAAGGGAGTACAAGTTCCCGATATAGTGCTGTCGCGCGAAAAGGGAGTAAATACGCCTTATGTTGTATGTCGTATGAGAGGGCCAGGCAGTTCCCCGAAATGACTGCTGCAGGCGATGCCCCAGGCGCTGTTTTTCATCTGCGCCGAACGGCAATCGGCGCCGCACATCGAATACGACCTGCTGCGTACCGCTTACCGCTGGTTTGCCGGGCTGCACCTGTCGCAACCGCTTATGACTGTAGCCGCGTAACTTCTTCCTGCTCTTTCATGTGTTCCGGGCGTACCCATAGGGCTATGGCGGTGTAGTTGTCCTGATCGGATTTGGTGCAGGCGCGCACCTGGGCGTCGATTTGTTCGATCCACTGTTTCGGGTTGTTGGAGGATTGCAACGTTTGCAGCAGGCAGGCATCGCCCAGGGATCCCCACACGCCGTCGCTGCACAGCAACAGCGCATCGCCTTCTTGCAGTGATACGCACTCGGACACGGTGATGTTGAGCTCGTGTTCGTTCCGTAAGCCAAGTGCCGACATGAGTACGCTGTGTTGTGGATGCAACCGTGCGGTTTCTTCGTCGAGCAGGCCGCCGTTGACCATCTGCTGCACTACGCTGTGGTCGGTGGTGCGGCGGGCCAGCGCGCCGCCGCGAAACAGGTAGGCACGGCTGTCGCCGACGTGCGCCCAGGCAAATTCATTTTCGTACAGATCGAGCGCGGCCAGCACGATGGTCGAGTGCATGGCCACGAGTCGGCCACCTTCGGCCTGGCGCGCAACCACATCCAGGTTGGCTTGTTTGAGCAGGCGGCGCAGGTTGTCGGCGTCCAGCCCCGGCGATGTGGCAAAGCCGCCGAGTACGCTGCTGCGTGCAATGGCGGCGGCCACACCGCCGCCGCCGTGGCCGCCCGCACCGTCGGCCACCAGGCAGGCCACGAAGCGGCCATCGTTCCACTGGCCCAGGACATCTTCGTTGCAGTTGCGGTTGCCCTGGCAGGTGAAGCTGACGATTTCGACTTCCATGCGCGTCTTATCTCTTATCCTGATGCGAAGCATTCTCATCCGGGCGGTAAGGGTAATCGAGATTCGGAGAGTGAATGCTCAAGCGGGTTCTCATGACATAGCAAGCGGTCGACCGCTGTTTTTAGGCTTGATCCGCGCCATCTGCTCTTCGTAGGCTTGCGTGAAAGCCTTGCCGAAGACGCTGTGGAAGTCATCTTCGGCCTCGGCGGCGATCTCGGCATAGATCTGCACGAACTGGTCCCACAGTTTGGCCTTGCGACGGGCGACGAAAAGGCTGTCGAGCGCCGATTTGGCGACGATTTTCTTTTTCAGTTCGTCGGGTGTGAAGCGTGCGATCAACTGCGCCAGCGCGGCACGTATACCGACCATGATGCCGAATTGATGCGCACGCAAGTCGTTGAAGGCGTCGCGCACGGATTCGCCGGCTGGCATGAAGCCGCGCATGCCGGGGCCGAGCAGGTGGGCTAGCGCGACTTCGACGGTGGGTGAAAACTTGAGCGGATTGTTGGCCTGCGAGGCGATCATGGTGACTTCAGCACGCAGTTCGCGCTTGAGTTCCAGGCGTGTGAGCAGCAGTTGCAGCGTGCCCTGAACGGCGTCGTGCAGCAGCGTGCCGATACGCTCCATCAACCCTGGTGTCAGTGCTTCGGGCGGATTGCGCAGTTCGCGCAGACCGCGCAGAAGGGCGGCCAGCAGGACATCGTTGTCCGCACGCGGCGTGGTGACTGTGGGAGGAGGAGTGGCTTGCGCCACGGCAGGAGGTGTTGGCGGAATGGGCGCGGGTGGGGCGGCGGCAGGCGCGGTGTCGATGGCGACCGGCGGTACGAAGGCGAACTGCCCGACGGGCAGATGATCACTGTTGGACGCTCTCGCGAGAGGCGCAGTACCTCCCATGAGAGCGGCCAGCGGCGAGAGCGCAAGCGAATCGTCTCCCAATCCGTTGCTGAACAGGCTGTCGATGCTAGGCGTGTTTTGGGCGGCAGGCGCGATGATGTCGCAGAAATCGTCCAACGCGCCTGGGTTTCTTGACGGCTGTGGGTCGAGACCGAGCGGCGTAGCGGGTGTGGGCGGGGGGGCGAGCAGATCGTCAAGAGGAGGGGGCGCCATGCTTTCGGGTAAAGCCACGGATTCAGGCGCAGCGGACGCTGCCGGTGGCGTTCCGAGCCCGGCCAGCAGATTGGAAAAAGGATCGTAAAGGCCGTTGGCAACGGTTGAGGCCGATCGCGCGGAGCTGCCTGCGGCGGATGAGGCTGTCGTGTCGGCCAGCGCCCGAACGACCAGTTCGTAGCTGCCGATCGTCAATTGGTCGCCATCGCTGAGGGGCGACTCGTTGCCCGCGCCGAGCGTACGGCCATTGCACTGTAGTGGATTGCTGCCGCGGTCGATGATGTAGTAGCGCCCCTCGCGGCACACCACCTGTGCGTGCACGCGCGAAACCGTGCGATCGGAGTCGTTGAGTACCAGCGCGTTGGTCGCGGCACGGCCAATCGTGCCGCCAGAGGAGTCGAAACAAACCTGAAGCGGCTGCGACGGCGGCATCCCCCGGATCATCTGGACGTCAAGCTGGATGTGGAAGTGTTGTTCGTCGATCATGATATGGACTCAATCAAAGGCATAAGTAAAACCGCCGTTCTTCACGTCCAGCACGACGCGGTGGATTTCGCTCATGTGGACTCCCGTGAAAGTTGCTCGCATTGCGTGTCGTAGATGCGAACGTCTTCGGCGTTGCGGGTGCGGGGGCAAGTGCCGAGCCATGAAATCCAGCCCAGGCGTGGTGAGTTGCCTGTGCGCGCGCCCAGACGCGTGGGCGGCACTTCGTCCTTGTGCAGCACGAGTTGCGCGTCCCAGGCCAGTTCGTCGCCGGTGAGTTGCTGCATCCAGCGCCGCAGCGGCCCACGGGCGCGGCCCGTGGGCAGGAAATCGAGGTAGCGCGCAAGGGACAGCGGGCCGATGTGTAGCCGCACGCGGTGCTGGCGGACCCATACCCGTGTGCCGAGCAGCGCGCCGCACCCGAGACGCCGCGCGGCATCGCGGTCGATTTCGGCACCGTTCGAGCGCAGGTACGTGAGATCTTCAGCCGATGGTCGTATCCAGTGACCGACCCAGGGTTCGAGCCGCACCGGCGCGGCAAAGTAGGTGCGCAGCACCGATTCCACGCTTTCGGCATTGCGCACGCGGCGTGCGAGATGCCCCGCGAAGTGCAGGCGCGCGTCGTCATGCACCGCGTCGCGGTGTTGACGCGCGGGGCCGCCAATCCCGATCAGGCTGCCGATCTGGCTGCGGAAGCGGTCTTCGCCGGGCCGGTCCATGCTTACTGCCGGACGCGCCTGTGCCCAGGCGCGGTACAGGAACAGCGAGAAGCGGTGCAAGAAGGTGTCGAGAAAGGCCAGCCAGGTCGGGTCGTTGTGGTTGAGCGTGCGCTCGCGGATGAAGTCGCTCAGGTGGATCGGCAGCGGCCCATTGGGGCCGAGATAGCCGAAAAACTGCTGGCGTAGCCGTGGCCGACTCGTCGCGAGGTCGAAACGGCTGAAAACCGCCGGTGCGAAGGCCAGCGAAGGCTCCTGCCCGATGCGTAGCGGCTCGGCTGCGGGTCGTAACGCATGGCCCCATCGTGGCGTATCGTGCGCGATGACTTCGAGGCGACGCATCAGCGCGAAGTAGTCGAAAGCCCAGGGCGCCGCCGCCTCCTGGGCGATGCGTGCGGCCACGGCCACAGCCCCGTTGACGGGCGGGGCATTTACAGGATCGGGCGTGTCCCGCACAGCGGTCTCCAGCGCATGATTTCGCCCTGCCCGGCGGCGACCAGCACCGTCTCGACGAAATGATTGAGTTCCACGTGCCGCGCAAGGAAGCGTGCAAGCACCGCGCCGAACAGAAAGGCGCTATGGCCGTGGAAGGCGTTGCGGTCGATTTCGAGTTGCACTTCCAGCCCGCGCCCGAAGGCGATCGGCCCGGCCAGCGGTAGCCGCCGCGTCAGCGCCCGCGTGCGCACCGAGAGCAGCCCGCGCACCAGCGCCAGACGCGAGGCGTCGGCGTGCGTGGCATACAGCGTGAGCAACTCGCGTAGCGCAGCCGCGCCCTCGGCGGGGGTCGAGTCGGCCAGCGAGAGGTAGTTGAGCGCAAGGTGATCCAGCACGCGCCAGCCAAGCCCCTGCGAGATGACCGGCGAGATGGGCCGCGAAGGTCCGCGCACCGTACGCACGCGCCGCACCGGGTGCGTGTCGACGCAATCGAAGTCGTTCTTGCCTCCGAGCGGCAGTAACAGCGGCAGGTCGCGGTTGGTGCACAGCGCACTTACCGAAAGCTGGAGCAGTTTGTCGGGGAAAGGCGCCTGTTGCGCGTCGACGAGTTGCATGTACAGTTCTGAGCCGATATGGCTGCTGCGCGTGCCTTCGCTGTGTTGGTGCCGGGACAGCACGCGCGATTCGCGTGTGGTGGTGTAGTAGGCCGGGTGTGGGTGGCGCGCGTCGTGGAAAGCGGCATAGAAAGGGTGAAAGCGCTGTTCGCTCATGCCTTGGGCTGTCGTGTCCGCAGCCGATGCGCTGTGGCCGACGACACTGGTCACGCTGTACACCTCGTAGTCCATTGGCCGCGTGCGGTCGGGTACCAGATGGAAGTCGTTTACGCTTTCGCTGATGGGTACGCGGTCCAGGCGCTTGGGAAAGAGATTGATTGCGTTTACACAGTGCAGCAGCACGTTGTCGGCGCTGACCAGTTTTTCGAGTGCCGCGTCGCCGCGCGAGAACAGCAGCACCACTTCGATTTCGGTCACGGGCATTTGCGCCAGGAGCGGCGCCAGGCCCGTTATGCGGGCAAACTGGAAGCGCTCCGGGAAGGCGAAGTATTCCTGCATCAGGCGGAAACCCGAGAAGCCGGCAGCGGTCTGGGGCAACAGCGATTCGTCGTCCTCGAAGCCCATCGCCTGAATCGCGCTTGCGGGCAGGCTGCGCGCCTGTTCGCCCTTGCCTGCGGGCAGCACCAGCACGCCGATCGGATCGCCGAGTACGCATTCGTGCAGTTGCCAGGCGATATCGAGCACGCCGCCGAAGTGCAGCACCAACTCGTCCATCGCAATCTGCGCGAACGTCAGGTCCGCGCCTGCGCGGATGCCGATGCGCAGGCCGCCGCGGATTTCGCGCGCGCGGGGGTGCAGCGCGAGCGGCAGGTCCGGCGCATAGCTGAAGTACTTGGCGCGCGTGATTTCGATCGGCCACAGCCGTAGCGCGCTGGCGGTGTGGAATTCGCAATATGTGTCCTGCCCTGCGGCTTGCTTTGCGCGCAGGACGCTGTCGCGCGGCACGGTGGGGCCGGTAGCGAGCTTGTTGCTGTCTTGCAGATCGGGCTCGAAGGCCAGTACCACCATCGCGGGCGTGGGCGCGAGAAAGTGCGGATAAACGATGTCCAGCAGGTGGCCGGTGAAAAATGGATATTCGGCGTCGAGCTTGAGCGCCACGCGCGCGGAAAGAAAGGCGGTGGCCTCGATCAGCCGCTCGATGTAGGGGTCGGCCACCTCCGCTACGTCGACGACTCCCAGGCGCGCGGCGATCTTCGGGTAGGCGCGCGCGAACTCATCGCTGCTTTCGCGGAAATAGCGCAGTTCCTGTTCGTAGAGATCGAGAAGGCGCGGGTCCATTGGCTCAATGCACTCCCATTTCTTCGATTTCGATGCGCCCTTCTTCGAGGTCGATGCGGCTGCGCAGCAGGAATTCCAGCGGCACCGGTTGCGCCCATAACATGCCCCGGATATGCAGCCCGATGCAGTTGTGCGAATCGAGGACGCTGCCTTCCATGACGAGTTCGACCTCGAGGCTATGAGACAGGATGCGCGGCTCGAACTGCAAGATTGCATTCTTGAGCGCCTGTTTCAGGCCGACATGGTGTAGCGAGGTGGCGAACTGGCCGGACAGGGCAGGCAATCCGTAATTGAGCACGGAGCGCGCCGCGTTCGGATGGCGTTTGCTGTCCAGGCCCATGTTCGTGGCATTGAAAAGCCAGCTCAGGTCGCGCAATACCGCCGCACGCAACGCCTGATGCGTGAGAACGCGCTCTGCGTCACTCTCACGCCGCTGGTACGGAGCATCGTCCACCAGGCGGTCGAGTAGCGCGGGCTGCAGGCGTTCCTGGACTCCCAGATCAGCCATTGGCGTGTCCAGGCGGTGATATGGGTTGCGGCGTGTCGAAGACGATCTCGCGCACGTCCATCAATGGGTGTTCGCCTGCGTCGCTGCTGAATACGCGCTGGCCGTTACCGGCCCAGACCTCGGGCGCAAGTTCGCGCCATTCGGTCTTGCGCGAGAGTTGTACCGCGCCGTCGGCGCTGTACTCACTGCCTTCGTAGCGCGTGGGAATCAGCGCGAGGCTTTTGCCGCCGTTCTCGAAATCCAGGTGCGCGGGCATCCAGATGCCGTCGCGCAAATCCTTGGGCGGCTCGATGCGCACCCGCGCCATGCGCGCGAATGGAATCCAGTAGTAGCGTCCGTTCACATAAGCCTCCAGCACCGGGCCCAGGCGCATGTCGGCATCGGCCAGCCATGCGAAGGGCGTGCCGTCGATGCGCCCGGCGGTTGCGGGGGCTTCCTCGAAGGCGCGCGCGCGCAGCCGTTCGGCAGCCTCGCCTTCGCCCTTGCCGCGTTGCAGCAGCGATTCGATCAGCAGCGCCAACCATTGATCGGACTGGCCAAACACCATCGGTGTGTCTTTGCCGGCGAAGACTGCGGCGCGCAAACCTTCACCGCGCACTGCATCGCCATAGACCTGCTTCATCGGCACGGCCAGCGCGTCGAGCTCGGCAGCGACTCCAAGCTGGTTCAGGGCGCGTTCCCATTGACCGAGCACGCACAACAACTGCGCGAGAAAGACGCGCAGCTTGAAGTCGGATGGGTGCGCGCGCACCTGCTCGGTCAAGGCGGCCAGCGCAGCGGCGGGGTCGGCGCGGCGTAGCAGTTCGGCGGGATCGTGGTCGTTCATGATTTCGGTGAGTCGTCGGTTAAGTCAAAAGTGGCTATTATATTATCCGACGTTGTGATTTCGATCTGTTTTGCGTAGGAAAATGTCATAACTTCGTAAGGAGCGTCATTGAAGCTCAATATGGAAAAACTCGTGAGGCGCGCCTCCTCAACGGCAACTTTGTACCAGGAGGAAGTTGCTTCTCCATAATTTACACAGTACTTGAGATGCACCTCACTGAGGGTGCTTTTAATATCTTTGTTGAGTAGAGTGGCGATCTTGGCACCGTATCTGTCGCCCTTGCGTACCACGAGCAGTTGGCTGAAACTCGGCTTTTTTACGCCGAGTCTCTTACCGCTGATCAGTATGTAGCCTACGGCTTCGAGAGGGGGAGTTCCGTCCGTCTCTGATGTTTGTAAGCTTCCGCCCGCAATCCAGGCGCCTCCATCTTTGATCCCCAACGATAGGTTTAGGCTTCGTCTGTTGACAACATCGAATGTGCTTCGATTGTGATCATCTCTTGTAACGCAGGCATTGTTGCGAATGAGTCGCTCGACAATAGGCAAGAACTTGTCGGCGTCAAAAAAGCCCTCCGGCATTATGCCGTGTGTGTTTTCCATCGTATTTTCCTCGGGGTTCAATCGTTGGCGCAGCTATCTTCGTCAGATACCAGGCACTGGGGTAGCTCGCTGCCTGCGACTCCGCCGCGCATAAGGGGGGCGCCCGGTTCAGGAGTGGCGACGACCTGGCCGCGCGGCAGCAGGACCCAGAGCTGGCCGCGCTGCTTCATGCGGCGCGCCTGTTGCGCGGCCTGCTCCCCGTTGCCGAAGAAGTAGTCGGCTCGCACCGCGCCGCGAATGGAGCCGCCCGTGTCCTGGGCGACAGTCAGTTGCTGCAGCGGCCCATTCTTGCCGGGCAACTGGGTGGAAACGAACACCGGATATCCAAGCGGCGTGCTGCGCGGATCGACCGCGATCGAACGTCCCGGCTGTAGCGGTACGCCCATGGCGCCTATCGGGCCGGCGGTGTTGCCGGTGATTACATTGAAGAACACATAGCTCGGGTCGGTGATGCCGGAACCGGCCACGCCGGCGATGCGCTGTCCGGGCACCGCGACCGGACCACTCGTGGCCGGCAGCGCGAGCTTGAAGCCGCGCACCCGTACCTCGGTGGTGTCCACGCCTTCTTCATCGCCATCGTCGATTTCGAGTTCGATCTCGCCGCCGCGCGTGCGCACCTTGGTACTCACGGCCAGCATCGGGCGGAACGGATGGCCATTCTGTTCGGCATACCCCAAACGGAGGATGGCGCCGTCGGGAAAGCGGATCCGGCCCGATCCCTGGATCTGCATTTCATAGAGTGCCTTCGCGCTGCTGACGAACGCCAGCACGCGCGCGTTGGGGGCGCCGCGCGCCTCGATTTCCTGGCGCGTGTAGTAGGGCAGCAGGCGCTGGCCTTCGATGCGCAGGCGTACCTTGCGTTCTGATGAAATGTTCAGGATTTGCGAGAGGTCTAGCTCGTACACACCCTTGCCGCGGGCCGGGCCGGACTGTACCAGCACCTTGCGTCCCTGTACCCGTGCGGCGACAACGCCTTTGCGAACCGGAAGTTTGCTCGTGTTGAGGAAGAACATGTCGCTCGGCTGTCCATAGACCGGATAGATGAAGGGCGGCTGGTACTTGCGACTGCCCGCGATCTCGGGTTCGAAGTAGCCTGTGATCACGCCATCGGGGCGGTGGTCGTCATCGCGGATCTGATAGGCCGAGAACTCGCGCTCGAAAAAGTCCCGGACTGCCGCGTTGTCCTTTCCATCGACCTCGCGCGCGGAGGCGCAGATCTGACGCCATGACTCGTTGCGATTGGCGAGAATCCGGCAGCTTGAAAGGAAGGGCGGCCAACTCTGCGATAAATCGTCTTGCTGCCAGCCCGGCACAGACTCGAAACCGGACAGGGTGTAGCTCGCCGTTTCCGTGACGAAGGTGCGCGTCTGTCCCGCGATGCTGGCGTTTACTGGCGCGTCGGGGTGTTGCGTCGGCGAGTATGGGGCTTCCGTAGCCTGGGCAGGCAGCTCGGCTACCGAAGCAGGGTCCGCCTCGGTGAGCGGTTGTTCGGAGGGCGTAATGATACATCCTGTCAAAAGCGCCGATGCCAGTGCACTCAGGAGGAAAGAAGGCGATTTCATGATGTGGTTTCCTTGGGTCAATGACTTCATGATGCGGCTCCTGCTCATTATCGTATTACCTCTCGACAATCTCAAACATACTTACGCCATATATATTTTGGCAGGGTGTATCCTGTGGGCATACCGGTTTACCCAGCAGCGGGGTCGGGTCGCTACCACGCACGGCTTCGAGCGCGCTCAGTACCGGCAGTGAAAACTCGGAAAAAACATCAATGCTGCGCAAGCCGCTGTTGCTGAAATCCCGCTCGTGCTCGCTCACAAGCACCGCGAAGCGGTTGACGCCGGGAGGCCCCGCCGCTTCCAGCGGCCAGGCAGCACGCGGCAGCGTGAGCGGTTGATTTGGGAAGATCCGGTTGTGTCCGTCCAGCAGGTTCGGAAAGAGCAGCAATAACTCGCCATTGCTCGACAGCAGGTAGACATAGACGTAGCCCGCGCGGCTGGAACGAATTTCAAAGCTGAGTTCGTCCTGGCCCACGCGCACGTCCTGCTTGTGTGGTATCGCTTTCACGACGAACCCGCTTGTGGCGCCGTGGGCCAATGCGGCAAGGGATTCAGCCGGGGTGCGCGGCGGCGGTTGCGGTGCATCGTCGGCCTGCCCGGGAGCGGATCCTTCCACCGGCAATAGGTGCGGCGGTAACGCCTCGGCCACCGGGGACTCTTCGCCCCTCCACATCCACCAGGCGAGGCCGGCTGCAAGTGCGAGCAGCGCCAGGACGGTTGCCATCGTCGCACGGAGCGTGTTTTTCTTGTCGCCCGGCGCGGGCGCTATGTTTTTTCCGCTGGCGAATGAGGAAACCTGCTCGGTACGTTGAGCCGTGACCGTGGCATCTTCGTCCAGGCCGAGCAGCTTGCGGAATGCCGCCACCGATTGCGGGCGCGCCTCGGGCCGCACCGCCAGGCCGGCATCGATCGCCGCCAGCAGTTGCGTTCCGAACCGTCGTTGAAGCTGCGCATTGGTGGCCAGCGGCATATAGCTGTCGGTCAGCACGCGCTCGATCGAGGGCGGCGGTTTATAACCGGTAATGGCAATGTGCAGCACTGCCGCCAGCGCGTAAATGTCGGTCCAGGCGCCCTGCGGCGTATCGGGCGTTTTCGCGTACTGCTCGATCGGCGCATAGCCGGGTTTGAGGATCGCCGTGATGTCCTGCGTCGTGTTGATGATGACGCGGCGCGCTGCGCCGAAATCCAGCAGCACCGGGCGGCCCGAGCCTTCGAGCAGGAGGATGTTGTCGGGCGCGATGTCGCGGTGGTAGCAGTTGGCGCGGTGCATCACCGCGATGGCTTGCGTGAGGTCTTCAATGATCGACAGCAGCAGGGACTCATCCGCGCGGCCCGGCATTGTGTCGAGCGCCTGCCGCAAGGTCGGGCCCCGGTAGTACGGCATCACCATGTAAGCGGTACCGCGCTCCTGCCAGAAGCGGTAAACCTTCAACAGGGAAGGGTGATCGAACTGCGCCAGCAGGCGCGCTTCGTTGATGAAGCTGTTCATGCCCAGCTCGAACGTTTCGCGCTGGCACCGCAAAAGCGGGCGCAGCGTGCCGTCGCGTTGGCGCGTGGAGAGCGAGACGGGCAGGTATTCCTTGATCGCCACCGTGCGTTCGAGCGCATGATCGCGCGCCTCATAGACCACGCCAAAGCCGCCCTGGCCGATGAGCGCTGTGATCTCGAACTCGCCCAGGCGGGTACCCATCGGCAGCACGGGGACATTGCTGTCCATTTCCTCTTGGATATCGCCGGGCAGCATCGGTACAGACATCATGTCACCGTCGCCGGGCGCGTCTGATGTGCTGATTATGCGGGTACAGTCATTGTCGTTGGTCGGTTGTTCGGGTGCGATGTCATTCATGGCAACAGTTCCAACGGCTCCGGCACGAAACCGAACAGTGCGTCGAACCGCGCGCCGCGCGGCAGGCCTGTATGCGTGAGCCGCAGGGTCGTGCCGTTCTTGAGTTCGGCGTGCCACGACGATTGTCCGGCAGGCGGCGGAGCATCTTCGCCGGACACCTCCATTTCGTCGAAGCGCCGCGCAAGCAGGGCCTCGAAACGCTCGGCGTCGAGATCGGCATCGAGCGCATCGAGTGCGATGTGAGCTGCACATGCCCACCAGGCGGTGATGTCGAGACCGGTATCGAATCGGCGCGCCAGCGTCAAGGGAAAGTAGCGGCCCGCGCTATCAACCGAGGGCATCAGCGTACCGATCCACGCCGTTGCGTCAACCGTATCCGGGCCAAGCGCGAAGCACCATAGCGGACTTCCAAGGTAATGCACGGTCCAGTCATCGGCGTGACGCCCGCGCAGCCCTGCCAGACTCTCGTGCAACCAGTCGTCCCAGCCCTGGCGAAAGAGCGCAGGCAGGCGTCGGTGGGCGAAGTCGCCCATGCCCGGCAGCTTGCCGAACCAGCCGGGCAGCGCGTCTTTGCCGCTCGGTATCATTACAACCCCTCCGGGCACGAAAACTCGCGCAATTCGCGCAACTGAACCGGGTGTTGCACGCTGTTGGCCGTGACCTCCAGGCTCGTGTTGCGATTGTCGATGGTAAAGGTGATGAAGAACCGCTCGGGTAAACCAGACGCTTTGAACTGCCCCTTGTCGAACAGGCGAAGGAGCGCCCAGGGGCCATCGACCGCTATGCTGGAGTTGCCGGAGGGAGAGGGTGGAGTGATTTGCATCTGCACCTGGTTGCTGCCCTTGGGGCCAGGCCATTGCGCCGCCATCGACATCACCCGGCCATGGGAGTACCTCACGATTTGACCGTCGATGTCGAGAATGAATTGGATGATGCTGGAGTCCATCTCCATTGGCTTGAAGTCGAACCGGATCGACGGAACGCGCCCGCCGCCTCGGAAGAAGATATCGCGGATGCGCGCTGCGCGCTCGAACTGTGCAAGCGCTTTGTTGCTGGTGGGCATCTGCCCGTCGGCTGCCGGCTTGTAGCGCCAGGGCCGGGCGCTGGTATCTACCAGCGCGGCAAGGCGCTTCTGGAAGAAGTCGTCCATCAGTCCGCCGG
This sequence comes from Betaproteobacteria bacterium, assembly GCA_009776435.1. Lineage (GTDB taxonomy): Bacteria > Pseudomonadota > Gammaproteobacteria > Burkholderiales > Rhodocyclaceae > WRNU01. The sequence goes on along the minus strand of WRNU01000007.1, from coordinate 15,992 downwards.
GGGCAAAGAACTGGCCGAAGTCTTCCGGCTGCACTTCGTGCGGACTCGTGCTCACGAGCGGGTAGCGCCCATTGATCGCACGGCGGCAGAAGTCGGTCACGGGGTGCAAGTCATGGCTCAGGCCTTCGCGCTCGATAATATGAGCCTGCTTCATGCCGGACTGGCTCAACGTCTCGATCATGCCGCGTACTGGTTTGGGGAGACGGCCCGCGTCTGACTTGAGACGACCCGCTACGTTGCCCGGCGGCGGCTCGCCACGGGCGCCGGCGGCCGTATCCACCGCGATGAGGAAAACGTAGACCTCGTTGAAGAGTTTGAGCGCCTCGTCCAGCGGCGTCGTTTGTCCCGGCCCGGCCCCCTGCACAAAGCGGCGCAGCAGGGCAAAGTGATCGTCCACGATGGCCTCCACTGGACGGCCAGGCGCGACCCGCGCCGGGGCGTTGCCGCCGAACAGGTTTTCCAGTTCCTTGCGCGTGTGGCTCACCATGTCGGCGGCTTTGTCCACCACGGTTTCTTCGTCCTCGGGCGGGATCAGTGAGGTTTCCTTGACCACTGCGCGCAGAAAATTGCCCAGTGGCGAGTCGACATCGGAGAGGATACGCGCGATTTCGATGCTGCGCGCCAAATTCTCGATGGGCACCAGGCGTACATCGGCCAGTAGTGCGTCCCAGCGCTTGACGTATTCATTGAGGTAGAGGCGGCGCACGCGGTCGGTGAGTGCGTCCAGTGTGGCGATGTCCTGCATGCGACCGGCCAGACTGCGATCCAGACCGAGCACCCAGGGTTCCTCCAGCGCCATCACGTTGGAAAGGCGCACCGCAGCAGCCAGGAAGCGCTTGCGGTACCCATTGACGGTAAACAAGCCCGGTATGCCTTCGGTCAGCGGCTTGCCGCTGGTGCGTTCGAACACCAGCGGCGCCGAGGGGCCGGCGGCCTTCACGATGCTGAATTCCGGGAGGTCGCTGCCGGTTCGTTCGCGTTGCAAGCGGTTGAAAATGCGCGCCTCCAGCGGGTAACTGGAGAGTAGCGCACGAACGCTGCGCACCAGATTCTCGTCCATCGGCAGCACCGCTTGTGGGGCGCCCTGGGCGAGCAGCATATCGAGCTGATCCTCGAGCGTGGCGCGCTGCTCCTGTGAAATGCTGCGGTCCAGGCTGCGTTCCCAGTCGAACGTGATCCATGCCTTGAGAGCCTTGGCGTCGAAATGCTGGCTCTGGTGCAGCATCAGGTAGCTTTTGAGCGCCTCGTAGCTGAATTCGAGGTCGGTTTTGCTCGCTGTGCGCAACTGCATTTCCAGACGCTGATCCAGCTTCGGTAGAAACACTTCGGCCAGTGCGCGCTGATGTACGAGCGCGGCGGCAGCCTGGAGCTTGCCGCCCTGATACAATCCCAGGGTCATCGACAGGGGTGGCGCGCCCTCGTGGTTTTCCGGCGTGCGCCATAGATGTCCCAACTCCTGGAGCTGCGAGGCCACGAAAACGATTGAACCGCTCTGGGCGGGTAGCGCGTCCAGCGTTTGGCGCGCGGTGCCGATGCGCGCTTCGACCGATGTCAGGTAATCGACATTGTGAATGAGGCTCAGACACCAGGCGGCGATCAGCCCCGCAGAAAACAGCGCCATCGCGGCAACGGAGGCTACGCGCAACACATGGCGGCGGCGTTCGAGTCGGAGGTCGCTACCCGCCAGCCGCGCCTCGGAGAACACCACCTCGCGCAGCAACGTGCTGAGGAAGTAGCTGTGTGCATTGCCCTGTTGCTGTGGCAGCAGGGCGCGCTCCAGCCCGAAGCTGCGTGCGAGGCTGCCCATCACGCGGTCGATCGGGCTGCCTTCCTGCGTGCCGCTGGTGAAATACACGCCGCGCACCCAGGGCGGCTGGACGAAGCGCGAGCCGGTGAACACCTGGTCGAGCAACTCGCCCAGTATGGGTTCCAGCACGCCGAACTGTGCTGGAAAGCCGAAGATTGCGCTACGGCGCGTGCCGTCGGTTTCTTGCTGCATACGCTCGATCAGGCCGTCGTTCAGGCGCTGGCGCAACAGCGCAAATTCGCGCTGAAAGGCCGCTGTGAGCTTCTGCCCGGCGATGTGCTCGCTTTCGGCTGCCGACAGCGTGAAACCGAAGACCTGTGCGCGTTGCTCCTTGCCGAGATCGGCGAAGTAATCGGTGAAACCGTGCAGCAGGTCGGCCTTGGTGATCAGCACATAGACCGGCAGCCGTGTGGCGAGCTTCTCATCCAGTTCGAGCAGGCGCATGCGCATGGCGGCAGCCAGCGTCGTGCGTTGCTCGGTGTTCTGCCCGAGCAAGTCGGCAACGCTTACGGTGAGGAATATGCCGTTGAGCGGGCGGCGCGAACGCGCCTTCTTGAGCAGGCCGAGAAACCCCTCCCACTCGCTCTTGTCCTCCTGGGCGTAGCTGTCCTGCGTGGTGTAGCGACCGGCGGTGTCGATCAGTACCGCCTCGTCGGTGAACCACCAGTCGCAGTTGCGCGTGCCGCCGATGCCGCGAATCGCGCCAGATCCGAATTTTTCGGCCAGCGGGAAGTTCAGGCCCGAATTCACCAGTGCGGTGGTCTTGCCCGCGCCCGGTGCGCCAATGAACAGGTACCACGGTAATTCATACAGGTAGCTGCCGCTTGACAGTGAGAGCCAGTCGCGCCAGCCAGGTTTACGGCCCGCTTGCGTCAGATGCATCTTCCTGAGCGTGGCTACCGCTTCGGCGAAGCGATCGGACAGCGCCTTCTGCTCGGGGGTTCCGGACGCAGCGTTGCCCGGAGATGCCGGCGACGATTTGACCAGCCCGTCGGCCAGGCGCTGGCTCGCCCTGTTCGCGCGCCAGCGCCGCAACAGCCAGCGTATGAGCACCAGCAGCACGACCACGCCGATGACGAGCGCGCGCGCCCATTCGCTGACGAGCGGTTCGAGCTCACCGACCTTCACCAGCGGCCCGATCCACCAGACCAGCAGGCCGAACACCGCCAGCGCAAGCAGTGTGAGGAAAACCGGATGCACCAGCCATGCGAAGAATTTTTTCATTGCGTGCTCCCGGTTATCAGCACGATCTCGACCCGGCGGTTGCGCGCGCGGTGGGTAGGCGTTTTGTTGGAGGAGATCGGTTCGGCATCGGCCTTGCCGTCGGCGCGCATGCGCGACGGATGCACCTGCGTCGAGAGTGCGTCCAACACCGCCTGCGCGCGTGCCGCCGAAAGATGCCAGTTGGAGGGATAACGCAGTGAGCGGATCGGCTGGTTGTCGGAGTGGCCGGTGATGATCACCTCGCCCTGCATTCGCGCAAGCGCCTCGCCGATGCGGGCAAGCACCGGCATCGAGGCCGCTGTGGGTACGGCGCTGCCCGAGTCGAAGAAACTGTCGCCGCGCAGGCGCACGGTGGAGCGGTTGGGTTCATCGGTGACGATGATCAGTCCCGCCTTGATATCGGGTTCCAGGAAGCGCGCCAGCCGGGGCTTCGGGGCGGGCACAGGTGCAGGCAGCGTCCGCTGCGGCTGTGGGACGTACAAACCGGCAATCTCGCTGTAGACGGCATCGGAGCGGTGGTTGAGCCACAACCTCATGCCGGCCCAGGACAGTGCGAGCAGCAGCGCGAAGCCTACTGCCATGATCCACAGCGGCATGGTGTCGCGCAGGCGCGCCGCGCCCGTTCTTTCGCCGTGCCAGTGTGGCGAAAGTTGCGGCTCCAGCGGCGCGCGATCCTTGCGGATCAGTTCCGCCAGGTGCGCGCGTACCGCATCGAGTTGCGCGCGGCCATTGTCGATGACATGGTAACGGCCCTCGAAGCCGAGGGCGAGCACGCAGTAGATCAGTTCCAGCAATGGGCGATGCGCGGGTACGTCTTGCGCAAGCCGGGCAAGCAACTGGAACACCCTTTCACCGCCCGAGGCTTCGTTGTGGAACTGCACGAGCAGGTTCTTCGCGCTCCAGCCTGCAGCCACCCCCCAGGGCGTTTTGGAAACCGCCTCGTCGATCGCTACGCACAGCACGAAGCGTGCGGCCACTACGGTCTCGTTGTCGATACCGGCACGCCGCGCGGCGATGTCGAACTGCTGCACTGCCTCGGCGGTCGAGGTGCGCAGGGCGGCTGTATTGGGCGGCTGCACCAGGTTGCGCAGCTTGGCGGTGAGCAGCAGTAACGGGCTGGCGCACGACACCAACGGATTGAGCAGCGCAATTTCGCCGATCGAGATGGGCGCCGAATTGGGTGCGGGTGCGCCGACCGGGCCAGGCGCAGTCGGTGCTATCGCAGCGGCGCCGGCTGTACGCGGCTTGGGTTTGATGAGGGTGCGCTCCGATTCGAACGCAGCGAAAGGAACCTGTGTGCTCATGAACGGATGGCCCAGAAGGCGAGTTCAAGCCCCGGAAAATCACCTGCGATGTGCATGGCCAGGCCGCCGGACTGGCCGATCTGGCGCCACAGGTCGCTGTTGTGCGTTTCCAACTCGAAGTAGCTTGCGCCCGCGTGGTAGGGAATCTGGCGCGGCGCCACGGGCATGGGCGCGAGTGGTACGCCGGGCAGCGAGAGGTTGACCAAGTCGCGGATGCGCTCGACCGGGCCGACCTTGACCTGTGTCGAGAAGCGCGCGCGCAGCGCCTCGCCGGGCATCTGCGACTGCACTGCGAGCACGAAGCTCGCGTTACGCCGAAGCTCCGCGTCGGGGATGATCGCCACGCGAATGCCGTGTTTGCGGTCGTGCAGGTCGATGCGAATGGCCGACTGTTCCAGCACCACTGACAGGCTGCGACGCAGATCATCCATCAGCGGATGAAAGCTGGCCGAAAGATCGTCGTGCACGTAGGGCGGAAAGAGCGCTGCACGGCGGTTGTTGTGGAAAGTGGCGAGATCGCCCGCAAGCGCCAGCGCGCGTTCATAGAAGTGTTGCGGATGCAACACACTTGTGCGCACCAGATGCGCGAATACCGGCTCGTGGCGGTTGACCGTTTGAAGCAGGAGAAAATCGGCAACCTCGGCCACGCCGCCGGTGCCGCCCTGAGTGAGACGGCCCGCCAGCGCATCGGCGCGCTGGCGTAGCAGGCCGACCAGTTCTTCGAGCCAGGACCGGGGCAGCGGCTGCGCGGCCACATCCAGTAGCGGCGGGATGTAAGTGCGGTCCAGCACTACCTGGTTGTCGGCGCGGCGCTCCACCACGCGCGCCACGCCCAGCGTGCTCCACGCCTCGCATGTTTCGCCTGCGGGCAGCAGCCGGGTGTGCAGCGCGCCCAGTTGCACCATGGCACTCCGTTCGCCGGCGGTGTTGGAATCGGGTACGTCAGTCTCGAATGCCCGATGGCGCACCAACGCATCATTGCGCGCGTTTTCGTCGTCCTCGGCATCGGTCTCCCGCGCGCTCGCGCGGCGCAACGGCAACGCCAGCGTAAACACCGCGTTGCGCGCGTCGGGTGGCACCTCGATGGGTTCGGGCAGGGGATCGACCTCCGGCATCTCGAATGTCGTGCCGTCGCCGAACACGCCGACCGCACGCACCAGCGCGAGCCGACCCAATGCAAGTGCGGCCGTGTCGATCTCGAGTTCGGCAAAACCCCAGCCGTAAAGTGTCGTCGTGCGCAGCAACAGATGTCGCACATGGTCTGCGTGGCGTTCGCTTTGCTGGAGATGCTGCGGTTGCAACAGCATCCCTTCGCTCCATACCACTTTAGCTCGCCAGTTCATTCATACTCCATATATTCTGAAGTTGGAGATTCATTGAATCAATATATACAGCCAGTCGCCTATGGCATGCTTTTACGGCTGGAAAAGCCTGAAAATTGTCTCTGCGTGCTTTCTGCCTAATACACCAACACCAGAACACCAGAGGGAAACATTAAAACAACATAAGTATCCTGTCGAACGGGGGAAAGGAAAATATAACCGATGGAATATGTTACACTGCTTATGACGTAGGCCGTATTGGAAATGGAATGTCTTTCCTCACCTCCTGTAGCATTGAAGAAGTTATATGCAGCATCAAAAAGTTAGATTGCTAACGAAGAAGGATTCATGCGCAGGCAGAGATGCTGCCTGCTGGAATGGAGAATAGTAGATGCAAGTCTCAGCAAAATCGGCATGGGTGTCGTTCATGCGCTTCTTCCGCAAGGGTGTTCCGGTCGCGGCATGGGTGTTGGTGTCGTTTGTGCCGCATGGAGCATTGGCGCAGTCGTCGCCCGATGCCGAAACGGCAGAAAGGCGTCAGTCGCAGGCACGGTTGACCGATACCGACACCGTCTTCGACCTGACCACCGAGGGCGCGGCGCTCTACATGCGGGATGCGGTCAAGCTCTCCGGCTACCAGTATTGCAGCCAGGCGGTTGCGCTGGCCGATGCGGGCGAATTCCGCCGGGGTATCCGTGCCGCCAGCAAGGCGTTGCATCTGGCCGAGCGAACCGATGATCCCAACCTGCGTGCGATGGCCAACCGCGATCTGGCCATTGCCTTCAGCTACGTGGGCCAGTTTGAAAAGGCCATCGGGTTTGCGCGCGAGGCGTTGCGCCACCCTGCTCGTGATCCCAGGGTCGTGGCCGGCCCCGCCAACAAGGTGATCGGCGACGTGCAGGCGCGCCGAGGCGATTATGCCGGCGCCATTGGTACCTACGAAACCGCGCTGGAGAACAGTTCAGAGCGTTACGCACCGCTGGTGCGGGTGTCGCTCGCCAATGCGTTGATCCAGTCGGGCAGCGCGCCGGAAGTTGAACGTGCGGCGCAAATTCTCGGCACCCTCAAGGCGCCCCAGGACTCGGCTTTCGCCGTACAACTGGAGCGCACGCGGGCGGGCTTGCTGCTTGCGCAGAATAGACCGCAAGAGGCGCGCGAAGCCTACCTGCGGCTGGACGCGCGAAGCGGCAGTGGCAGCGACGGCGGCTACACGAGCCTCTGGGCGTGGGACGGCGTGGCGCGCGCGGAGTTGGCGCTGGGTGACAAGCAGGGCGCGGTCAAGGCATTTTCGCGCGCGTTCGCCAACGTCGATGCGGTGCGCGCGCGCTTTCGCAGTGAAGAATTCAAGATGGGTCTCTTTTCCGACCTGCAAGACGTGTTCGACCGCGGGGTCAGCCTCCACAGCGAACTGGGCGATGCGATCCGTGCGTTCGAGCTGAGCGAACGCAGCCGCGCACGCGCGCTGCTCGATTCGGTGCGTGGACGCGCCCAGCTCAACAAAAACATCACCGACGGCGCCATTAGCCTGTCCACGCTGCAGCGTGCGCTGAAGCCCGATGAGCGTGTGGTGCAGTTTCACGCCTTGCCCGACCGGTTGATCGTGTGGATGATCAGCCCCGATGGTATCGAATCGAAAAGCATCAATATCCAGCGCAAAGATCTCGATGAACTGGTCGAAACCTTCCGCAACACGGTAGTGCGGGGGCAGCGCGCCGCCATTGCCAATGCCGACAAGCTGGGCGCCGCGTTGATCGAGCCGCTGGGCCTGACCGAGGGCCAGCGGCTGATCGTGGTGCCGCACGGGCCACTGCACTATCTGCCGTTTCAGGCGTTGCGCGTCAAAGATCGCTACCTGATCGAGATGCACCCGGTCTCGGTGGCCCACTCGGCGAGTATCGCCATGTATCTGGCACAGCACACGCCGCGCGCGGAAGCGAAGCTGGCCGTTTTTGGCAACCCGCTCATCGCCGAGAAGTACGATCTGCCCGGTGCCGAGACCGAAGCCAGGCGAATCGCGCAGTTCTTCCCGCACAATCAGCTCTATATGGGCGCGCAGGCTACCAAGGCTCAGTTCCGCAAGGTAATGGGCGGCATGTCGATCGTACACGTTGCCGCGCACGCCGAGGCAGACCAGATAGATCCACTGTATTCGCGCATCCTGCTGGCCAACGAGGGTGACAGGCAGGATTTCCTCGAAGCGCACGAAGTCCTCGCTATGCGAATACGGGGTACCGCACTGGTTACGCTGTCGACCTGCGATTCGGGCCTGGGCCGGGTCGCAGGTGGCGACGAAGTACTCGGTTTTCCGCGCGTATTCCTTTCGGCGGGAGTTTCTACGCTGATTGCTTCGTTGTGGCCGGTTTCGGATGACGCAACCGAGGCACTGATGAGCGTGCTCTACCGCGAACTCGTCGCCGGCAATGACCTTCAACGCGCCATGCAGGCCGGCCAACTCGCAGTGCTGCGCCAGCCGCAAACCGCGCATCCTTTTTTCTGGGCGCCCTTCAACCTGATCGGTGATTGGCGCCTGACGGTTTCTTCCGGGCAATGAGATAAACAGAATGCATGCCTACACCCATCCCATCGTCCTTGCGGCGCTGATTGTTCTGTCGGTCGCTGCCGCCCCCTCGCAGGCGCAAATCAATCTCACCCCCGCGCAGGGCGATTGCGCTGATTGCGCGCGTTCCGCGCCGACGGCCGTGCCTGCGCAGACGCCACAGGCCATGCCTGCCGCGCCTTCCTCCCCGGCGTCCACCTTTCACCTCAACGGCGTATACCTGAAGGGTGTGCGTGTGCTTGGGGACGAACTCGACGCGCTCGTCGCACGCTATCTGAACCGCGACGTGACGCTCTCCGATCTCGAAGCGCTTGCGCAGAGTATCGGCGAAAAGTACCGTGAACACGGCTACTTTCTCGCGGAGGCGATAATACCGGTGCAGACGGTGGTTGATGGCGTGGTCGAAATCAGTGTCATCGAGGGACGCCTGGGCAGAATCAATGTAAACGTCACGCCCGATGCGCCCATTTCCGAAGCCGTGGTGCGCGCCTTCCTCGCGCCGCTGAAAAACGGGCATGCGCTCAACGGCCCGCTGTACGAGCGCGTGATACTGCTGTTGTCGGATCTGCCGGGTGTGATCGTGAGTTCGCGGCTCGAAGAAGGCGTACAGACCGGCACCACTGACCTCACAGTCGAGGTGGGTGCGGCGCGGCGCTGGATCTTCAGCCTCGATGCCGACAACCAGGGATTCAAGGAAACGGGTCGCTACCGCTTCGGCGGTAGCGTGCGCTGGGCCAGCCCCTTTCGTATGGGCGACAGCCTCGATGCGCGGCTGATGATTTCCGACAACGCCAATCTCACGGTCGGGCGTATTTCCTACGAAGGGCCGCTGGGTGCCAGAGGTATACGCGGCGGCATCAGCTTCGCGCACGTCGACTACCAAATCGGCGGCGAATTTGCCGACCTCGATCCTTACGGTATCGCCGACATTTTTGAGGCAACGCTCAACTACCCGCTGATACGCTCGCGCCGACAGAACCTGTATCTACACCTGGGCGCGAACATGAAGCGCCTCGAGGACAGCTATCGCGCGCTGGACCTCACATCTCAAAAGCGCGTCACCGGTTTGAAACTGGGCTGGGCCTGGGATCGGCGCGACACTCTGCTCGGCGGCGGTTATTGGGCCAGTGTTGGCGAGTGGTACCGCGGGCGGTTGGATATCCGCGATGCGTTCAGCAATGAAGCTGACCGGAGTCCCAGTGGGCGCAACACCCAGGGTGACTTCAACAAGATCACGCTCCAGGCTTCGCGTTTGCAGCGGTTGATCGGCAACCATTCGCTGCACCTCTCGCTGGGCGGCCAGTGGGCCAACAAGAACCTCGATGCCTCCGAAAAGCTTTCGCTGGGCGGCGCGCAGGCGGTGCGCGCCTACCTGTCGAGCCAGGCGCTCGTGGACAAAGGTTTTATCGGTAGCGTCGAATGGCGCTGGAGCATGAACGCTACGATGACCCCCTTCGTGTTCTACGACATCGGCTCGGGCTGGTTGTCCATAGACACGCAGCCCGGTGAAACGGGCAATCACCAAAAACTGCAAGGTACGGGCATTGGCCTGCAATGGGTGCGCGCCGGCAATTTTGCAGTGAACGCCACCCTGGCCTGGCGCGTCGGGTCGCGTTCCGATCACACCAACAGCAGCGGCCACTCCCCGCGTCTGCTTGTACAACTGCAGAAGGTGTTCTGATGAAAAACAAACGTCATTTCCTCATTCCATGCCGCCCGCACCTGCTGGTGTTTGCGGTGGCCTGCGCGCTGGCCGGGTCGGCTTTTGCGCAAAATCTGCCCAGCGGCTTTCGCGGTGTGAGCGGCGTAAACGCGCCCACGATCGCCGGCAACACCATGACGGTGACGCAAACCGCGCAGCGCGGCATTGCGGAGTGGCAGAGTTTTTCCATCGGCAGTGGCTATGGCGTCAGGTTCAACCAGCCCAATGCCTCCAGCGTGCTGCTCAATCGCGTGGTCGGCAACGACCTTTCGACGATTGCCGGCAACATCACCGCCAACGGCCACATCTATCTCATCAACCCCAATGGCATACTATTCAGTCAGGGTTCGAGCGTCAATGCAGGGGGATTGATCGCCTCGACGCTCAATATCAGCAACAACGACTTTCTGACGGGTGGCGCGTTGAAGTTCTCGCGCCCCGATGGCAACAACGCTGCCGTGATCAACGAAGGCTCCATCACCGCCGCCCACGGCGGCACCATCGGCCTCATGGCGGCACGGGTCACCAATACCGGCACCCTGAGCGCCCCCGGCGGTACGGTGGGGCTGGTATCGGCGCGCACCGTCAACGTGGATTTCGACGGCGACGGACTCACCACCTTCACCATCCCCAACGACTCGCTGGCCTCTGCGGCGTGGGTGGAAAACAGCGGCCAGGTGGATGCCGACGGCGGACGTATTGCGCTGCTGGCCGCCTCCACGGTGCGGGAGCAGGTCGTCAAGCAGAGCGGCACCTTGCGCGCGCGCTCGCTCAGCAACCGCGGTGGCGAGATTGTGCTGGGCGGCGACACCGCCAGCGGTAACGAAGTGCTCGTTAGTGGCGAGCTGGATGTTTCGGGCAATACTGCCGGAGTAGCCGGCGGATCGGTGAGCGCCGAGGCGTCGAGCGTGATGGTGGAAGATGCGCGGATCGACGCCAGCGGGGTGGGACAAGGTGGCAGCATTGCCGTGAACGCAAGCGCAGGCAACGTCGGGCTGTTCAACAGCCGCGCCGATGTCAGTGGCACCAGGCAGGGCGGGAGTATCAGCGTACATGCCAACTCCGTTCCCGACCAGAGCAGCAGCGGCATCATTGCGATGGATAAGGACTCCAGCCTCCATGCCGACGCCACCGGGCCGCGAGGCGATGGCGGCCAGATTGTATTGATAGGCGATGCCGTTACGCGCGCCCACGGCGAGTTGACGGCACGCGGCGGCAGTCAGGGCGGCGACGGCGGTTTTATTGAAACCTCGGCGGAGGTGCTGGAACTCGGCGGCATCCGCGTAAATGCTTCCGCGCCAGCGGGCAAGGCGGGCGAATGGTTGCTCGATCCATATGATATTTTCATAAACCATGGCGGCATGGGTGGCAGCCTGCCGAGCAATCCGTTCACCTCAACGGTCATCAACACAATTATTTATGACGGTGATATTAACGACATTCTCAACGCCGGCACCAGCGTGACGATTATGACGGGCGCGGGTGGCGCTCAGGCGGGCAATATCAACTTAGCGTCGGGTGTCGAAATCCTGAAAATCAGCGGTGGGGATGCAACGCTGACGCTGAACGCTCACAACGATATCAGGGACTGGGGAAATGCGATCATCAGGTCCACAGCAGGTGCGCTGAATGTTGTATTCACGGCGGGTAGGCAAGTGGATTATGCAGGCAGTATCACAACCAATGGCGGTTTCGTGACGATGGAAGGATCCGGACGCGACGAACTCGCAGGCGTGCTGTTGTCCGGTGCAACAATCGACACCCGCTCAGGTGCTACGGGAGGAGCGGTGAGTATCACGGGTACAGGGTTGGGCGGTTCTTCACCGGGCGTTTGGCTGAGAAATGCTACCCGGATCAGCACGGCAACGGGTAACGTGCAGATCAGGGGCGCCAGCCTGGCAAATGCCTCGGGACTGGCTAGTTACGGAATAAGCATCTGGGATGGCCGTATCGAGACGACCAGTGGTTCAATCACGTTAGTCGGTAGCACTCAGGGAGAAAACTGGACGGGCGGCTTATGGCTCAGAACTGATAGCGCCGGCAGCATGATTACCTCCACCAACGGCGGCAGGATCGACGTGACAGGCGCCGGCACCGCCGTTGCTGGTACGGGGGTGTTCGGGATAAGTATCGATTCAGGTTCGCGCATCAACGGCAGCGGCGACGTGATCCTGCGTGCCAGCAACAACGGTGCAGGCGATGCATTGCGAATCAATGGTCGAGTCAGCGCCAACAACGTGCTGAACCTGCGCCCCGGAGGGGTGGATGCGGCCGGCAATGCAGTCGATCGCCCAAGCGATCAGATCCTGTTCAGCTTGACCGGTGGCGCAGTAGAGGATCACGGTACCGGTTTCTCCATATCGGGGTCGGAATTGACGCGCCTGAGCGCATCCACCATCGTTGTCGGCGGCAGCATGCACAATGGAAATATCACGGTAAACGGCTCGCTCACAGCCTCGTCGCCACTCACGCTGCAAAACGGGAGCGGTGGCATCACGCTGAGGGCGCCGATCAGGGCTTCAACACTCGGGCTGTACAGCGTGGGCAACATCACACAGAGTTCCTCCGGCGCTCCCATTACCGCGAACAATCTGTTCGTGCGCTCCGGAACCGGCAGCGTGGATCTGCGAGGCACCAACAACGTCAACCGGCTCAACGGTGAAGCGGCGGGCGGGTTTACCTTCATCAATTCGGGTGCACTGACGATCAGCCCCTTCAGCGTCACGGGCTATGACATTGCGGCGCAATCTATCTCGACCGCCACACCCGGCACGATGACTGCCGATAGTGTGCGGGTGCAAACATACGCAGGCGACCTGACCCTGGCGATGACGATCACCAGCATTTTGGGCACCGATCTCGTGGCGGGATGGCGGTTTCAGAATCCCGGCACCGGCTCGATCAACGGCCCCTGGCGCGTGTGGGCCGGCACCTGGATCAACGAGACGCGCGGCGGAATGGTTGGTACGGGCGACGATATCCTCGACTGTGTCTATGGGGGGGGATGTATGGTGGGGGCAGGCAATTACTTCATCTACGCCCCACAGTCCCTGGTGCTCCAGCTCCCGGATGCGGTGCGCGAGAGTGATCAACATGCGTTCGAGTGGCTACAGTGGATGGAGGACTATGAGGATGAGAACGAAAGATCGGAAAGGGCGAGCGAACTGGAGGGCGGCGTCCAGGATTCCGAACCCGGTTTCGGCTTCGTGCTGATCTGCCTGGACACGCTCTTGTCCGGCAGCGCCGTCGATGCCGGGCATAACAACGACATACTCGATCGCGAATGGTCGCGTGTGCGCGCGAAACCCCAGGCTTCGAATTGCCTCGGTGTTGACGGTCGCAAAGGCTGCGCGAGTTTCTGACGAGCGTGGGGCGCCTGTTCGGGCGCCCGCTGGCGCGCGATCCATCGTGGCCCGGCGAGTGTCCATCGAGTCCCTCGTGACCATCTCCGCCACAGAGTGGGTACGCTCGGGCTACACCTGTTCAGGGGCGACCTATTCAGAGCGGTTTCGGTTCAAGTGTGTACGGCGTCATTGCGAGTGGAACGAAGCAATCCAGCGGAGACTCCCTGGATTGCTTCATCGCTTCGCTCCTCGCAACGACGGGTTGGTAAACCGACTGTACCGGGATTATTAACTCGGCCCTTAAATACCCTGTGCTGCGTATGCAACCGATGGATGGCGGAAACAGGCTCTGACCATCTGTGGCATCGTGTTCAATGCCTGCATGAAGGTCATGGCCTTTTTCAGCAAACTGTCTTTGTTGTAGCTGACCGGCACCGAACGCAAGGCCGTCTTGAAGTGGTGATTCAGGTACTCGTCCGGATTGAACTGCGGCGCGCACGGCGGCAAGAACACCAGTTCAATCTTTTCGGTCTTGTCGGCCAGCCACTCCTTGATCAGCTTGTCGTGATGCACGCGCAGACTGTCCACCACCAAGTAAACCTTGCGCGATACCTCCTTGATGAGATCAACAAGAAATTGCTTGAAACGCTCCGCGTTGAGGCTGCCTTCGACGATCTGAAAGGCCACCTCGCCACGTGGCGAAATTGCCGAAATCATCGAGAGCTTGTTCCAGCGCGTGGGCGTACTGGAAACCGGTGTCTGGCCGTGCGGGGCATAACCGCGCACCCGGTTCGCATCTTCCCTGATCGCTGTTTCATCGCTCCAATAAATGCGTGCGCCTTCCGCCCTGGCCCGCGCCAACACCTGCGGATAGGTTTGCTTGAGCCACGCTGCAATCTCTTCGGATCGCTGCTCCAGGGCGCGTTTGATCGGACGCTGCGGCGTGAAACCCCAGCGTTTGAGGTATTTGCCGATCAGACGATCCCGCATCTGGATGCCGAAGCGTTCCTGAACCAGCGCCTTGATGGCCGGACGAGACCACAACGCAAACGGCAGTTTCATCTGCTGCGGCGTTTGATCCACGATTTTCTCGCGCAACCACACCTCCTCGGCAAGCGTCAGTTTGCAGCAGCTTCCCACCGGACGACCGCGCTTCTTTTCCCCCAGCGATTCCTCGCCCTCCTGGCAGGCGCGAAACAGCCACGTCCGGACCGTTTGATAGTGGATTCCGGCTACCTGCGCCAAGCTCTTGATTGGCATTCCAGACTGCTTGCGCAGCCGAATCACCATCCGACGCAACACTTCGCGCCCTTCTACTGTTAACGTCCGTGCATCAATCTTGTCCATGCGTATGAGATATCATATTATTTAGTTTATTAAAAGACCGGGTTAATAATCGTATCAGAGCGGTTTCTGTTAAAGCACGCACACTTCAACCCCTTTCCCCCTTGCGGAGGATGGGGGTAGCAAGCGGGAGAGGGGGAAGTGTAAATAAGCATTTGAATCAAAACCGCTCTAATTGCATTGCTAAATGGAAGTAAAAGAACGACAACCAAGGCAGCCTGACAGGAGGATGGCAAATACATCCTGATTATTATGTTTCAATGACATAAAGCTCGGAGGCTGCTCCTTGGGTAATCTCAACGATTTTTATCACACATGGTGACAATGGATCTACACGTGCAATCGTGATCACACCCGTAATACTATGACCAAGATAAAACGCAGCATAACAACCCCCGGGAACATAACTATTTTTAGAATCGAAACGGCTATTGTCGGAAAAGCCTTTCACCGGCGTCTTCACAAAAGTAGCAATGGCTGTTCCCGCTTCGATAGAATTAGAAGAGGCTTCTTGAAGCTGTCGGCCCGCTTTCCATTTCCGAGATTCTGGTAATTCATCTAACGTATGCTCCTTTCGCGCGTATCTTTGCACAAAATCCACACCGTTTTTACCATCTGTATTGCCCTTGCACGGATGAAATTGCCCTTCAAAAGCAAGGAGTGCTTTCTTCCTGTCATCAGCGAACTGGTACGAACGGGTGGTAGTAAAAAAATATGGCATTTTCGTTTCCTCCAGGAAGGTCATGTTGTAGTGCGAAAAGCCGCGTTGTGCTGCGTTCCTATATTTATACGATAGAAAATGCTGTATATGCAAGCAAAAAATCATAAGCATTTGTATTATCTCTTAAGTTATACAGCAGGCAATGCTTACCATGCGGGCAAAAAAATCCATGCGTGTTTTATAGTGCATCGGCTTGGTTTGGAGTGCTATGCGCTATGCGACGTTTCCCCCTTGGGGAATCCCTGCGTAACAGCAGGCTGCTTGGGCAATTCCTCATAAAAAGCGCAAAAAAAAGGCCATTTTTGCGTTTTATGGCAGAAATCATGGAATTAAAGAGTCGGCCATGAATAATATGTAACACTTTGATTAATTTAAGAAAATTATTCCATTTGGGCTTCATGATTTGCAAGAAATCAATTAACGTACAGCTTATTTCTTGCAAATTTTTCTACCGGCGAGGCTCAAAGAATCGTCTCTTCGGAGCACAGATCTTTTTTAGTTACCCCCAGTAGCTTCCCATTGAACGCCAATTCCCCTCCTGTGGAGGGCCGAGCACATAGAGGGCGAGGATGTTCGTAGGGGCGCGATTTATCGCGCCCAATGAGCACGAGCGCCGCAATTTGGGCGCGATAAATCGCGCCCCTACGTGAGCATCACCGACGCAGGG
>WRNU01000006.1 GCA_009776435.1 Betaproteobacteria bacterium | reverse complement strand
ACCCTGTTCGAGCGGTTCGAGGCCAAGCTCGAAAAGCATCAGGGCAACCTGATGCGCAGCGCGGTGGAACTTGCCAAGGACTGGCGCACCGACCGCATGTTGCGGCGGCTGGAAGCCATGCTGGCCGTGGCGGATCGTGAGCACTCGCTGGTGATTACCGGCAACGGCGACGTGCTCGAACCCGAACAGGGCATCGTCGCCATTGGCAGCGGCGGCCCCTACGCACAGGCAGCCGCGCGGGCGCTGCTCGAAAACACCGAGTTGACGCCCAGGGAGATCGTCTCGAAATCCCTGATGATCGCTGCCGATCTGTGCATTTACACCAATCAAAGTCACGTCATCGAGGAACTGGACGAATGAGTGAAACCATGAGCCGGATGACTCCGGCAGAAATCGTCTCCGAACTCGACAAGCACATCGTCGGCCAGCACAAGGCCAAGCGGGTCGTGGCGGTTGCGTTGCGCAGCCGTTGGCGGCGTGCGCAGGTGTCCGAGCCGCTACGCAGCGAGATCACCCCCAAGAACATCCTGATGATCGGCCCGACCGGCGTGGGCAAGACCGAAATCGCCCGCCGTCTCGCCCGTCTGACGCAGGCTCCGTTCATCAAGGTCGAAGCCACCAAGTTCACGGAAGTGGGCTATGTCGGGCGCGATGTCGACACGATCATCCGCGATCTGGCGGAAGTTGCCGTCAAGGACGGACGCGAGCGCGCCATGAGGCTCGTCCGGGATCGTGCGATCGACGCCGCCGAAGATCGGGTACTGGACGCGCTTTTACCCCCGGTGCGTGAACGCATCGAAGACGACGGCGTCAGGGCGCAGGACAGCGGCACGCGGCAGAAATTCCGCAAGAAGCTACGCGAAGGCGATCTCAACGACAAGGAAATCGACCTCGAAGTCGCCACCTCTTTCATGCACGCCGAGATTTTCGCCCCGCCGGGCATGGAAGAACTGACGCAGCAGATCCAGGGCATGTTTCAGAACATGGGGGGCAACAAAAAGAAAATGCGGCGGCTGCGGATTGTGGAAGCCATGCGACTCCTGACCGATGAAGAAGCCGCAAAGCTCATCAACGACGATGAAATCAAGAGCGAGGCCCTGCGCGCGGTCGAACAGGACGGCATCGTTTTTCTCGATGAAATCGACAAAATCGCCACGCGCAACGAAGCGCATGGCGCGGATGTCTCCCGCCAGGGCGTGCAGCGCGACCTGCTGCCGCTGGTCGAAGGCGCAACCGTCTCGACCAAGTATGGCATGGTCAAGACCGATCACATTCTCTTCATTGCCAGTGGCGCGTTCCACCTCTCGCGCCCGAGCGACCTAATACCCGAGTTGCAGGGACGTTTCCCGATCCGCGTCGAACTGAATTCGCTGTCGGTGGAGGATTTCGAGCGTATCCTGACCAGCACCGATGCCTGTCTCACCCGCCAATACGAGGCCCTGCTCGCCACGGACGGCGTCACCCTGAAATTCACCGAAGACGGCATTCGCCGCCTGGCGGAGATTGCCTTTCAGGTCAATGAAAAAACCGAGAACATCGGCGCACGCAGGCTCTACACGGTGATGGAAAAACTCCTCGAAGAAATCTCCTTCGAGGCCGGCAATGGCAAGGTCGGCCCCCTCACGGTGGATACCGCCTACGTCGACGCCCGCCTCGAAGGCGTGGCGGGGCGTGAAGACATTGCCCGGTACGTGCTCTGAGAGGAACCCTCTGTGCCGGCCCCTCTCCCGCTTGCGGGAGAGGGTAGCCACAAACGCTGGAGGCAGTACAATGCGCCATCCCAACTCAGGAAGTTGTTTTTGCGATGTCTACCCCTCTCGAATTTGATCGCCCGATCAACGATCTGGAAAAAAAGATCGAGGAACTGCGCTTTGTCGTGCAGAAGAACTCCGCCGTGGACATCTCGGAAGAAATCTCCCGTCTGGAAAGCAAGAGGCAAGATCTCATACGCGACATTTACGCCAAGCTCACGCCCTGGCAGATTGCCCAGGTGGCGCGTCATCCGCAGCGCCCCTACACGCTGGACTACGTGCAACACATCTTCACGGATTTCAACGAATTGCACGGTGATCGCGTCTATGCAGACGATCATGCCATCGCCGGGGGGCTGGCCCGCTTCAACGGACTGAGCTGCGTTGTCATCGGCCATCAGAAAGGGCGCGACACCAAGGAAAAAATCGCCCGCAATTTCGGCATGCCGCGCCCTGAAGGGTACCGCAAGGCGCTGCGCCTGATGAAACTGGCCGAAAAATTCCACCTGCCCGTCTTCACCTTCGTCGATACGCCCGGCGCCTATCCCGGCATCGGGGCCGAGGAGCGGGGTCAGTCCGAAGCCATCGGACACAACCTTTTCGCAATGGCCGAACTGCGCACCCCGATCATCTGCACCATCATCGGCGAAGGCGGCTCGGGCGGGGCGCTTGCCATTGCTGTGGGCGATCAGGTCATCATGCTGCAATACGCCACCTATTCGGTCATCTCGCCCGAGGGCTGCGCCTCCATCCTCTGGAAGAGCGCGGAAAAAGCCTCGATGGCTGCCGAGGCGATGGGCATCACTGCCGCGCGCCTCAAATCGCTCGGTCTCGTCGACAAGGTCGTCAACGAGCCGCCAGGCGGTGCGCACCGGGATCACAAGAGCATGGCAAAAAGTCTCAAGAACGCCCTGGCTGACGGTCTGCGGCAATACTCGGGCCTTTCGCCCGAAAAACTCATCAGTCAACGCATGGAAAAACTCATGAGCTATGGTCGTTTCAAGGAGCTTGCCGCCTGAGAGCCATGAGCGCCGGAGCGACGCAAGCCGAGGCAGCCGTGTTGGACGCCGCTGCCGCGACACTGACCGCAGCGGGAGTCGATTCCCGTCATCGTCTGTGCTGTGCGCTTTCAGGGGGCGTCGACTCGGTCGTGTTGCTCGACGTGCTCCATGCCCTGCGCGCACGTTTCGGATACACGCTGGAGATGGTGCACGTTCATCACGGGCTCAGTCCGGCGGCAGACGAATGGATGGATCTTTGCATCGGACTCTGTGGCGAGTACGCGCTTCACCTGCAAGTATTCAGGGTTGAAGTGCCCCGCGATCATCCGGGCGGACTGGAAGAGGCTGCGCGCATCGCCCGCCATGCCGCGCTTTCCCGCGTCGACTGCGATTGGCTTGTTTTCGGGCATCACCGCGACGACCAGGCCGAAACCGTTCTGTTCCGCCTGCTGCGTGGCACGGGTGTACGGGGTGCGGCGGCGATGGCGGCCATCGAACCGGCGGACGGCCTCGGACGAACCGGGCGGCTGCGTCCCCTGCTGGAAATCGGGCGGGAAGAAATCCTCGCTTATGCGCGCGAGAAGAACCTCGAATGGATGGATGATGCCAGCAACGACGATCAGAACTTCGCCCGCAACGACCTGCGTCATCGCATCCTGCCCGCCATCGAAACCCGCTTTCCGGCAGCCCGTCGCACCCTGGCGCGTGCCGCGACGCACTTGCGTGAAGCCGCTGAGTTGCTCGACGAGCTTGCCCAGATCGATGTCACCGCAGCCGTCCTCGAGTACGAGGATACGGAGAAAGACGGACACAGGGTACTCCACCGGGCATACCTGTACAGCCTGAGTCCCGCACGGCTTTCCAATCTACTCCGATGGGAGATCAAACGGATCGGCGCGAGGCCACCGACCTCGGCCCGGCTTGCCGAGGCCGTGCGTCAGTTGCGCACGGTCTCCGGGCCGCTACGCTTACCGCTCGGGGATTGCGTCTGTTACAGTCGCCAGGGGTGTGTCTGGCTGGTTTTGAAGCGCCGGGATTGAGTCGGATGTTCGGTTTATCCGGCCCTTTTCACCCCGCGAGAATGTGATTCGCGCTTCGCTCGTTCAGGCTGCCGTGTAACCTCTTGGTAGTCAGGATGATCTTTGCCGCGTCATCTGCGGACACGTTTCTTTCCTATGAACGCGCGGCAAGCGAGCGCGGTAAGCATCAGAGGCAGCCAGACCCAACGAAGCTCTGAAACAATGACCCGAAGCCCTTTTTCAGTCGTGAAAAACACTTTCGGACTCATGGGAGAAACCTGGATGGGTTGCCAGGGCAAGAAATAGCGTGCGTCGGAATACGGCCAGAAGACCGCCACGCCCAGTCCGCCGTTGGTCAGGGCATCCAGCGCGATGTGGCTGACGACGGCCAGGAAGACCAGCGTACCGGACAGGAGTCGTGAGGCTTTGAGCCAGGGCGCGATCCATGCGGCGAAGCCCCCGCACAGCAGGGCAAAGATAAGCGAATGGGAAAAGCCCCGATGTCCAAGCCAACTGGCGTAAGGAATGCCGACGTAAAAACCGATGGAATCGAAATCCGGGATGATGGAAAAAACAACGGCCAGCATGAACAGGCGCGGCGGGATGCGACGCAACCCCAGCGCGACACCCAGGGCGAGAACTGGCGCAGAATGGCTCAGGGGGTTACACATGGAGCAAAGTTTACCAGATTGGACTGGGCAATCAGGCACCGTCGAAACGGGAACTGTCAGATCAAGTCTGATCCTCTACAAATAATCATACAGCATCAGAAGGATCATGATTCCTGATCTCGGCGAACTTGGCCGCCATCGTCGGGTTGCCCCGAGTGAGCTTCTTGATCGTCACGTCCTGCGCCTTGTCGTTCGCAAGACGAAAATTTCTGTCGGTGCCGAGCAGGGCTTCCTTCGTCTTCTGCAAGTGCTCGATCGACTTGTCGATCTCTTCGATCGCCGTCTGGAAGCGCCTGGAGGCGAGGTCGTAGTTCTTCCCGAACGCGGTCTTGAACGCCTCGAGCTGGGTTTCAAAGTTCGTGATGTCGATGTTTTGCGCCTTCACGAGATCCAGTTCCAACTTGTACTTGAGCGAGTGCATCGCGGCATTGCGCAGCAGCGTGATGATTGGGATAAAGAACTGTGGTCGGACGACGTACATCTTCGGGTAGCGGTAGAACACGTCGACGATCCCGGTGTTGTATAGCTCACTGTCGGGTTCAAGCATGGAAACCAGCACCGCGTATTCGCACCTCTTCTCGGTGCGATCCCTGTCGAGTTCCTTCAGGAAATCTTCGTTTTTCTTTTTGGCGGCAGTCTCAAGGCTCTCGTTCTTCATCTCGAACATGATCGAGATGATCTCCGCGCCAGTCTCATCCGAGTCGCGGAAGATGTAGTCCCCCTTGCTGCCGGTTCGCGCGTCGTTGTCTTTCTCGAAATACGCTCTCGGAAATGCAGTGGCGCGGATGCGGTTGAACTCGTTCTCGCAGTGTTGCTCGAGGGTTTCGCCGACCATCTTGGTTGAGAGCCGCGCCTTCATGTCCCGGAGGCGCTCGATCGCGTCATCCCGATCCTTGATCTGCGTCTCGTACTTGTCCTTGAGCGACTTCTCGGCGAGTTGCTTTTCAAGCTCTGCTCGCTCCAGTCCGCTCTTCAGTTCGTCGCGCTCCTTCTCGACCACACTCACGGCCTCGGTGATCGCAAGCTTCTGTGCGACGTTGCTGGCGTCGAGCTTCGCCTTCAACTCCTGAATCTCTGCCTCTTTCGTCGCAGCGGTTTTCTGCAACGTGTTCGAGAGCCTGGCTTCGGCCAGATCGACAGCGGCCTGCTTGTCTTGTCTGGCCTGCTCAAGCGCGCTTGCAAGCGCGTCGCGCTCCTTCTCCACTGTGCTTAGCGCCTGGGTCACGGCGAGTTTGCGCGCAACCTCATCGGCATCGAGTTTGGCCTTCAGTTCTTGTATCTCGACATCTTTGGCCGAGGCTGCTTTCTGCAATTCGCTGGCGGCCCTGGCCTGGGCGAGTTCGATGGCATTTCGCTTGTCCTGCTCGGCCAGTTCAAGCCGCTCATGCAACTGCTTCTCGAAATCGCTGTCACGGACCTGCTTCAGGATGTCCGCATACCCTGCCTCGTCGATCTTGAAAGCCTTCCCGCAATGCGGACAGATGATTTCGTGCATGGCGATTACACGGTTTGGGCCGCGCCTCCGTGTTCAGGCGCAGCCCGCCGACGGCTCTGGTCCTCGCGTAATGCGAGCAATCTCACGCCCACCGGCGCACACGCCTGGTATAGTCATCAAACTCCGCGCCGAAACGCGCACGGAGTACTCTCTCTTCGGGAATGATTTGAAAGCGTGTCAGATACATGACAAAGAGCGGCAAGAAGAACCATGCCGAAAGTTTGGCCAACACCAAAGCGCCTGCCGACAACATCACGAGACCGCCCAGATACATGGGGTTGCGCGTATAGCCGTAAATACCCGTGGTCACCAGGGATGAAGCCTTCGAGGGCATGGTCGGGCTTAAGGAAGTTTGAGCCTTGAGAAACGTTCTTGCCCCTGTTACAAGCAAGGAAAGACCCAAAACGAACAGAACGCCGAAGCCTGTCCAACGGGCAATGCTGGATATCGGCAGCATGAACACAGGCGGGCAAAACCGCATGCCCAAAAAACATGCGAATCCGACAGCCAGGGGAGGAAGTTTCAACTCTAAAAAAGACATAGTCCGCAGCCCGACCAATCCGATCGTTATACCCTCTGCGCGCCAGCGGCCATTTTGGAGCGGGAAACGAGTCTCGAACTCGCGACCTCAACCTTGGCAAGGTTGCGCTCTACCAACTGAGCTATTCCCGCTCGAGGGAAGTCCGCCATTATAAAAGGCGATCCGGGCATGTCAACCGGAAAAACCTCCCGGCGAGCAAAGAATCAACGGCGCTTGCGCGTTGCGTGCGCTTCCGCGATCAGGTCGGCAATCTTCGTATTGCCCTTGGAACGCGCCCATGCTTCGGCAGTCATTTCACGGTCGTTGCGACGATTGAGATCAATGGGCGTTTGCAGCAACCGGCGCACGATGTCGGTGTGTCCATTGCGGGCGGCAAGCATGAGAGCATCGGACCGATTGGGTGTCAGGGCATCGATGTCCGCCCTGGCGGCAAGCAGGCGCTCGACGGCAGGCAGTTTGCCTTCGAGCGCAGCGTAGTGCAGCGCCGTCCAGACGTTTTCGCCGACGATAGGGTTGGTTTTGGCTCCGTTGAAAAGCAACAGGTCGAGCAGTTTCATGTTGCCCTGCGACGCCACAATCATCAGGGCCGTATCGCCGGTACGGTTGCGATGATCCAGTCGGGGACGAAAACGCAACACAGCCGTCGCGGCCTCGATATGACCATCGCGCACGGCAAGGATGAGCAACGAATTGCCGTTCTCGTCCACGACATTGGGAGAAACCGCGCCGCTTTCGAGGAGCCTGGAGAGCGCGCCGACATTGCCCCGGCGGGCGGCGGCAAGCGCCTCTTCCTGGCTCCCGGCCTGGACGGATGGCGCAATCAGAAGAAGTGAAAGGGCGGCCAGGACGGCCACGTTGCCGAAACGGCGAAAGGATTCAGGCAGGATGGGCATGGCGGAAGAGGCGGAAAAAGTTTTCGGTCGTCGCCTGCTCGATGACGGCAAACGGCACGCCGCGCAGGACGGCCAGTTCTTCGGCGACGTGTTTCACCCAGGCCGGTTCGTTGGTCTTGCCGCGATACGGCGTGGGCGCAAGGTAGGGCGCGTCGGTTTCGATCAGCAAACGATCGAGCGGTACGCTCGCGGCCACGGCCTTGAGCGCGGAGGCATTCCTGAAAGTAATGACGCCGGAAAAAGAGATGTACAACCCGAGCGCCAGCGCAGCTTCGGCGGTATCGAGCGATTCGGTGAAACAGTGCATGACCCCGCCGCCAGCCTTTTCTTCGCGCAGGATGCGCAGGGTATCGGCAGCCGCCTCGCGCATGTGCACGATGAGCGGTTTGCCGCAAGCCTTCGCGGCGCGAATGTGAGTACGGAAACGCTCACGCTGCCACTCGGGTGCATCCTTGTGCCAGTAGTAGTCGAGTCCGGTCTCGCCGATGGCCACGACCTTGGGGTCATCGGCAAGTTCGCATAAACGGGTGATGTCCGGCTCTTCGCAATCGGTGTTGCTGGGGTGCACGCCGACCGAGGCCCAGTATTGCGAGTGTCGGCCTACGAGATCGCGCAGGCGCGGAAAATCCTCGATGCGGACTCCCACGCAGATCGCCTGCCCGACACCGTTGGCCGCCATCGTGGCGAGCACTTCGGATTCCCGCGCAGCCAGTTCGGGAAAATCGACGTGACAGTGAGAATCGATAAGCATCGCATCAAAGCGTGTGGGTTGGCCGACTGGAGTTGAGATGCCCCGCAAGAATCTGCTCGATCTTCTGCTTGACGAGCCTGCCGGTTTCATCCGCCGCGAACTGCACCCCCACGCCCTGCGCCTTGTTGCGTTGCGCGCCCGCAGGCGTGATCCACACGACCGCGCCCGCCACGGGATACTTGGCCGGATCGTCCATCAACTGCATCATCAGGAATACTTCGTCTCCCAGGGTGTAATGCTTGCTGGTGGGCAGAAAGATGCCGCCATTGGCCAGATAGGGCATGTATGCAGCATAGAGCGCGGACTTGGAGTTGATGTTCAGCGACAACACGCTGGGCCGCACGGAACGGGTCTGTGGAGTGTTGGATTTAGTGCTGCTCATGGCTGGACTCCCTTGAGTGCGCGAGCATAGCGCATCAACATATCTTCCAGGAACAATCGCAAATTGAGCGGATGAGTTGCCACTCGTCGGATATGGATGAATTCATTGTAACAGCCGACAAGTAAAGCCGCGCTCGATCCCTCGGAAAGTACCGCCAAACGTTCGGCCTGCGCCGGGAAATATCTCACACGTCCGCCAAGGCGCACCGCAGCCAGATCGCTCACCCAACGCTGCATCCACTCGACCAGCGTCATGAGACTGAAGCCAGCGGCCAGTGCCGCCTTGTCTTTTTTGAGCCAGGCTTCCCATTGTGCAGCGAGTCGCAACGGGTCGATCCTGTCCTCGCCCAGATCGCCCGTGAAACGCTCGAACAAGGCGCTGCCTCCACGTGCGGCCAGCCGTTTCGCGGCCAGCGGCATGCCGCCGCACAGCGCCAACAGGCTGTCGGAGACACTCTCATCGCGTTCCTGCCCCGGCCAGCGCCGCAGGGCATCCGCGCCGGGACGCGGCACATGCCACTGCTGACAACGGCTTCGGATGGTCGGTATCAGGCGACGCGGCGTGGATGAGACCAGCAGGAAAGTACATCCATCCGGCGGCTCTTCGAGCAGTTTGAGAAGCGCGTTGGCTGTAAAAGGATTCATTGCCTCGGCCGGATCGACGATCACGACCCTTTTTCCGCCGCGATGCGCGGTCACGAACAGCGCCTCCTGCACGGCGCGCACCTGGCCGATGACGATCTGGGTTGCGCCCTGGGTTGATTTTGCCTTGTTTTCGCCGCCGCCGGTTTCGTCGCTACCGCCTTCCTCCGTGGGAGACTGCGATTCTCCGGCCTCCGGAGACAACCGGTGCAGATCGGGATGATTTCCCGATGTACGCCACTGACAGGGCATGCAATGTCCGCAAGCCTGCCCATCGGTTCCCGGCGCGTCACAAAGCAGGCTTGCCGCCAATGCCTCGGCCAGATCGCGCTTGCCGAGGCCGGACGCTCCGGCGATGAGCAGGGCATGCGGCAACCGCTCGCCGAGCGCCATCCATTGCGCCCACAGCGGTTCGAGCCAGGGATGAATCACAGCCATGCCCTTTCGCCGAGCACTGCGGCAATTTCCTGGGCAATGGCCCCCGGTTCCCGCGCGGCGTCGATGACATGGAAACGCTCGGGTTCACGCTGCGCCCGATCCAGGTAGGCAGCGCGCACACGCTCGAAAAACTCGCGCTGTTCCCGCTCGAAACGGTCGGGTACGGCGCCATTGGCCTGCATTCGCGTCGCCGCCAGCGCGGGCGACAGATCGAACAGCAGGGTGAGATCCGGTTTGAGACGGGGATGCACCCAGGCTTCGAGCGCGTCGCAACGCGCCGCTTCCAGCCCGCGCCCACCCACCTGATAGGCGTAGGTTGCGTCGGTGAAACGATCACACACAACCCAGGTTCCCGCTGCCAGCGCCGGTTCGATCACTGCCGCCAGATGCTCTCGGCGCGCGGCGAACATCAGCATCGCCTCGGTATCGAGATGCATTTCCATGCCGAGCAGCAACTCACGCAACCTTTCGCCAAGTTCCGTGCCGCCCGGCTCACGGGTACAGAGCACGTCATGGCCGCGCGCGCGCAATGCCTCGGCAAGCAAGGTAATCTGCGTGCTTTTGCCTGCGCCGTCTACGCCCTCGAAAGTGATGAAGCGCCCGGAGATTTTCATGGTCGATGGATTCAATTCCCTGGCACTTCCTTCTTGCGTATGAAACGATCCACCGCCCGGTTGTGTTCGCTGAGCGTGCGCGAAAACTCGCTGCTGCCGTCTCCACGCGCGACGAAATAAAGCATGTCTCCGCCTTCCGGATGGAGCGCGGCATGCAATGACGCCTGCCCCGGCATCGAAATCGGCGTCGGCGGCAAGCCTTTTCGAGTATAAGTATTCCACGGCGTATCGGTTTCAAGGTCACGTCGGCGCAGTCTGCCATCGTATTTTTCACCCATCCCGTAAATCACAGTGGGATCGGTGTCCAGCTTCATGCCGATTCGCAGGCGGTTGACGAACACGTTGGCAACGCGGGTGCGATCTTCGTTGCGACCTGTCTCCTTCTCCACGATCGAGGCCAGGATCAATGCCTCGTAGGGCGACTTCAATGGAAGATCGTCGGACCGACGTTCCCACTCACGGTCCAGCCGTTTCTGCATGACCCGATAGGCGTTGGCAAGCACGGAAAGCGCACTGTCGCCCTTGGTGATTTTGTAGGTTGAGGGAAAGAACAACCCCTCCGGGTGCTTTTCACTCGCGCCGATACGGGCAAGAATTTCTGAATCGGAAAGATCACTTGTGTCTTGCAGCAAATCCGGATGCTTCTCCAGCGCGGCGCGTATCTGGCGGAAATTCCACCCCTCGACCAGCAGCACCGAGCCGCGCACCACATCCCCCGTTTCGAGCTTGGTAATCAATTGCCAGGGCGTAATCCCTGTCTTGACCTGGTAAGAACCCGCCTTGATCTGTTGCGCCCGCCCGGTGAGACGCGCCAGCCACGAGAGAAAGCGTGGATCGACCGCTACGCCGGACTCCCGGATCACGCTGGCCGCCGGTAGCATCGCCATCCCGCGCGGCACGGTAAATTCGGTCTCTCCCCGCCTCACTTTCAAGGGTTGCCCGGCATACCACCACCCCAGCCAGACCACGAGAGCCGCAGCCAGAAGAACCATCAGCGTGAACCAAAGAAGGACTTTTTTCATTGAGAACAGGTCATGGAAAAGACAGAGCGGAAAGGAAAAAAGATATTGTGAAGGGGCACTATAATAACTGTCTCCCAGCTTTCCATCATGGCAAATGAACAACTGGACAAACTATCTTGCCCAAGAGGGCGCGCGCATCGACTCCGATTCCTCGTCCCTGTCCATAAACTTTGGCGCCCCGCATGCCGATGTCGACGCGCTGGCGCGTAACGCCGTTGCCGTGCCGCTTCTCCATCTCGGGCTGATCCGCGCCACGGGAGAAGAGGCAGGCGCTTTCCTGCACAGACTGCTTTCAAACGACGTTGCCGGTCTCACCGCAGATGCCGTGCAATGGACGAGTTTCAACACCGCGCAAGGGCGCATGCTGGCAAACTTTCTGCTTTGGCGCGATAGCGATGACCTGTGTCTCGCACTCTCTTCCGACCTCACGTCGTCCCTGCTCAAGAAACTGTCGTTTTACATCCTCCGCGCCAAGGTCAAACTCTCTCTCCCCGAACAGGAAAGGGCGCTCATCGGCCTTGCCGGCCCCATGGCGGGCGCACACCTGTCGCGCGCCGCAATGCCCGTACCGGAAGCCGACATGCGGCAACGGGTCAGCACCGACCGGCGCACGATCCGGCTCGGTGAGAACCTGTTCATCCTCGACCTGCCTGCCTTTGAGGCGCCTGCCGCCTTCGATGCGCTACGCCAGAGCGGCATCCCGGCAAGCGGCACGGCAAGCTGGCAGCTTGCCGCCATTCGCGCCGGATTGCCGCTCGTCACAGCCGCCACACAGGAAGCCTTCGTCGCCCAGATGCTCAACTTCGAGCTCATCGGCGGCGTGAGCTTCACCAAGGGATGCTATCCCGGCCAGGAAATCGTCGCTCGCATGCAGCACCTTGGCAAACCGAAACGACGCATGTTCCGCATCGGCCTGCTCTCTCCGACAACTGGCGCGAACATCCCTGTCGGCACGGCGCTTTACGGTTCGACGCCGCAATCCGCAAACGCACCGGGCGCCATCGTCAACTTCGCGCCGTTGCCCGAAGGCGGCGAGGCGCTGGCCGTGATCCGGACAGAATTTGTCCGTGCAGGTGAAGAAATCCACATCGGCGCGCCTGAAGGACCTTGCGTGGAAGTGCTTGAACTACCCTACGAAGTGCCGGAAGTGACGTGATTCAAGTAAAAGTGCGTAAAATTGTTTACATTGACATCTCAAAAAAAATCATAAGGAATTCTCTTTGGTATATTCGGTGTATACTACATCGTTCATCGGGAGAGTTCTCATGCCGCGTTTTTTTACCGTTTCTATCCGCAAACTGATCACCCTCTTTGGGACGTTTTCCATTTTCGCTCTGCCTGTCGCCTGTTCATCACACACGCCGGAAACACCGGAAAGCGTCGTCTCCAACCATGTAAAAGCCGTTGTCGCCAACCGCGTTGACGAGGCCATTGAGTACCTTGTGCAAAGAGATGCAAATGAAAAGAAAAAACTTCAAGCGCATGTCGAAGGACTCCATCAGCAGGTACAGGATAATGGTGGCGTGGATTCGATTTTGACGAGTCTTGTCAGCAAAAATGACGACGACACTCGTGCCAAGGTAGAGTTGGAGTTGAAATACAAGAACGGCGAAACGGACGGTGGTCAGATGGATCTGATCAAAGAATCGGGCAAATGGAAAATCCAATTGAGATGAACATTTTCCGCATCAGCGAGCAAGAGGAGTTTTGCACACAAGCATTCAGGACAATGGGGTGAGCTTGCGGTCCCCGGCGTCGTGACCACCCCGTCAGGCTTCGCCTGCCACCCCTCCACAGAGGGGAATTGCCCCGGCGCTTCGCCCCACCCCGTCAGGCTTCGCCTGTCCTTCCTTCAAGTCGCAGGGAAACGTTTCAATGCAATTCAAGTATGCTGTAATGCGCCAGCCTTTACAATAATTGCGGGATTGCTTATAATATTCGCTTGACCAAAAGAAGAGGCATTTTCTTTTGGCATACTCAACTTTTGTTATTACTCATCAGGAGAGTTCTCATGTCGGAATTTTTTTCCACTGCTGGCCGCAAACTGACCACCCTTTTGGGGACGTTTTTTGTTTTCGCACTGCTTGCCGCCTGTTCATCTCAATCGCCGGAAAGTGTCGCCGGCGATTATATGAAAGCTGCTGCCAACAACCGTGTTGAAGAGGCCATCGGGTACTTTGCGCTGGGAGACATAAAGGAAAACGATTTAACGGCAGTAAAAGGGAAACTCCAGATGATTGTCGGACAGCAGTATTCCGTGATACAGGATAATGGCGGTCTGGATTCGGTTTCCACGAATCTTGTCGAAAAGAATGAAGACGGTACCAGTGCCACCGTAATGGTAGAGACGAAATTCAAGAACGGCCAATCGAAAAAAGATCGGATGACCCTGATCCAGGAATCGGGTAAATGGAAAATCCGTCTGAAATGAACTTTTTCCGCTTTCCCACATTATCACGCGGTCTCACCCTTTCTGCATTGCCAGTCTGGCTGTTTTGCTTCGCGCTGATAGTAGCTGCCACGGCTTACGCCATGCGTGGCACGGACGAGTCCGGGCCAGCAGTTGCCATTGTCCTGCCCACCGACATCTCTTCCCAACTCCAGCCGGGCGATCTGATTTTTCGCATTGGCGACGGTTGGCAAAGCGATGTCGTACGCGGCATGGCGAGCGCCCAACAACAACGGGGCGATCCATACAGCCATGTGGGCATGCTGATCGGTTCGCCGGGGCATTGGCAGGTCGTGCATGCCGTACCTGCCGAAAAGCCCGGACGAACAGATGCGGTTGTGCGCGATGACCTGGATTTTTTCCTGTCTCCCGAACGTGCGCGCGGCGTTGCCATTTACCGCATCGCCGCCACTGCCGCATCACGCGCTGCTGCTGTGGAATACGTCTTGCAGCGCCTGGGAACGCCATTTCGCATCGTCGGAAACGACCACGAAGGGCTGTACTGCACAACTCTGGTCTGGGCGGCCTGGCAACGCGCCGGCGTCGATCTCGGCGCGCGCTTTGAATATCTGGAAATCCCACTCACCGCAGGGGATTACCTGCTGCCGCACAGCCTGCGCACTGCCCCTGGCTTGCAGTTGGTGTTTGAACACGGATCGAACACGCCCCTCGCAGTTCTCGGCGGGGCAACTCAACCGCTGGCTGAAAAGCCCTGACAAATCAGGAAAGCGATACGTAGTCGATCCTGAACAATAACAGGTGTAGCACGAGCATACCCACTCTGAGGCGGAGATGGTCACGAGGGGCTTGATGGCCAATCGTAGGGGCGCGATTTATCGCGCCCAAATTGCGGCGCTCGTACTCAAGGAATTCAAAGCCTGTTCTATTACTGGATAATCAAAAGTAAACCCCGTACTGAGAATTTTTTCTGCTGAGACTTTATTTCCTGTCAACAGAAGGGAAGACATTTCCCCCAGAATCAATTTGACCAGACAGGCAGGGATATTTGGAAGAAAAAAAGGTCTTTTCATGGATCGGGCTATGTTTTTGTTTACCTTATCCATCGTGATGATTTCAGGAGAAACGGCATTATAAATACCTTTTATATCTTGATGCTGAATTGAGAAGTGAATCATTTTACAGAGATCATCGACATGAATCCACGAAAGATAAGAATTTCCTGAGCCCAAATTGGCACCCAGTCCATATTGTATAGGCATCTGTAACCTGGGCAGAGCGCCACCCCTGTCGGATAAAACCACACCGCAGCGGAAGATCAGAACCCGATGAGTGATAGGCGAATACTCATGTGCTGCTTCTTCCCATCTCCTGCAAAGCAATGCCAGAAAATCCGTTCCGGCATTATCTTCCTCAGTAAAAACTTTCTCCGTGATAAAGTTTCCGTAATATCCTACTCCGGAAGCTGAAATAAAGGTTTTCAGGGAATGACCACTTTCCTTGAGTTTTGAAAGCAAGAGTCGGGAAGCGTTTACCCTGCTTGAAATAATTTCCTGTTTCCTCTTTTCCGTCCATCTTTTTTCTCCCACATTGGCACCCGCCAAGTGTATAAGATAGTCAATCCCTTCCAGGGCTTTCTGATCCACATACCCAGTTTCAAGGTTCCATTCATACTCATTCTGGCCGGATTTTTTTCTGGTCAGAAATTTTAACGCATATGTTTCAGAGTATTTTTCTGCAAACCGCCGTGCAACCAGGCCATTGGCTCCGGTAATCAAAATGGTTTGTTTCGTCAAATCCCTATCGTCACTCATGGCGTCATACTCCCGTTGTTCGTTATCAGTGTCAAGTCATGCCATAAGCATCGTGTAGGTTGGGGTGAGCGTAGCGAACCCCAACGTATGTGCATTCCCAAGCGGGAAGGTTATCTTCACTGCACACCCGTATATCATACTGTTATTTTCTCCTCCAGCGTTGGGGTTCGCAAGGCTCACCTCAACCTACACAGGCTGATGCAAAAAATTGAGCGCGAGCCGTAATCGGCGCAAAAGCCTTGTGGCGAATCGCCAAAGACCTTGGCATGCCGCCGCGAGAGCACCGTATTACCCCGGCTTTTTGGGTAGACCTGCCGCCGCGACCACCCCGTCACGCCTTCGGCGCGCCACCCCTCCACGGGAGGGGAATTTAGCACTCCGTGGAAACGACTGGGCTTGCGCAGGACGACGGCGTGATTCCACCCCGAACTCACCCCCCCGCGCCCACCATGCCCGTTACGCGGATCGTGCGCGATTCCGGCACTTCGCTGTTGGCGATGACCCGCAACGCGGGCACGGCGCGGCGCAGGAATCTCGACAACAACAGCCGCAGTTGCGCGGGCACGAGCAATACCGGCGGCAGGCCGATTTCTTCCTGACGCTGGGCAAGCTGCGCGGTCTGACGCAGCAGGGTATCGGCCAGCCCCGGCTCGATAACCCCGTCACCTCCTCCCATCGCTTGCGACAGGATGCGTTCTAGCCCCGGTTCGAGCGCCATGACCTGCACTTCGGCGTTGCCGGGGAACAGCGCCTGAATGATGGCGCGCCCGAGCGCCTCGCGTACCCGCGTGGTGAGTTCGGCGGCATCCTGCGTGCGCGGGGCGTATTCGGCCAACACTTCGATGATCGTGCGCATGTCGCGGATGTTGACTTCCTCGGCAAGCAGATTTTGCAGCACCCGCTGCACTACGGAGACCGGCAGCAGCTTGGGAACGAGGTCTTCGACGAGCTTGGGCGTTTCTTTCGAGACGTGGTCGAGCAGCGCCTGGGTTTCCTGACGGCCCAGTAATTCGGCAGCGTGCCCGAGGATGACCTGGTTGAGATGCGTCGCCACCACGGTGCTGGCGTCGACCACCGTATAGCCGAGCGCATGCGCCTGTTCGCGGGTAACGTTGTCGATCCAGTACGAGGGCAACCCGAACGCGGGGTCGATGGTTTCCCGTCCGGCAAGCGGCCCCACGACCCGACCGGGATTGATTGCCAGGAATTGACCGGGAAACGCTTCGCCAGCGCCGACCTCGACCCCCTTGAGGGTAACGCGGTAGGCATTGGGCTTGAGTTCGAGATTGTCGCGGATGTGTACGGGCGCCGTCAGAAAACCCACGTCCTGCGCGAATTTCTTGCGTAACCCTCGAATGCGGCGCAACAACTCGCCGTTCTGGCCCTTGTCGACCATCGGAATCAGACGATAGCCCACTTCGAGACCGAGCACGTCGACGGGCGCAACATCGCTCCAACTCGCTTCCTGCGCTTCGGCAGCGCGCGCTTCGGCGGCGATTTGCGCTTCCTGCTGCGACGGCGCTTCCTCTCCCGCCCCGCGACGGCTGCGAAACCACGCGAGTCCCCCGATTGACGAGGCAAAGAGCAGGAATACCAGGTTGGGCATTCCGGGAATCAGCCCGAGCACACCGACGATGACGGCGGTCAAAATGAGTACCTGTACGTTGGAAAACACCTGACCGATGATCTGCGCACCCATGTCGACATCATCACCACCCACCCGTGAAACCACCAACCCCGCCGCCACCGAGATGATGAGCGCCGGAATCTGCGCAACCAGTCCGTCGCCGATGGTGAGGAGGGTGTACGTATGGGCCGCGTCGCCAACCGCCATGTTGTGCTGGATGACGCCCACGAACAATCCGCCCAGGATGTTGATGATCAAAATCAGGATGCCTGCAATGGCATCTCCCCGCACAAACTTGGATGCGCCGTCCATCGCCCCGTAGAAATCGGACTCCTGCGCCACTTCCTTGCGGCGCTGCTTGGCGGTTTTCTCGTCGATCAGGCCCGCGTTCAGATCCGCGTCGATGGCCATCTGTTTGCCCGGCATCGCATCCAATGTAAAGCGTGCGCCCACTTCCGCGATCCGCCCCGCGCCCTTGGTGATGACCACGAAATTGATGATGGTGAGAATCACGAACACCACGATGCCCACAGCCGTATTGCCGCCCACGAGAAACTGTCCGAACGCCTCGATGACCTTGCCTGCGGCATCCGGGCCGGCGTGTCCGTGGAGCAGCACGATGCGGGTAGAGGCCACGTTGAGCGAGAGCCGCAGCAGCGTGGCGACAAGCAGTACCGTGGGGAACGCGGAAAAATCCAGCGGACGGCGCGTGTACATCGCCACCATCATCACCATCACCGATATTGCGATGTTGAACGTGAAAAACACGTCCAGCAGAAACACCGGCAGCGGCAGCACCATCATCGCCAGAATCATGATGATGAGAATCGGTGCTCCCAGCGCGCGCAGGTTTGCGGGCGACAAAATCTGGCGGAGTCTCAGGACGTTTTCATTCGCCATGCCGGGTCGTACTCGCGTTCGTTGTCATGGGTCAATCTTCCGGGGGCGGGCCGGGGTCGAGTGCGGCGGGAACCGGCAAATCGGTCGGCGGCTGCGGTACGGGCAGGTCGTTTTCCATCGCCTCGTTCAACTGGTAGACGTAGGCCATCACCTCGGCCACAGCGGTGAAAAGCGGGGCGGGAATCGCATTTTCCAGTTCGCAATGCGTATAGAGCGCGCGGGCAAGCGCGGGCGCTTCCAGCAGGGCCACGTTGTGCTCGCGGGCAATCTCCCGGATTTTCAGCGCCAGTTCGCCGCGCCCCTTGGCGACGACGATCGGCGCGGACATGCGCGAGGCGTCGTAGCGCAACGCCACCGAAAAGTGCGCCGGGTTCGTCACCACCACGTCGGCCTTCGGCACCTCGGCCATCATCCGTCGCCGCGCCATTTCGCGCTGCAACGCGCGAATGCGGCCCTTGACGTGCGGGTCCCCCTCCTGTTCCTTGTTCTCGCGCTTGACCTCCTCCTTCGTCATGCGCAGCCTCTTGTGGTACTGCCACAACTGGAACGGCACGTCGAACAGTGCAAGCAGCCCGAGGCTCAAGACGATCAACACCGCAATCCAGACCACCGTGGAAGCAAAATCGCTGATTGCAGGCAGCAATGGTTCTTTCAGGAAATCGAAAAGACGCTCACGGTTGCGCCACAGCACCGTTGCGCCGACCCCGCCGATCAGCAATGCCTTCATGACCGCCTTGAGCATCTCGACCAGGCCATGCAGCGAAAACATGCGCTTGAAGCCCTTGAGCGGATTGAGCCGGTCGAGTTTCAGCCCCAGCGCCTTGGGCGCGAACAGGAGGCCGCCGAGCATCATCGGAGAGGCCAGCGCCGCCAGTATCAACGTGAGAAAAAGCGGCAGCAACGTCAGCAAAGCCGCGCCGAGCAGACCTTGCAACCATTCGACGATCACCAGAACGTTCGTCTCGTATGCCAGATGACGATCGAAAGAAAAACCACGCCGCATCAGTTCCGACAGCCGTCCTCCCATCCAACTGCCGAGCATCAGGAGAAAAAGCGCGCCCGTCGCCGTCACCAGGAAGGTCTGGAGTTCGCGCGACTGCGGAACCTGCCCCTCTTCGCGGGCCTGTTGCAATCGTCGGCCTGATGCTGGTTCTGTTTTTTCCTGATCGCTGTCTTCCGCCACGGCTGGCCCCATGCCTCAGATGCCGCGCCGCGCCGGGAATGGCGAAGACGCAAAATGGCATTCGGGACATTATCCCAACCGCGCCTCCCGACAATGGGCGGATGTACGCGGAAAAGCCGCCTTATTTCGTGGACAGGGATTTTACCCCCTCGACCCTGTCGCCCGCCTTCACGCCATGCCCGGCAAACCAGCCCTGGTTCATCTCCAGCGCATGGCGCGCCGGTTTCACCGAGCAATGGGACTCCTCGCTCAACGGGGTCATGTCCTCAATATTGAGGATGCGCCCCTCTTCATCGAGAAACGCCACCGACAACGGGATCAGCGTGTTTTTCATCCACATGCAGATGCGGAGCGAAGACGGATACAAGAACAACATGCCCTGCCCGGAGGGAAGACGACTCCGGTACATCAGCCCAAGCTGTCGCGTCTGCTCGTCGGCGGCTACCTCGACCTCGATGCGATGCCCGCCCGCCTCCAGGCTTGCCCGCTGTGCCTGCGCTTGCACCGCGCCTGCTGCCGCCAACAACATTCCCATTGCCAGAACCCGCCGTATCATCGAACCTCCCATCGCCTTCACCGTTCCTTCCTTCCGACAAGCGCGATAATATGTGTTTCGCGCCTTCGATTCCGATTTCATCATGTCCGCCTCCCTGCGCGTCATCCGTGCCGATATTACGACATTGACCGTCGACGCCATCGTCAACGCCGCCAACAACACCCTTCTGGGCGGCGGCGGAGTCGATGGCGCCATTCACCGCGCCGCCGGGCCGGAACTGTTGGCCCACTGCCATACCCTGAACGGCTGTGCCACGGGGGAGGCCAAAATCACCCCCGGCTTCCGCCTCCCTGCCCGACACATCATCCACACCGTCGGCCCCATCTGGCGCGACGGAGTGCACGGCGAACCGGCGCTGCTCGCCGCCTGCTACCGCCATGCGCTGGAACTCGCCGATCAGACCGGGCTGGAAAGCGTCGCCTTTCCCTGCATCAGCACCGGCGTCTACGGCTACCCGCCCGATCTGGCCGCCCCGCATGCGCTCTGTACCGTGCGGGAGGCGCTGGCACGCCTGCCCGGCATCCGGGAGGTGATTTTCTGCTGCTTTTCGGAGGAAGAACGGATGCGGTATGAAAGTTTGCTGGCCGCCCGATAAAATCCATTCAACCCGAAACCGCCCTAAAGTTTCGGCGCGCCAAACATACGACGCGCCGATTTTTCAGAAATTTTCTGATATTTTGCGTAGGCTTTTGCGGCGCGGATGCGAATTTGTTCCGCCGTTTCATTGTGTCGGCGGCCTTCAACGATTCCCTCGACGACATAGGCTTCAGGGGCCATGAAATCGTATGTCAAAACCAGGCTTTGCGCGCCGCTGCGGTTCAGGTAGTCTGCAAAATACATCTGGCTTTTACATGCAAGAACAACCGCTTGCCTTTCTTGCGCAATCCCGGTCGGAAAAGTCCGCGCAATGGGCTGCA
Organism: Betaproteobacteria bacterium; assembly: GCA_009776435.1. Classification (GTDB taxonomy): domain Bacteria; phylum Pseudomonadota; class Gammaproteobacteria; order Burkholderiales; family Rhodocyclaceae; genus WRNU01. The sequence goes on along the minus strand of WRNU01000006.1, from coordinate 12,566 downwards.
ACGGCGCATCCATCAAGCCGTTGTGACCGACATAGATGGACAGTGTGGCGCTGTTCGACGCCTGAATGTGTATTGCAGGCTGATGCCGGGAGTTTGATTCATCGAGCGGTAACTTACCCGCCGCAGAGTGCATGAAATCGGCCATTGCCTTATCAATCTTCCGACCACGATATGCGTCGGCAATCAGGTATGCGGAAGGGCTGTTACGTGCCGAAAAAACACAGCGTTCCAACACCGACTCGGAAACCGCACTGCGACAGTATTCGAGCTTCCAGGCGGGAGATTTTTTGCCGAAAAAGGTTTTCATTCCATACGCCGCGCCCCAGTACAGATTCTTCGCAGGATTGTCGCCATCGCCCAGCGCAGCGGGAACCGGAACGATGCCTTGATGTTTATTGTCGGCCAAGGCAACGAAAACATGAACGATCAACGGATCGGCCGCATGGGCGAAATGGCTTATGAAGGGAATGAAAATAAATGATATTTGAATGAGCAGTCTGGCCATCATCCTCTTTTCCTCATGTATTCTCAGCTTTGGTAGGGCAGCAATAAATTGGTAAAGGGTTGATTGTTCTTCCAGCGATAACCGGAAAAATCGCGCAGGTCGGTGGAAAGAATGCGGCCTTCTTCCAATTGCTCGGCGAGGATCACCAGCGAAGCATCGGCCAGATCCATCGGCAAGTCACGGTAACGACGCATCAGGTAGCTGGCGCGGGAGAGCGCATCTTCGTCCAACTGCGGCACGTCGACCGCCCCTTGCGCGACGGCATCCATGAATTCGAGCGCCTGATGCACGCCAACGCGCGCCACCAGCAGGTGGCAAACCTCGGTCAACACCGGCCAGGTTGTGACAAACCCTTCGCCAGACCAACGCTTGGCGGCTGCGAACGCGGCAGCGTGATGGCGGTCGCGCCGATTGCACAGCGCGATCCAGAAACCGCTATCTGTAAGTACCACGAGGCTCTTGTACCGAAAGCGGGATTTTGTTTTCCAGCGACTCGCTCCAGTATTCCTTATAGCGAGCCGACAGATCCTCCGGTCCTTCGCCCGAACCGATAAACCCCGCCAGCAAGGCCAGCGGGTCGCGCGGCGAACGCGCATGCGCCGCGTGGTATTCGCGCAAGGCGGCACGCAACAAGTCGGAGGCCGACAGGCCGCTGCTTTCCAGCAATTCCTGGAAACGTGCCGCGTCATCGCCGGAAAGACGAGCGTTGATGCGAACGTCAGAGGGAGAAGTATCGGAAGACATGGCTGAATCCATAAACCTGTCTTAAGTGTATGACGCCTTTACTCCGATTGTCAACCTTCTCGTGTTCTATCGGGCGCAAACCTCAACGCACCGGCAATGCCGTCTTGTCCACGACCCGGCGCAGCACGAAACTCGTATGCACGCCCGACACCCCGGCGATGCGGGTGATGCGTTGCAGGAGCAATTCCTGGTAGGCGTCCATGTCCGTGACCACGATCTTGAGTTGGTAATCGGCGGACTGCCCGGTAATCAACAGACATTCGAGCACTTCGTCGATTTGTGAAATCTCGGACTCGAAGTGGGCGAAACGCTCCGGCGTGTGCCGATCCATCGAGATGTAGACCAGCGCGGTCAGGGAGAAACCGAGGCGACGGGCATCGAGCAAGGCGCGATAGCCGGTGATAAGCCCCGATTCTTCCAGCGTGCGTACCCGGCGCAGGCAGGCCGAGGGGGAGAGGTTCACCCGGTCGGCGAGATCCTGGTTGCTGATTCGGCCTTCGCGTTGCAGCAGGTCGAGTATTTGACGGTCGTAACGATCGGGCGGCATGGAATGGCTCCATGATGGTAAAAGCAAATTATTTCATAAATCACAATATTATTGAAATAATCAGCCATTAACAAGCCATTTCAATCAAATATTGCAATCATTAACCGCGTTTAACCGCGTAATATGCGTCATCGCCTGACGGGGTGGCGCGAAGCGCCGGGGTAATTCCCCTCTGTGGAGGGGTGGCAGGCGAAGCCTGACGGGGTGGTCGCGGCGTTGGGGTTCGCAAATCACCTCAACTTACACGATATGTAAGCATTTGTACCGAAAACGCTCTAAAAGGAATCTACGCCATGATGCTTTCCAACCCCGCCTCCAAGTACCGTCCTTTTCAGCCCATTCGTCCCGATGAGCGGCAATGGCCTGATCGTGTGATCACCCGCCCTCCGATCTGGATGAGCACTGATCTGCGTGACGGCAATCAGGCGTTGTTCGAGCCGATGGACGTGGAACGCAAGATGCGCCTGTTCCGTGTTCTGTGCGAGATCGGTTTCAAGGAAATCGAGGTCGGTTTTCCTGCCGCCTCGCAGACCGAGTTCGATTTCGTGCGGCATCTCGTTGAAGGCGGGCACATTCCGCCCGATGTCACCATCGAGGTGCTTACCCAGGCGCGTGAGGACATCATTGCACGCACCCTGGAGGCCCTCAAAGGTGCGCGCAGGGCCATTGTCCATGTCTACAACGCCACTTCGCCCACGTTCCGCGAAATCGTGTTCGGCATGAAACCGGATGAAATCATCGAGCTTGCCGTTTCGGCGGTTTCCCACATTCGCCGATTGGCTGGGACCATGACCGATACGGAGATCGTGCTCGAATACAGCCCGGAGACATTTTCCGGCACGGAACTGGAATTCGCCTGCGCGGTGTGCGACGCGGTGACGGAGGCGTGGGGCGCGCGTCCGGACGACAAGGTCATCATCAATCTGCCGGCTACCGTCGAAATGGCGACTCCCAATCACTACGCCGACCAGATCGAATGGATGCACCGTCATCTCGCCCGGCGCGACAGCATCGTGCTTTCGCTTCATCCGCACAATGATCGCGGCACGGGAGTGGCCGCCGCCGAACTGGGCCTCATGGCCGGAGCGGATCGCATCGAGGGCTGTCTGTTCGGCAACGGCGAGCGCACGGGCAATGTCGATCTCGCCATCCTGGCGCTCAATCTCTACACCCAGGGCGTTTCTCCCGGCCTGGATTTTTCGGACATCAGCGGTGTGGCGCGGACTTTCGAGCAATGTACGGGGCTACCGATTCACCCCCGCCATCCTTACGCGGGCGATCTCGTGTTTACCGCCTTTTCCGGTTCGCACCAGGACGCGATCAGGAAGGGATTTGCGGCGCAACGTTCCGATGCGCCCTGGACGCTGCCTTATTTGATTATCGACCCTGCCGACATCGGGCGAACCTACGACTCGGTCATCCGGGTCAACAGCCAGTCCGGCAAGGGGGGTATCGCCTGGTTGCTGCAAACCCGCTACGGCATTGCCATGCCACGGCGGCTTCAGGTGGAGTTCTCGCGCGAAGTGCAGAAGGAAACCGAAGCGGGCGGAGAGATGAGCGCCGAAGCGATCTGGCAGCTTTTTTCCCGGACATATCTCGATCCGTGTTCGCCGGTGCGCTACGTCGGGCATCACCTGCGTGAAGAGGGTGATGCGCAGGGTATTGAACTTACCGTCGAAATCGAAGGCTGCCGCCATGTGCTTGTCGGCAGAGGCAACGGCCCGATCGATGCTGCGGTGCACGCCCTGCGCGGTGCGGGGCTCTCCGTGCGGGTGCGTAGTTTTGAAGAGCAGTCGATCTCCGCCAGCCGAGATGGGGGTGATGCCCGCGCCTGCGCGTTTCTCGAACTCACGGGGGTGAATGGAAATGGAAACGGCGGCGAATGCTATGGCGCGGGGATAGATGAGAACATCGTTACGGCTTCGATCCGCGCATTGGTGAGCGGGGTTAATCGGCTTTGGCGGATAAGCGCGCAAAGATCGCAAGGGTAAAATAGAAACGATCACTGTCAAAAGAAAGAGCAACTCGCCCAAGCGAGTTGCTCTTCTCGGCAGGTTTACATGATCTACGCGCGATCAGCATAAACGCTGAATCATCAGCCGAAATCGGGTAAATCTAGTTGAACCCCGACAAGATTCAGCATGTCACCGGAAGCTATTTCCTTTGTTGAAAAAAGGGCATCCCGGCCAATTTTCTCCGTCGGGGTGGAGACAGGGTCGAAGTAGTCCTTCACTGTGTTGATGATTTCCTTTGTTGAAAAAAGGACATCACGGCCAGTTTTCTCCGTCGGTGTGGGGACAGTGTCGGTGTTGCCCTTCGCTATCGGAACCCTCGTCAAAACCGGGGTAGGGTCAGGGTCAATGTAGCCCTTCTCAAACGGAACCGGAACCCTCGTCAAAACCGGGGTAGGGTCAGGGTCGATGTAGCCCTTCTCAAACGGAACCGGAATGAAGAGAGGCGGAACCGGAACCGGGATGGGGCTCGGTATCGGGAGGGGCGGCGTCCACGGGTTGAAGAAACTGAACGGATTGAAAAAGTCGCTCAAAATGCCCATAAAACCTCCTAACAACGAAACGAATTAATGAATGCCACACTGTTAACCATAAAACACATGTTGAATGGTCGACTGTGATTATGGCATACATTCAACAGCAAAAATAGATTTTGCGATATTTTGTTTTGATAACCTCTGAACAACTCCACATCCACCGCTTGTCATCCTGCGCGAAGTCGCAGGATGACAAGCGGTGTGTAGATTCTGCGACTTCGCTTCGCTACGCGCTGCAATGACAGGAGGGTTGTTCAGAGGTTCCTTAGCATGTGTAGGATGGGCAAAGCGAAGCGCGCCCACCATTAACCTGGAGGTCACACGCCATCCTGCTGCACTGCGCAGTTTTTGAGATCCTGGATGATGTGCTCGAAGCGATCCCCCCGAAACTCGATCCAGGCCATCATGCGCCGATAGAGCCACTCCGGCTCGGCGCGAATCCGCCAGCCGTTGATGCGCAAAAAAACGTCGCAAGCAGCAAAAGCAACACGTTTGTTGCCGTCTACAAACGGATGGTTGATGAGCAGGCTTTCCAGCAGAGCGGCAGCTTCTTCAATAATGTTATTGTAATAGCCGCATTGCGGGCGAAACACTGCCGCTTCCACCGCCCCCATGTCACGAAGGCCGGGGGCGCCACCGTAGCGTTGCAAAACGATTTGATGCAGGGCCAGGATATCCGTGGAGGTCAGGTAGTCCCTCACCTGGAAAGCTCCCGGTACAGGGAGTCGTACTGGGTCATGCTGTCATGCATGGCCTGCATGACGTGTCGGCGGGGGGATTTGCCTTGCTTGTGTTCGATGTAGTCGCGCAATGCTTCATCCACAAGCGCCTGCAACTGCCTGCCTTCCTGTCCGGCGATTTTGCGGAGCGCGACCAGCACTTCCGGGTCTGCCTGGGTAGCGAATTTGACCTTTTTTTGTTTGACCGTCGTTGGCATGGAACACCTCGTTCTTTGAGGGTTCACCTTATCATGAAACGTCAAGAATCATCATGATTTTGAAAGGCTGCCGCAAATTTTGCGGCAGTGACTTCACCGGCAAGGCGGTGGGTTCAATCCTCCGCATGCAGATCCGCCATCAATGCTTCAACACTATCGAAACTTTTAAGGCCGCAGCCAGCGCGGGCTTCGCGCATGGCCGCAATAGTGGTTTCATTTGGTATTAACGGCTCAAACGGCAGCGCCTTCTCATTTGCGATGCGAGTCAACATAATGCGAAACGCATCTGACACGGTAAGCCCTATCGCCGCCAGCACGGTCGAAGCCTCTTCCTTGATGCGCTCGTCGATGCGGGCGCGGACAACAGCGTTTGCAGTCATGGGATGATTCTCCAAATTCTCTGGGCTACATTGTGGCTCAGAGAGGCGTGGTGCGCAATGCCTGCAAGCAACGGGCGGGCACAATCTCACTTCACCAGAAACGGCAGGTTGGCCGTAGCCGCCTTGTCGCTGCCGTCGCGTACAGTGATGAACAGGCGATACGCGCCGGGAGTCGAAGGGGCGCGGAAGCGGACGCTGGAAGGATGCATGTTATTGTGAAAACGAGTGGATGCCCGCATTGAGAGCAATCATGGAGAGGATGCGCGTAGCGGGCACTGGACGTGACCAGTTTCCTCAAGGCAGCCATTGGGACTGGCGGCGAAAGGCTGTTTCCATCTTATTGCAATTCTCCTTCCATGCGTTTCTCGTTGTTAAACGCTTCCTATTTCCTGGCCTCAATGTCCAGGCTAACAACGTAATCGGCTATTTCTTCGCCTTGCGGCAGGGTTTGCGCGATTTCCTTGTATAGAGGATCGTTCCAGTCCTGCATGCTTCGCACGTAGTCCGGCTTGGGCGTCAGGACGATGGACGCGAACCCCGCCTTTTCCAGCATGCCCCTGGTTTCTTCCACCAAAACCGCCCCGGCCACGCAGCCCACCAGCGCCGCCGTCATTTCCTGGAGGTTGCCGGGAAGCGGTTTCAGCAGAGCCAAATCGGAAACAGATACTTTGCCGCCCGGTTTCAACACACGGAAGATTTCACGCCAGACTCGAGGTTTGTCTGGCGAAAGATTGATGACGCAATTGGAAAGCACCACGTCGATGCTGGCGTCCGCTACGGGCAGATATTCGATTTCGCCAAGACGAAACTCTACATTATCCAGTCCGGGACACTGGCGGTACTGCTCAAGGTTCTTGCGAGCCTTGGCAATCATCTCCGGGGTCATGTCCACACCGATGACCCGCCCGGATGCTTTTACCTTTACGCCTGCCTGAAACACGTCGAAACCACCGCCGCTGCCAAGGTCGAGCACAACCTGTCCTTCCTCTAAAGCCGCGATGGCAACGGGGTTTCCGCAGGAAAGCCCCATGTTCGCGCCTTCTGGCAGATTGACAAGGCTTTCTGCGTCGTAGCCTACGGCTTTCGCCAGCCGAGTGGGATCAGGTTGGCCACAACAGCCTCCGCCTCCGCAGGAGCCATCCGTCGCAATGGCCGCGTATCCGGCGCGCACGGTTTCTCTGACTTGTTCGTTTGATGTGGTTTTGCTCTGCATGATCAATTCCTCCGTCGTTTCGTAAATTTTGTTGTTTGGAACTTCCTTGACCTTTTTTGCAATACCAAACGCTTCGCGCATTTCGTCATTGCTGAATCCAAGTTCTTTGCATTTTCTGTAATGCCACTGAAGGCATGCAATGCAGTTTCCGCCGATGGATGCACCAATCGCAACCAGTTCTTTTTCTTTTTCAGACAATCTCATCGTCATGCCTCCTTCTCATTACGGGTTCTTGCTTTCACAGCAAGTCGATGGAAATTCCGGTACGGCTCCACCTGCCGCCCGAAAGTTCTGGCTACCGGAACAGCATTCAGCCGTCAAGTAGGCGATGGTCTCCAGCATCAGAGAGATGTTGGCCTTGTACCGCGTATTGCGGCCTTCTCGCTCCATGCTGGCAAGCCCGCCGTGGACAATGGTTTTCAGGTGAAAGGAAAGGTTGGTTTTCGGAATATCCAGCATCCGGGAAATCTCCCCGGCAACCAGTCCGTCCGGCGCGTATTTGACCAGCAGCCGGAAAATGGAAAGTCGAGCCTCGGAAGTCAGGACTTCAAAGATGATGGCGGCAGTTTTTGTTTCCATTGGATGATTATTCAACAACTGTTGAACAATATCAAGCGGGCGAGCTATCGCTGCAAAAAGATTTTTCAGTGCATCTGTCGGCTTCCGCCTTCATGCATCTACGCTGGGTGTTCCGGGGACAGCGGTTCTGTTCCCGGTTCTATCTCACTTCACCAGAAACGGCAGATTGGCCGTAGCCGCCTTGCCGCTGCCGTCGCGTACAGTGATGAACAGGCGATATGCGCCGGGGGTCGAAGGGGCGCGGAAGCGGACGCTGGAAGGGTGTATTTTTAGCCATAAAATAGCTATTCATTAGCCTCGTAGTAGCCCGATAATAACGTACAATGTGTCCCTGCCGTGATGGAGGAACACCAATGTCCGCCAGAAAAACGATGACACTAAACCTGACCGATGCCGAGATGAGCGTGCTGGAAGAATTGTGCGCCAGGAAAGACATCAGCAAAACAACGGTGTTGCGACAGGCGTTACGCCTCTATCAAGCCGTTGAAGTCCGTGCCGAGAGGGGCGACAGGCTGTTCTTCGAGAACGAACTGACCAAAGCAAAATCAGAGGTGGTGCTACTGTGAGCGCAAAGACTTTCAGTGCATACCTCCTTGATGGCGCTACCGGCCAAGTGGTGGAAGCGGAACTATGGGACGCAATTGCCGAACAGCAGCTTTCCGATTGGGAAAACGAGTGGATGCCCGCATTGAGGGCAATCATGGAGAGGATGCGCGTAGCGGGCCTTGGACGTGACCAGTTTCCTCAAAGCAGCCATTGGGACTGGCGGCGAAAGGTTGAACACTTTCGGGGCTTGCTGGCAAATCCATGCTTCAGCGTGGTGTGCCAAGGCATGACCCAAGGGATGATGATTCTTGATACCCTGCGTAGGGCACGCCTTGCGCCGCAATACCAAAAACCTATCGTCTATGTGGAGTACCTTGAGAACGCGCCCTGGAACCGGCGTCATCATCAACCGGGCGAACAACCGCGTTTTTGCGGCGTGGGCAGCCTGTTGATGCGGGAGGCCATCGAACTGAGTCGAAGGGAGGGTTTCAAAGGGCGCGTTGGACTGCATGCGCTGCCTCAATCCATCCCCTTTTATGTGAGTCATTGTGGAATGGTTGACCTCGGCACTGATGCCAGTTACCAGAGTTTGCGTTATCTTGAGATGACGCCCAAACAAGCGGATGCCTTCATCACGAAGGGGAGCAAAAAATGAGAACCGAACTCACCAGGGAATGGTGCGAACAGATGGCCAGACAGGAAATTGAAGCTGGTTTTTACGATATTGAAGCCGGAGGCGTGCCTGTTGCCGACATTCCCGAAGCGTCTCTGTCGGATTCGCGCGCCCCGATACAGCAGCAAACAACTCATCGCCGCTCCCGTGCACAAGGGGCTGAGAATCTCGCCAAACAAGAGCTTGAGAAACTGTAACGCAATCTCACTTCACCAGAAACGGCAGGTTGGCCGTAGCCGCCTTGCCGTTTCCATCGCGTACAGTGATGAACAGCCGATATGCGCCGGGAGTCGAAGGGGCGCGGAAACGGACGCTGGATGTTTCGGCAGCGAGCATTTCCACGCCGACCGCCTCCGGTAAAGGTTCGGTCTCGCCCCCTTTGCGCAGATCGGTTGCTTCCTTGCGCACCCGCCATTCGGTAACGAGCGCCTCGCCGCGTACATCAATCGTGGACGAAACAATCGCACCCGGCGCGAATTCGTCGGCGGAGATGCCGATGCCAAGGATGCCTGGCGCGGCGCGTGTAACCGGACGGCCCCAGGCCTCAGTCAGCGCGTCGGTCATCTCGGTGAGGGTGTTGTCCGAAAGCAGCAGTCCGTGCCAGGTTGCAGTCTGTTCCTGCTTTACGCCCCACAGAAAGGCGAAAACGCCGCGAACTTGCGGGTTCCTGCTCAACTCGGCCAATGCGCGGCGAAAAAAGGCCGCTTTCTCGCGGCTGGTGAGTTCGACCGGCGCGCCCCAGGGTTTGCGACCGGCCTGCCATTGTCCGAGCGGGCCGAGTTCGGTGATCAACAATGGTTTGCCGATGCCAGCGGCACGGATACGCGCGTCCAGACCAAATGCCGCACCCGCGTAGAGATTGATCCCAATCATATCGACGTGCGCGCAACATCCGGCAAGTTGTTCCAGGTATGGCCGCCCGCCGTCGTTGACCGACATTACGGTGGGGTGAACGGGGTCGAGCGCCTTGACCACTCCTGCCAGGCGGTTGATCTCGCGCCACGACGGCAAGGGATCGTCCATGCCATGTTCGACTTCATTGCCGATGACCCAGGCCAGCAGCGCGGGGTGATTCCGGTAGCGTTGCACGAACGCGCGAATGCGGTTTTCCTGCGCGGCGATGGCCTTGGGGTCGTCGAGGCGAAAACCGTGGCGCGGCAGCCCGACATCCAGCCCCATGAGCACGCCGATCCCGAGTTTGCGCGCCTCATCGAGCACCCAGGCGTCGCTTTCGTGATAGACGCGCACGGCGTTCGCTCCGGCGGCGGCGAGTTTTTCCAGCGCGGCGCGATCGCCGGAAAACGCCGCGCCACGCCACGCCGTAGTGGGCGGGGCGGCAAAGGCCGTTTGAAGCGGCACGAAAAAAATCGCCGCAGCAAGCAGGATCAGACGCACAGGCAATTGCGTGGGCAGGCGGACCACGTCACATTCCACGCAGGCGCTTGATACGCTCCTGCGTGGCGGGGTGGGTTGAAAACAAGCTGCGCAGGTTGCCGCCCAGAAGGGGATTGATGATCATCATTTGCGCCGTGGCCGGGTGTTCCTCGGCTGCCTGGAGTGGAATTCCCTTGGCGTAGGACTCGATCTTGTGCAGGGCATCGGCCAGCGCGCCGGGGTCGCCGGAGATTTCCGCGCCGCCACGATCCGCGCCGAATTCCCGCGTGCGGCTGATGGCCATCTGGATCAGCATTGCCGCCAGCGGCGCAAGCAACATGACCAGTATCTGAGCCGCCGGATGAGAACGGTTGTTGCCGTCGCGCCCGCCGAAGAGCATGCCGAATCGCGCCAGCGTCGCAATCGCGCCCGCGATGGTGGCGGTGATGGTGGAAATCAGGATGTCCCTGTGCTTGACGTGAGCAAGCTCGTGCGCCATGACTCCACGCAACTCCCGTTCGGAGAGCAGGCGCATGATGCCGGAAGTGGCGGCCACTGCGGCATGCTCCGGGTTGCGCCCCGTGGCGAAGGCGTTGGGTTGTTCTTCGTCGATGATGTAGACCTTGGGCATGGGCAGATCGGCGCGATCGGCGAGATCTTTCACCATGTTATAGAGATAGGGCGAGGCGGCAGCATCCACCTGACGCGCCCGATACATTTTCAGCACCATCTTGTCCGAGAACCAGTAGGCCCACAGATTCATCGCGCCGCCCAGGACGAGGGCGAGCAACATACCCTGCTGACCACCGAGCGCGCCGCCAATGACGCCGAACAGGGCAACGATGCCTGCCATCAGGATGGAAGTTTTCAGCCAGTTGCCAAACATGTAAATTTCCTTACAGGACGGTAGTCAAAGGCATAAATAGAGGCAAACAGGGCCGAATTCAAGCCCCTTCTGTAACAGGCAGCATGAATCGTTCTCCGGCGGCAAGCGCGAAGCCGTGAAGGAATTCCGCCGCCGCCATCCGGCGACTGCCCGGACGTTGCAGTTCCGTTACACACAGGGCGTCTTCGCCGCAGGCCACCACGATTCCGGATGCGTCGACGCGAAGGATGCTGCCCGGTTCCCCACGCTCCGGCACGGTATACGCCGTCCAAAGCTTGATCGGGGTTTCGCGTATCTGGCCGAAAGCGACCGGGTACGGGTTGAAAGCGCGTATCCGGCGCGCCAGTTCGATCGCCGGCCTGCGCCAGTCGATTTCGGCCTCGGCGCGGGAAATCTTCCGGGCGATAGTCACGCCCGTTGCCGGTTGCGCTTCGGCGGGCAAGTCTCCAGCCTCCAACCGCTTCAACGCTTCGACGATGGCCTCTGCGCCAAGACGCGCCAGCTTGTCGTGCAGGCTGGCCGCCGTGTCCTCGGGCGCAATGCCGGTTTCCCGGCTCAGGAGCATCGGGCCGGTATCCAGCCCGGCGTCCATTTGCATGATGGTGATGCCCGTCTGCGTATCACCGGCTTCGATGGCGCGCTGGATCGGGGCCGCGCCGCGCCAGCGCGGCAGAAGCGAAGCATGAATGTTCAGGCAGCCCAGCCGTGGCAGAGCCAACGCTTCCGGCGGCAGGATCAGGCCGTAAGCGGCCACCACCAGCACGTCGGGGCGACTCGCCTTCAGGCACGCGCGCTGATCTTCCGTGCGCAGGCGTTCCGGTTGGTCGATATCGAGTCCGCACGCCAGAGCGAGCTGTTTTACCGCGCTGGCCGCAAGTTTCATGCCGCGTCCGGCGGGGCGATCCGGTTGCGTCAACACCACCGGAACCGTGTAACCCGCATCGAGAATCGCTTCCAGCGCACGGGCGGCGAATTCCGGTGTACCGGCAAAAGCCACGCGCAGGGCAGAAACCATGAAACACGTCCTCCGGAAAAAACCGCTCAGGACTCGGCTTGCGCCTGTTTGAGCAGCCTGGATCTGATCCGGCCCAGTTTGAGACGCGACAGGTACTCGACGAACACCTTGCCGTCGAGATGATCCAGTTCGTGCTGGATGCACACCGCGAGCAGATCATCGGCCACGAGTTCGAAAGGCTCACCCTTTTCATTTAGCGCCCGCACCCTGACCCACTCGGCCCTTTTCACCTTCTCGCGCACCCCTGGGACGGAAAGACAGCCTTCCTCGCTCTCGCATTCACCTGATTTTTCGAGAATTTCGGCGTTGATGAGCACCAGCAGCTCACTACGATCCTCACTGATGTCGATGACCACGACCCGCTTGTGGACATCGACCTGCGTGGCGGCAAGTCCAATGCCTGGCGCTGCGTACATGGTCTCGGCCATGTCGCTCACCAATTGCCGGATCGTATCGTCCACCACGGCGACCGGGGCAGCCTTGATATGCAATCTGGGATCTGGAAAGTTCAGGATCGGCAGGACAGCCATAAAGCCTTGCTGAATGAAGAGAAAAGCGTCACGAACAGAATTTCGCGCGCAGCCTAACATGAGTAGCCACGCATCGCGCCTGAATCGTG
>WRNU01000005.1 GCA_009776435.1 Betaproteobacteria bacterium | reverse complement strand
AAAGGGCTGTTGCAAGACCGTGGCACGGCAACTATGATCGAAGACGTTGCAGCCGTCGAAGATGTTTTTGAGGGGATTGAAATGCTGGACAAATACAAAGGGACCTGGTTTGAAAACGAGGCTAGGGAGAACTTTTTGAAGGGCCGGGAAGAGGGCCGGAAAGAGGGCCGGGAAGAGGGCCGGGAAGAGGGTCTGATCTCCGTTGCCCGGAACATGCTCAAGTGTGGCAAGCCCGTCAATGAAATCGTGGAAGCGACTGGGCTTCAGCCGGAGACGATACAGTCTCTGATGCACTGAACCAGCCCGCAAATATCTAACTCTCTTCGGTGAGTTCGCAGGTTGCTCGACATGGTTCCGGTCGTAGGTGAAACCTTCAATAAGTGAAACCTTCACTTTGACGCGCCCGCGCGCACGAGGCATCATGCACAGTTTTCCGACAGGACAACCCACAGAGCACAGAGGAGACAGACAATGAGTTCAGAAGTCGACACCCAGGATTTTCTGGTGTTTACCGACAGCGCGGTCGGCAAGGTACGCGCTTTGATCGAGGAAGAAGGCAATCCCGCCCTGAAGCTGCGCGTATTCGTGAGCGGCGGCGGCTGCGCAGGGTTTCAGTATGGCTTCACGTTCGACGAAGAAGTCAATGAGGACGACGTGACGCTCGAAAAGGGCGGCGTGACGCTGCTCGTGGATTCGATGAGCTATCAGTACCTCGTCGGGGCCGAGATCGACTACACCGAAGAGCTGGAAGGTTCGCAATTCGTGATTCGCAATCCGAACGCAACCAACACCTGCGGATGCGGATCGTCGTTTTCGGCCTGAGCGGCGCGTTTTCCGACTTCACAAAAACAAGGGACGCTCTCGGGCGTCCCTTGTTTTTTTGAACTTCCCGAAACAGGGCTACAGCTTGCCGTCTTTTTTGCTTTCGCCTATGTTTTCGACAGACGCCGTTTCGTTGGACGCCGTGCGGTAATTGAGCAATTCCAGCCGGGCAAGCTGAAGGCGCGTGTTTTCGCGGAAACGGGCGAGTTCCTTGCCTTTCAGTGGCTCGGAGTTCGGCAGCGTCACCGTCATCGGATTTTGCGCGACGTCGTTCACGCGGAACTCGTAATGCAGGTGAGGGGCCGTTGCCCGGCCGGTTGCGCCCACTTCTCCGATGATTTCGCCCTGCCTGACGGTTTCGCCGACGCTCAGGCCGGGCGTAAAGGCATTCAGATGCCCATAGGCCGTGCTGATGTTGTCCCGGTGTTTGAGGACGATGAGTTTGCCGTAGCCGCCGTAACGACCGATGAAACTGATCTCGCCGTCCGAGGTCGCCCGTACCGGAGTCCCGGTGGGTGCGCCGAAATCCACGCCGCTATGACTGTGCCAGCTCTTGGAAATCGGGTGGACGCGGCGGCCGAAGGTGGACGTGACCCTGGAAAAATCGAGCGGGGAACGCAGGAAGGAAGTGCGCAGGCTCTGGCCGTTGCTCTTGTAGTACTCCGAGTGACCTTTGGCCGTGGTGTGGAGGAAGACGGCATAGCGCACGCCCTGGTTGATGAATTCGGCGGCCTGGATTTGACCCGTCTGCGTGGGCGCGCCCCGGTCATAGGTAACTCTGTAAATCACACTGAATCTGTCGTCCTCGCGCAGATCGGCGTGAAAGTCGATCTCGGTGCCGAACAGGTCGGCCAGTTGCTTGGCGATGCTGTCGGGCAGGCCGGCGGCTTCCGTTGCGCCGAAAAGCGAATTCCTGATGACTCCACTGCGCATTTCGGTTCCGCTTTCAAGCGTGATGGGGGTGTTGGTGACCTGGAATGACTGATTTCCCGCGTTCCGCGAAATTTCGGTCGAATGGCCGTCGGAGGTGACAGGCAGGCGCATGGACAACAGCCGACCGGTGGGATCGACGACAACGGTAATCGAGTGACCACTGCGCAATTGCTGTATGGCACGCGCGGCTTTCGGGTTTTCCTGGAGGAAAGCCAGAGCCTTGGGGTCGGAGATGCCCAGACGCCGGAAAATGGATTGCACCGTGTCGCCGGGGCCGACGTGATCGTCGTAGACATAGGGCAGGCCGGGGGAGGAAATCTCTTCCGGGAGGACGTGGAGTTTTTCCACGACGGTTTGCATGCCGACCGGCTCTTCCGGTGTCACCACCGCCGTAGCGGCGGCAACGCCGAGCGCGGAAAGCCCCACGAAACCGCTGGCGACCAGACCGCGTTTGCTGCCGAGGATCCGCCAGGGCAGTTCGGCCACGCTTTCCGAAAGCTCAGAGGGTTTGACGCGCCGCGTTCGGCTCAATCCGGCAAGCCGCCAGCGCATTTCGTTCATGTGCCACCGCAGTCCACTCGGGCACTGCTTCATCTTACCGAATCGTCCGAACAATCTGGTGAAAGACCAGCGTAGTTCTCCAAGCCTCCAGCGCAATTCGGCTAGAATCTTTCTTTTTCTTGTCTGCATCTCGATCTCTTGGTTGGGGTCGTTAGCTCTCTCTTCAGGAGAGCTTCGCCGTAGTCTAGCAAGGCAGGCGGGCAGCCATGTGTGACCTTATTGGAGAAATGAATGAAAGAAATCGGAGCGGCGATGAGCCTGATCCGGCGCGGGGCCGAAGAACTGCTGATCGAGGCGGAACTGGTCGAGAAGCTGGGTAGCGGCCGGCCGTTGCGGGTCAAGGCCGGGTTCGATCCGACCGCGCCCGATCTGCATTTCGGGCATACCGTTCTGCTCAACAAGCTGCGCCATTTCCAGGAACTCGGGCATCACGTCATGTTTCTCATCGGGGATTTCACCGGCATGATCGGGGACCCGAGCGGCAAGAACGCGACCCGTCCGCCCCTCTCAAGGGAGCAGGTGCTCGCCAACGCGGAGACTTATCGTGAGCAGGTGTTCAAGATTCTCGACCCGGACAGAACGGAAATCTGCTTCAACTCGGCATGGATGAACGAAATGGACGCGGCGGGGATGATTCGTCTGGCCGCGCAGCAGACCGTGGCGCGCATGCTCGAACGCGACGATTTCGCCAAACGCTACGCGAACGAGCAGCCGATTTCGATCCACGAATTTCTCTATCCGCTTTGTCAGGGCTACGACTCGGTGGTGATGAAGGCCGACATCGAACTGGGCGGAACCGACCAGCGTTTCAACCTCCTGATGGGGCGCGAGATGCAAAAGCATGTCGGTCAGACGCCGCAATGCGTGCTGATGATGCCGCTGCTCGAAGGGCTGGACGGCGTCAACAAGATGTCCAAGTCGCTGGGCAATTACATCGGCATCGCGGAGCCGCCGAAGGAGATCTTCGGCAAAACCATGTCGGTCTCCGACAGCCTGATGTGGCGCTACTTTGAGTTGCTTTCGTTCCGCGAGGCGAGTGAGATTGCGGCGCTGAAAGCCGAAGTCGAGGCCGGACGCAATCCGCGTGATGTCAAAGTGATGCTGGCGCAGGAATTCGTGGCCCGTTTCCACGGTCAGCAGGCCGCCGTCGAGGCGCTTGCCGACTTCGAGGCGCGTTTCCGGAAGAACGAAATCCCCGATGACATTCCCGAAGTGCGGGTTGCCGTCGGCGAGGGCATGCCGGTGTTCAAGGTCATCCAGGAAGCGGGCCTGACCGGAACGACCTCGGAAGCCTCGCGCATGATCGAGCAGGGCGCGGTGAAGCTCGACGGGGAGCGCGTCGAGGATCGCGCCCGGTTGCTCCATGCGGGCGGTAGGGTTGTCCTGCAGGTGGGCAAGCGGAAATTTGCGGCTGTGGTGCTGGAGTGAACGCGCTGGACGACAATCGCCCCATCGGCGTTTTCGATTCGGGCGTCGGCGGCCTGACCGTCGTCCGCGCGTTGATGGAACGCCTGCCGCTGGAGAGCATCGTCTATTTCGGCGACACCGCGCGCGTGCCCTATGGCGTCAAGTCGGTGGCAACGATCGAACTTTTTACCGGCCAGATCGTCGACTTTCTGCTGCGGCAGGAGGTCAAGATGCTGATCGTCGCCTGCAACACGATGGCTGCCGTGGCCCTGAAAATCGTGACCGCTCGGGCCGGGGACATTCCGGTGCTCGATGTCATCGAAGCGGGGGCGCGCGCCGCCGTGAATGTGTCGCGCGGCGGGCGCATCGGCGTCATCGGTACGCCGACCACGATCAACAGCAACGCCTACGCGCGGCGAATCCACGCGCTCGACCCTGCTGCGCGCGTCCATTCGCAAGCCTGCCCGCTTTTCGTGCCGCTCGTGGAAGAAGGCTGGCTCGACCACCCGGTCACGCGGCTGACGGCGCAGGAGTATTTGCGCCCGGTGCTGGCCGAAGACGTCGGTTCCCTGGTGCTCGGATGCACGCATTACCCGCTGCTCAAGCCGCTGCTGCGCGATGTGCTGCGCGATGCGGTCAAACTCATCGATTCGGCTGAGACGACCGCCGAACTTGCCGCGACCCGGCTGCGGGATGCGGGGCTGGCTGCGAGTGGTCGTGACCCTGCGGCCTACCATTATTTCGTGACCGATGTGCCGTTACGGTTTCAGACCATCGGGGAGCGGTTCCTGGGACGCTCGTTGGGGGAAGTCACGCGGGTGGATTGGTGAGGCGCGGCGGTTCGGACCGGGTCTCGGTCGTTCTTCATTCATTTAACTTATGTTAAAAAAATAAAAAAATTTACTTATTGAAATGCCAAAAAAATCTTCAATGGCTCATTTATCGAGGCAATAGTCATTTTTTCGTCGTCATTGGGGTTTCAGAAAATCTCAAAAACATCCCAGGGAATGAGCAATAGCGTATGGGAGAAGGGTGTGTTATGGTGTGCGGCGTTCGGAATTTTTCGGGCATCCAACGGTATTTAAAAAATCTTTTAGAATATCATTTGAATGCCTTGAACATTTTTTAATCTCTGCTCGAGCGGCAATGGAGATAAATATGACGAAATATGGATTAACCACAGCACAGGTTCAGGAATCGAAGGATCGCTACGGCGATAATCGCCTGACAGAGCATGAGGGAGAAAGCTTCTGGGATAAGTTCAAGGGGAACCTGGGCGATCCCATGATAAAAATTCTGTGTGTCGCGCTCTTTATCAATATCGTTCTAGCTTTTCTGGGACAGTCCGAATGGTATGAGTCTGCTGGCATAGCCGTCGCCATATTGCTTGCTGTTGGTATATCCACGCTCTCCGAGCATCGGAACGAAAACGCCTTTCAAAAATTGCAGGCGGAAGCTTCTCATATCAACTGCAAGGCATATCGTGACGGCGAGGTCACAGAGCTCTTCGTTGACGACCTTGTTGTAGGCGACTGCGTTTTATTACAGACGGGCGACAAGATTCCGGCAGACGGGGTCATTATTGAAGGGAATCTAGCAGTCGATCAGTCCGTGCTCAACGGCGAAGCCAAGGAAGCCCCAAAACGCGCGACGCTCGACCCGGATTTCAAGCTGGAGGGCGTCGACTTTCTCAATGAGCATATGGTGTACCGAGGCTCTGTGGTCTGTTCGGGCAACGCTGTTATGCGGGTGAGCGTGGTGGGCGACGCCTCGATATATGGCAGCATCGCCGAAGAATTACAGCAGGATGTCGATCGGGATACACCGCTAAAGGTGAAATTGGGGCGTCTCGCAGGAGGCATCAGCAAGTTCGGCTACATTGGCGGCATCCTGATTGCCGTGGCCTTGCTCTTCCAACGCATCGTCATCCAAAACGGATTCGAGGCAGATCGTATTATCGAGTACTGCTCCCAGTGGATGGTTCTCGTCAATGACGTTGTCCATGCGGTCATGCTGGCAGTCATCATCATCGTTATGGCGGTTCCAGAGGGGCTGCCGCTCATGATCGCCATTGTTTCGGCACTGAACATGGGCAAGATGCTCAAGGACAACGTGCTGGTGCGCAAGGTCGCCGGAATCGAGACTGCGGGCAGCCTGAATATCCTCTTCAGCGACAAGACCGGCACGATCACCCGAGGCAAGCTCGAGGCAGTCACTTTCGTTGACGGCGATGGAAATGAGCATGTCTCGCATGCCTCGCTTGGTGAGGATCTGGCGCGTTTGCTTTCCTTGAGCATCCATCACAACACCAGCGCCGTGATCTCCGGATCGGGCGAACAACGCAAAGCTATCGGCGGCAATGCCACGGAAAGGGCGACGATGCACTTTATGCCCGATATGCAGGCCGAAGCACGAATAGATAAGTTGGACAGCATTTTGTTCGATAGCGCAAACAAATACTCCTGCACTCAGGTTGCGGGAGATTATGCGGGCGTTTTGATCAAGGGCGCGCCGGAAACGATTCTCCCGCGTTGTCGGTACGTCTACGATGCCCAGGGGCAAGCCGTTCCCCTGGCGGATAGCGGGCAGCGCATAAGCGATAAGCTTGATGCCCTGGCTGCCAGGGCTATTCGCGTGCTGGCCTTTGCCGTCAGCCAGGGCAACATTGCGGGAGGAACGTTACCGGAAGATGAATGGACTCTGGTAGGCGTCATAGGCATACGGGATGAAATCAGACCGGATGCCATTGCTGCCATCAAGGAGGTACAGGATGCCGGGGTGCAAGTGGTCATGATCACCGGCGACAGAAAAGACACCGCTGTGGCCATTGCGAGGGAAGCTGGTCTCATTTCTGACGAAAAACAACTGGTGCTTACATCGGGAGAATTGGCCGAGTTTTCCGACGAAGACCTGAAAAAGCGGCTTCCCGACATCCGTGTCATTGCTCGCGCATTGCCCAGCGACAAGAGCAGGCTTGTCCGGGTGGCCCAGGATTTGAATCTTGTGGTGGGGATGACCGGGGATGGGGTCAATGACGCTCCGGCCCTGAAGGCGGCGGATGTGGGCATTGCCATGGGCAGCGGCACGGAGGTGGCCAAGGAAGCCAGCGAAATCATCATTCTGGACGACAACTTCAGTTCCATCGACAAGGCGATTCTCTACGGCAGGACCATCTTCAACAACATCAGAAAGTTCATCATCTTCCAGCTCACCATCAACGTTGCCGCCGTGCTCATCTGCTTTGCCAGTCCCCTGCTCGGCATGGAACCTCCGCTCACCATCATTCAGATACTCTGGATCAACCTGGTGATGGATACCCTTGCCGCGCTTGCATTTGGCGGCGAACCCGCATTGCAGCGTTTCATGCAGGAAAAACCAAAAAGGCGAGAGGAGCCCATTGTCAGCAAGTACATGTGGACGGCCATCGGCACTTCTGGCGGCTACATCTTCGTGGTGAGCCTGTGGTTTCTCACCTCACCCTTCGTCAGCGACTACTTCCGCGAGGGCGGCTACCATCTGACCGGCTACTTCACCTTCTTCGTCTTCGCGGCGATCTTCAACGCCCTGAACGCTCGTACCGATCGCATGGATCTTTTCGGCTGCATCATGAGCAACAAGGGCTTTATTTCCGTCATGGGCTTCATCGTTGTCATGCAGACCGTACTGACTCACTTCGGTGGGGACATCCTGCGCTGTTACGGCCTTTCAGCCGAAGAGTGGCTTCTGGTTCTGGCCCTGGCCGTGATGATCGTTCCCTTGGATTTGTGCAGAAAATTCCTGCTCAGGCAGTAGCGTCAAGTTCGGTTTGAACCTGTATCGAGCGTGAATTCCCGTTTTCCCCTCTCCCGCAATGGGAGAGGGGCGCAGGTTCAAACTGAGGCACTACCGGCGGCCTGGAGTCCCTTCACTATTACTGGAGTTTATGTAACAATGCGCGCACCGTGCGCGGGGACTGTGAAAAAACGACGTTGTCATATATAAATATTGATCATGCATTGTTTCTTCGTTCATGATCAACCTTCTGAATGAGGATTTTTCTGCATGGCTGTCTCTCTCAGGAAAGGCGAAAACGTATCGCTCTCGAAAACGGACCCGAATCTCAAGAATGTTCTGGTCGGGCTGGGCTGGAATGCTCGTACCAGTGATGGCGCAGACTTCGACCTGGATGCAAGCATTTTCATGGTCGGAAGCAACGGCAGAGTGCCGGGAGACGACTGGTTCGTCTTCTATAACCAGGCCCGCTCGCCCTGCGGCTCCGTGGAGCATACCGGCGACAACCGAACCGGCGCGGGCGAGGGTGACGACGAATCGATCAAGGTTGCGCTCGACAGGATTCCTGCGCAGGTCGACCGACTGGTCGTGGTGGTCACCATTCACGACGCGGAGGTTCGGCGTCAGAATTTCGGTATGGTGCACGATGCGTTTGTTCGCCTGGTCAATTCCGATAACGATCAGGAAATACTCCGTTTCGATCTGACCGAAGACTATTCGACCGAAACGGCCATGGTCTTCGGCGAAATCTATCGCCGTGGTTCGGAATGGAAATTCCGCGCGGTCGGACAGGGTTACACGGGCGGCCTTTATACCTTGTGCGTCCAGCACGGTGTAAATGTTGCCTGATTTAGATTCATTCTTCATTCATAACGACAAGGAGTAATCACATGGCAATCAGTCTCCAAAAAGGCGGCAATGTCAACCTGAGCAAGACGGCTCCATCCATGAGCAAGATGCTGGTCGGACTCGGATGGGACGTTCGCGCAACCGATGGCGCGGAGTTCGATCTCGACGCAAGCGCCTTCCTGCTCAACGCAAGCGGCAGGGTGCGCACCGACACTGACTTCATTTTCTACAACTGCCCGAGATCGACCGACGGCTCGGTCGAGCATGGCGGCGACAACCGGACCGGCGCGGGAGATGGGGACGACGAGACGATCATGATCGATCTGGGCAAAGTCCCTGCGGACATCGAGAAGATCGCCATCTGCGTGACCATTCATGATGCAGACGCCCGTCGTCAGAATTTCGGCATGGTCTCCGCTGCCTATGTCCGTTGCGTGGACGCGGCCAGTAATGCCGAAATCGCCAAGTACGATCTCTCGGAGGACGCTTCGGTCGAAACAGCGATGATTTTCGGTGAAATCTACCGCAATGGCGGCGACTGGAAATTCAAGGCCATCGGCCAGGGGTTCCAGGGAGGGCTTGGTCCTCTGGCAAGGAATTACGGCGTCAACGTTTGATCGCTTCGGTCGGCGCGGTCGTTGGATCGAGCCGGCCAAACCATCGTTTTTGGATACCAGGGCGAAGGACGGGTTATCGCCTCGGTGTCGCTCTGCCTTCAGGCGTTGCTTGTCCGGCAGAGAGGCTGCCTGTTCCCGGATACCTCAATTTAATGGAGTCAATCGTGTCTTTTCTGGATACTCTCAAGCAATCTTTCAAGGATGTCACCAAATCCATGGGCGCGGAATTGAAGAAATTCCGTTCCAAGGATCTTTTACAGGCAATCGTTGCCGGGTCGACGATGATCGCCTATGCCGACGGCGAGGTTTCCGCGTCCGAAAAGCAAAAACTCATGGGCTACGTGCGCAATTCCGAGCAATTGAGTGTTTTCGACATGGACAAGGTCATCGAAGCATTCAATCAAAACCTCAGCCGGTTCGATTTCGATCCGATCATCGCTGTCGGGGAAGCCTTGCAGAAAATCACCCCTTTCAAAGACAAACCCGAAGCCCACCTGATCGTCCGGGTATGCCTCGCCATCGCACATGCCGACGGCAACTTCGACGAGACCGAACGCCAGGCGCTCGAACAAATCTGCGCGGCGCTGAATCTCGACATCAAAACCTTCGTTTAGCTTGAGTGTGTTCGGGAGAAAAACATGGCCGTCAATCTGCAAAAAGGACAAAAGATCAGCCTTGAAAAAGAGGCTGGCACCTCGCTGTCAATTGTCGTCATGGGACTGGGTTGGGATGCGGT
The DNA here is from genome assembly GCA_009776435.1 of Betaproteobacteria bacterium. Lineage (GTDB taxonomy): Bacteria > Pseudomonadota > Gammaproteobacteria > Burkholderiales > Rhodocyclaceae > WRNU01. Next base: position 25,352 of record WRNU01000005.1, on the reverse strand, counting down.
CAAGAAAAAAGGGTTCTTTGGATTCGGCGGCAGTTCTGCAATCGATCTCGACGCATCCTGCCTGATGTTCGACGAAGATAAAAACATGCTCGATGTCGTCTGGTTCCGCCAACTCGCCAGCCGTGACGGCAGCATTCGCCATACCGGCGACAATCTCACCGGCGAAGGAGAGGGCGACGACGAGCAGATCATCGTGAATCTCAATCAGGTTCCGGCGAACGTGAAATCGTTGATCTTCACCGTCAACTCGTTTACAGGGCAGAATTTCTCGCAGGTCGAGAATGCGTTCTGCAGGCTCTTCGACCAGACCACAGGCAAGGAAATTGCCCGTTACGATCTCAGTATCCAGGGCAGTCACTCGGCGCAGATCATGGCAAAGGTATACCGACATAATGGCGAATGGAAGATGCATGCCATCGGTGAAAACGGCGCCGGGCGCACATTCAACGATCTGATGCCGCAAATTCTCCCGTATGTCTGAATGGTTTCTTTTCGTGCGGGTTTCTTTTAGGGAGCCTCTGCACAACTCCGCATCCACCGCTTGTCATCCTGCGCGAAGTCGCAGGAGCCATGCGTGTGTGGATTGCAGCGACTTCGCTCCGCTTCGCGCAGAATGACAGGAGGGTTGTTCAGAGGTTCCTTGGTGCGCGTCTGGTTCAATCAGGCCGTCGTGCTGCAATGATGCATCACATGCCAAATCCGTTTTCCGGCTGTGTGCTCAGCGGCGATCTGCCCTGCGGCAAAATCGAGGTAACTGTCAGTCGCGCTGATTGCGCGCCGGAAAAGCTCTTCAGTTTCGCGGCCAGAAACAACCCGAAACGCCCTTTTCTGTTTTTGTCGCATGTGCTCGGCAAACACTTGCCGGTATCGCCGCAGCAAATGCAGGATATTCACGAACGCATCGCTGTGCGTATCGCCGAACTTCCCGGTTCGCCCATATTCGTGGGCATGGCTGAAACCGCAACCTGCCTGGGGCAGGGCGTCTTCGAGGCCTGGTTGCGCATGTACCGACGCACGGACGGAGTCTATCTTCAGACAACCCGGTATCGGGTTGAGGGTTCCACGCCCATCCCGTTCGAGGAAACGCATAGCCATGCGCCCAGCCAGTGGTTGTTCCTGCCCGACTGTCCGGAACAGCGATCACGGCTGAACAATGCCCGATCGCTGGTGTTGATCGACGACGAAATCAGTACCGGCAACACCTTCGTCAATCTCGTCCGCGCTTTGCGCGCCGTCGCGCCCGGATTGACTCACATCCACCTGGCCGCCATTGCCGATTTCACCGGGAAAACACGCCGCGCACGCCTCCAGGACGCCTTTGCGGCGAACCTCGACATCGGGGCGCTGCTGGAAGGCGAATGGCGGTTCGAGCCGAATAACCTCCCCCCGGCTTTTCCCGGCAATCCTGTCTCGCAAGCCGCACAGACGCCCAGCCTCCGCGACGGAGGATTCGGGCGGCTCGGGCGTGGTTCGGCGCTGACCGTACCCGAACAACTGGTTTCGGAACTCGCCGCGACGATCGAACCGAATCATCGCGTTCTCGTGCTGGGAACCGGGGAGTTCATGCATCCGCCTTTCGTTCTGGCGAGAAGCCTTGCCTGCGTAACCGGAGCCAGGGTATTCATGCACGCCACGACGCGCTCTCCCATCCTCTGCCGGGGGCCGATCAGGCACATGCTGACCTTCCCCGACAACTACCGGGAAGGCATCTCCAACTACCTGTACAACCATGAGCCGGAGCGATATGACCATGTGTTTCTCTGCCATGAAACCCCCGTTTCGACCGATCTGAAGCGGCTCGCTACCCTTCTTCGCGCGCAACTGGTTCATTTTCACTCGGAGTCGCTGGTTGAAAAAATTTCTGTTTACTGATCTGGACGACACCCTGTTTCAAAGCGACCGCAAGCGGTCACCGCAGGAGTCGTGGATGCCAATGGCATATTTGTCTGACGGCAACCCGATCTCCTATGCCAGTCCGGCGCAACAGTCCGTGCTGGAGCTGTTTCAGCGTGAAATGACCGTGATCCCGGTTACAGCGAGAAACATCGACGCCTTCCGGCGTGTCGACATCCGATTCGCTGCCGGGGCCGTCCTGAACTACGGCGGTCTCATTCTCGACGCGGACGGCTCTCCCGATGCCGAATGGCTTGCGAGAAGCCGCGATGCGGCGATCCAAACGGAGTCGATGCTCAATGAACTGCTTGTCGTGATCGAAAACGAATGCGTGGAATCGGGACTCGATCTCAGGACGCGCATCATCCGCGACGCCGACATTCCTTTCTATATCGTCGCCAAATCGCGTAGCGGCAACACCGCCCACGTCGCCGCTGCAACGGCCTTTATTCGATCCCTGCTGGCGGAACACTTTTCAAATTATGATATTTTCATACATGAAAACCACAACAATCTCGCTCTCGTTCCGAAATGGCTCGACAAGCGTTACGCCGTCGAATACCTGTGCGGCAAACTGGCTGCCGAGCACGGCGACATCGTCACGTTCGGGATGGGGGACAGCCTGATCGATCTGAACTTCATGAGCATCTGCCATTACATGATCGTTCCGAACGGCAGCCAGATTTTCTCCGACCGCATGGGGGGAGCATGACCCGCTTTCACGGCAGCTATCGTGCGCAGGATGTCGAGTTTCTGTTGAAGCCCATCCCTGTCACGATGATTGAAGATACCCGTGAGAAGGAACGCCTCATTCAGTCCGGCCAGCGCCATTACAGCGAAATGCTGACCCCTGAAAAACTGCCTTCCGAGCAATATCGCCGCCTCTTCCATGAGGCGCTCGACAGGAACCGCGAACGAATGGCCAGAGATTGCCTGACGCTGGCACAGCTCATCCTGCGCCACGCCGGAGATCGTCCGACGCTCGTATCGCTGGCTCGCGCAGGCACGCCCGTCGGCGCCATTCTGGTGCATCTGTTGCGCGGGCTGACGGGGCATGCCGTCGCGCATTATTCCGTCTCGATCATTCGGGACAGAGGCATCGACGCCAACGCGCTGGATACCATCCTTGAACGCGGCGCAGCGCCCGAATCCATCGTCTTCATCGACGGCTGGACCGGAAAAGGCGTGATCTGCGACGAACTGCACCAGGCCGTATCCAGTTACAACCGCAGCCGGGGAACGAACATCCCGCCGCACCTTTACGTGCTCGCCGATCTGGCCGGAAAGGCGTTCTGCGCGGCCACTGCCGACGATTACCTGATCCCTTCCTCCATCCTCAATTCGACCATCTCCGGTCTCGTCAGCCGCTCTATTCTGAACGATGCCATCGGCCCAGGGGATTACCACGGCTGTGTTTACTTCACCGAATTTGCAGAGCATGACCTGTCGGTCTGGTTCGTAGACGAAATCCTCCGCGCGGTCGACCGTTTGCAGCCGCAGGCAGATCAACCCGTCGTCCTCGACCGACAGGGACGCGCGCACGAGACCTTCATCGTTGCGGAAATGGCCCGCTACGGCATCACGGATCGCAACCTGATCAAACCCGGCATTGGAGAAGCCACCCGCGTGCTGCTCAGAAGGCTGCCGGAACGGTTGATCGTGCGAGACCGTACCCACATCGCCGTGCGCCATCTCATTGCATTGGCCGACGAAAAAGGCGTCACTGTCGAAGAACGTCCCGACTTGCCCCTGAATGCCATCTCAATCATCCGGAGTGTTTTCGATGCCTGATCCCACTCAACTCGGCGCTTCTCTCTATGTGCCGGCCACCCATCACGCGCTGGCAGAAATTGCAGCGGGAATACGCCTCGGTTCCGTTCGCTCGCTGATCGTCTGTACCGAAGACTCGGTTTCGGCCCAGCACCTCCCCGGCGCGATGGACAATCTGGCCGGCGCGCTTCGCCACGTCGAGACACGTCCCGACCGACTCGTGTTCGTGCGCGCGCGCAACCTGCAAGTGTTGCGGGCGATACTGGAGATGCCCGGCGCCGACCGGCTTGCGGGTTTCGTGCTGCCCAAGATAACGGCTGAAAATATCGACGATTATCTGAAACCGCTCCACGGACATCCGCATCGTGTCATGCCCACGCTGGAAACCCGCGAAACATTCGTGGAAAGCGAAATGTACGACTTTCTCCGTCTGATCGAACACCCCAGCCGACGCGACCGAATTTTCAGCATGCGCATCGGTGGCAACGACCTGCTGGCGCTGTTGCGCATGCGCCGACCGAAGGGACGCACGATCTACGAGACGCCGCTCGGCCATATCATCGCAAGGCTTGCAACCATTTTCATTCCGCAGGGTTTCTCGTTATCCGCTCCGGTATTCGAGCATATGGACGATCCCAAAACGCTCAGTCTTGAGATCGAACAGGATCTGAACCACGGGCTGGTCGGCAAAACGGCCATCCATCCAAACCAGATTCCGCTGATAGAACAGCATTACCGGGTCTGCGAACGCGACCTCAACGCCGCTGTGCAGATTTTGGCCTCGGATGCGCCTGGCGTATTCAGGCTCGACCAGTCGATGTGCGAACCGGCCACCCACCGTCCCTGGGCGCAGGCGGTACTGCTGGCCGCAAGGCATTTCGGCAGCGTGAAACGCACCAACTGACATCGTGTTCAATGTAACCTTTCACCGCTCACAATCCAAAAGGGGAAATACATGCAACTTGCTCGGGGACAACGCATCAAACTGGCCGACATCGGGCTGTCCAACACTTTCAGCATCGAACTCGCGCTCGCCGCCGGCGCGCTGTCGGTCGACGCCTCCTGTTTCGGGCTGGACGCTTCCCGCAGACTTCTGAACGACGACTACATGATCTTCTTCAACCAGAAGATCAGCCCGTGCGGCGGCGTCAAATTGGACGGCATCTCGAATTTCGCGTTCGACCTCTCCCGTGTTCCTGCCTCCATCGAAGTCATGACCATCGCGCTTGCCATCGACGGCAACGGCACCATGAGCAGCCTCGGCGACTCCCGCGCGAACTTCATCTCCGAAGGTGGCGCGCGGGCCAGCTTCGCCTTCTCCGGCAAGGATTTTTCTGCGGAACGCGCGCTGATGCTCCTCGAAATCTATCGCAAGGATGGCCTCTGGCGTTTTTGCGCCGTCGCTCAGGGCTTCAACGGCGGGCTGGATGCGCTGGTCTCGCACTTCGGCGGAACGCTCGCAGCCGCGCCTCAGACTCCTCCTCCCGCACCCACTCCCCAGACTCCGCCTCCCGTGCCAGCGCCTCAACCTTCCGGGGTCAACCTCAGCAAAATAACGCTCGAAAAGCGCGGTGACAAAATCAGTCTCGAAAAACGCGGCGATGCCGGTCATGGGCGCATCGTCTGCAATCTCAACTGGACATCCGGAAAAGGCGAGAAACGTGGCTTCTTCGGTCTCGGGCGCAGCAAGGGGATCGATCTGGATCTGGGATGCCTGTTTGAGCTTGCCGACGGCAGTAAAGGCGCGGTGCAGGCGCTCGGCAACTCGTTCGGCGCATACGACTATGAACCCTACATCCATCTCGCCGGTGACGATCGCACCGGCGCTTCCGCCAGCGGAGAATTTCTCTACATCAACGGCGACCACCTGCCGAAGTTTCGCCGGATCTGCGTATTCGCCTTCATTTACGAAGGCATAGCGAACTGGAGTCAGGCCGATGCGGTCGTCACCATCACCGTGCCGGGGCACCCTACGGTGGAAGTGCGTCTCGACGGCCATAACAACCAGAAGAACATGTGTGGCATTGCGATGCTGGAAAACGTCGCGGGAAGCCTGCGGGTAACCAAGCTCGCGGAATACGTCGGCAACCACCTGGAACTGGATCGCCGCTACAACTGGGGTCTGAGATGGCAGGCCGGAAGCAAGGACTGACGCGCCACGTGTTGCCGTTTCTGCCAAGGGTGGAGTAAAATCAAGGATTTATGCGTCTGTTTGCGTGCCGTCTTTTGGCGCTGAACGGTCTCTGATTACCGCCGGGTTTTTGCCCGGCGCGCCAGAAAAGGTTTTTTTTTGGAGGAATACACGTGCGACGACTCCCTGTTTACCTGCTGATCGATACCTCCGGGTCCATGCATGGAGAGCCCATCGAAGCGGTGAAAAGCGGCATGCAGATGCTGGTTTCCAGCTTGCGCCAGGACCCTTACGCGCTCGAGACGGCGTTTCTTTCGGTGATCACTTTTGCGAGCGAGGCGAGGCAGGTGGTGCCATTGACGGAGCTTGCCCTGTTTCAGATCCCGGAAGTCCACGCTTCAGGGACCACGGCAATGGGCGCTGCGCTCACGCTGTTGGCGAAATCCATAGAAAGCGAAGTACAGAAAGGGACTGTCGAGCAGAAAGGAGACTGGAAGCCGATCGTATTCATGCTGAGTGATGGAGCCCCGACGGATGATCTGGACAAGGGCATCCGGGCCATAAACTCGATCAGGGTGGGAACGTTCGTTGCGTGCGCTGCCGGGCCGGGAGCGGATGCTTCCGTGCTCAAACGGATTACCGAAATCGTGGTCAATCTCGATACTGCGGATGCGACATCGATTAAAAGTTTTTTCAAATGGGTGTCGTCATCCATTTCGGTTTCCAGTCAGAAAATTGAACAAGGGAAGAAGGAAGTGGCCGGTCTTGAAGATCTTCCTCCTCCCCCTCCCGAAGTGAACGTCGTTATTTGATGGAGAAAGCAAATGGCTGTGAGTCTCAAGAAGGGTGAAGGGGTCAACCTCAGCAAGGATGGCGAGTACGACCTGTCGATGGTGACGATCGGATTGGGCTGGGACGTGGTCGAGCAGAAGAAAAAAGGGCTGGCTGCTTTATTTTCCAAGGCGGCTCCCGATTACGATCTCGACGCGATCGCGTTCCTGCTCGGCAAGGATGGAAAAGTGGCGAGCCTGGGGGCGCCCGATGCCAGAGGCAACACGTCGCTGGTCGGCGGCGATGTCATCTTTTTCAACTCGATGCGCCACCCGAGCGGCTGTATCTGGCTGACCGGCGATAACCGAACCGGCGCAGGCGACGGCGACGACGAGCAGATCATCGTCAAGCTCGATTCGCTGCCGGCAGAGTATGAATCTATCATTTTCGTAGTTGCGATTTATCAGGGCAAGGCGAACGGACAATCGTTCGGCGGCGTACAGAACGCTTTCATCCGCGCAGTGGACGCGAAAAACAGGGAAATCTGCCGTTTCAACATCAGCGGCGACAGCACATTCAATCGTTTCTGCTCGATGACCTTTGCCGAGGTCAACCGGCAAGGCAGCGGATGGACGTTCCGCGCCATCGGCACGCCGCATGAAACCGATCGTTTTGTCGATCTGCTGAAGAACTATGTCTGAGCGCATTCATGAGTAGGCGACTGTTGACCTATCTGTGCATTGACACCTCCGGCTCGATGAACGGAGAGCCGATTGTTGCCGTCAATGCCGGGTTACAAGCATTGTTGGGGTCGCTCCGATCGAACCCCTACGCCCTGGACAGCGTACATCTGTCGATTACTACCTTCGATTCGGAGATCAAGGAGGTGTTGCCGATGACGGCAATTGCGGACGTGATGCTGCCTGAAATCACCTGTCCGAAATCGGGAGCGACGTTGCTGGGGGCTGCGCTGGAACATATCTGTGAGCAGGTAAAGCGGGATGTCCGCAAATCGACGCCGACGGAAAAGGGGGACTGGAAACCCATCCTGGTCATTCTGACCGATGGGAAACCGACCGATACGCTGGCCTACACCGAGGTCATTCCACGGCTGCAAGCCTGTAATTTCGCAACCATCGTCGCCTGCGCCGCAGGCCCGAAGGCGGACCCGAACCAACTCAAACGGTTGACCGACCACGTCGTCAGTCTCGATACGATGGATGCGGCGAGTTTCAGCAAATTTTTCCAATGGGTGTCCGAGACTTTTTCAAAAGACAGTCAAAGTCGCGGCGCAACCAGTTCGGTGGAGTTGCCGCCTCCGCCGACTGAACTGAATATCGTTCTGTAATCGGAGCCGTTTATGCGTCGTTTGCCCGTATTTCTGGTCGTCGATGTTTCGGAAAGCATGGCAGGAGACAACCTGCGCAGCCTTCAGGAAGGAATGGAACGCCTCATCAAAACCCTGCGTTCCGACCCGTATGCGCTGGAAACGGCCTATCTTTCAGTCATCGCCTTTGCCGGACGGGCAAAGACCCTTTCACCGCTGGTGGAACTGGTCGCGTTCTACCCGCCCCGGTTGCCGCAGGGTTCCGGCACGTCTATCGGAGGCGCGCTCGAACACCTGATGGATGAAATCGACCGCAACATCAAACGATCCAGCGCGGAGCAGAAAGGAGATTTCAAACCGTTGGTGTTTTTGATGACAGACGGCAAGAGCACCGACGACATGAACGCGGCATTGTCCAGGTGGAAGCGGGATTACGCCAGCCGGGTCAACCTGGTGGCCGTGGGAATAGGGCGGCACGCCGATCTGCAGGGGTTGTCGAACATCGCTGAAAACGTGCTTCGGATCGAGGCGGCCACCGAGCAGGAGTTCAAAAGGTTCATCGACTGGATCAGCGCCTCGGTCAGCTCGCAAAGCCGTAGCGTGTCCGCCGGAGAGCCTTCCAGGGTCAACCTCGCCAAGCTCGACGACTCCATCATGAAAAAAATCGACTCCATTGCCCAGGCCACGGCGGTGGATGAGGATTTCGTGATCGTTATCGGAAAATGCCAGACTAATAAACTGCCTTACCTGATGAAGTTTGAGAAGATGCAGCAGGATGTCTCTACCCGGGATTTCAGGGTGGATGCGAGTGTGTACAACCTGATCGGCGTTTATGCGGCCGAAAGGGACTTCGAGGAACTGTCGGACCCACGGGCCAATGCCCGCACGATCAATACCGATGCGCTGCTGGGCGCGCCCGGCTGTCCCCACTGTGGCGCCCCGATTGCCTTTGCCATGTGCGGATGCGGCCAGGTATTCTGTGTCAAGGGTCAGGGGATGGCGACGTGTCCGGGTTGCCATTGCGACATCGAGATGAGGCAATCGGAAGGCGGGTTCGATGTTACGCGGGGCAGGGGTTGAGGCATGAGGGATGCGCGCAAGGCTTTTCTTGAACGTGTTCTGGAAAATGAGGCGTTGGCCGATACCGACAAGTTTCTGAACAGCGAGTGTTGCACCGAGTTGTTCGATCGTTTTGAGCGGCAGTTGTACGAAGCGTGGCGTCTCGCTACGCCGGATGACGCAGTGAGTCTGCTGACCGACGCGCCGGAGCCGTCTCCGGCGATGCCCGAACCCGAACCCCTGGGCGCGTCGGAAGAACCCGAGACGGAGGCTGTCGGCGAAGACGCGCCAATCGGTCAGGGGCAGGCCGGCCCGCTGGATGAATTACCGCCGGACGAAGAATCTCCCGCACTTTCCGTTGCCGATGGATTGCAAGACGGTTCCTTGCATGAAGCGGATGAAGAATCATTTCAGTCGTTGGAAGGAGGCCCGGATACGATGACACCCTCTCCGCGGAAGCCTTTTCCCGTCCAGTTCAAGCTGCGTAACGGCAAACAGTCCAGACCCTATGCGGAACGAGTGACGATCCTCTCGGACGAAAATGTCGTGCTCATCGACGTTGCGTTTCCCGCAGAACTCGGCCTCGGATATTGCCATGAAAGCGAAGAAGTAATCGGATTACCGAAAGAAAACGGCGATTTTTCGGGCACGGTGCGCTATCGCTTTGAGCAAGAGTCGGCGGAGATGCTCAGGGTCGGGAAAGTGGACGTGTATATCAACCCCGATCCGACCCTGCTGTGGAAAACGCTCGAATCGGACCAGGGCGATCCTTTCTGGAAACAGGACGAACAGACGCAGTTGATTCAGGGTAACGAGCGCCGCATCGTGGCGGCGCGCAAGCGGGGCCGTTCGCACGCGCACGTGGGCGGTTTCTGCGATGACGACTATTTCGTGCATCATGATTCCGATGGCGACTGGTATATCGCCGTCGTTGCGGACGGCGCCGGAAGCGCGAAGTTCTCCAGACATGGTTCCCGCGTTGCAGTGCGTACCGCAGGGCATCATTTGAGACAGGTGCTTGGGGGCGATATCGGCAACAATATCGTCGAGGAAGTTCGCGCGCTGCAAAACGAGCAGGACCCGGCCAGGCGGAAGAATTTGCATTCCGTTCTTCATCGCACGTTGTATGGCGCCGTGGGACATGCTGCGCACAAGGCGATGAAAGCGTTGCTCGATGAATCGGAGAAGCATTCCGAACTGATCGCATCGGTCAAGGATCTGTCGACGACCTTGTTGGCGGGGTTCGCCCGCCGATGCGACGATCAATGGCTCTGCGCGGCGTATTGGGTGGGCGATGGCGTTGTCGGCGTCTATGACGCCCGCCAGTCCGTCGAGTTGCTGGGAGAGGTGGATTCCGGCGATTACTCCGGGCAGACCCGCTTCCTCGATATCGAGGAAGTGTCCCCCGAAGCCATGCTGAAGCGAACCCGCTTCCATCTGTGCGATCATTTCACCGGATTCATATTGATGACGGACGGCGTATCGGACGCCAAGTTCGAGACCGAAGCCCGCCTACAGCAGCTCGACGCTTGGGATGAACTTTGGACGGATCTGGAAACCGGGGCAGAGTTGTCCAGGGCTGACGGCAATGAAGATAAACGGTTACTGAAGTGGCTCGATTTCTGGTCGCAGGGTAATCACGACGATCGAACCATCGTAATCATCTACTGAGACCTGGAATGACAAACATCGTAACGCTCAAGGCCAGCGACGGCAGTACGGTAAAGTTCATCAATGAAATAAAGGCCCAGGGCGGGGTGAAAGATGTCATGTTCAGCCCGGATAAAGCGTATGTCGTGGCCTTCTACCGCGAAAAGGCCGATCCCGCGACACGGGAGCGTCTGCTTGAGATTACTGGCCGCTATCGAGAGAGAATCTTCAATCAGGATGGCGGGGAATACCTGCGCAACCTGTATTGCTGGCCGAGCGCCGTTGTCGAACATGAAGGCCGCCTCGGCGTTGTCGTGCCGTTTTACCGGAGCTGTTTCTTCTTCGAGCACGGTAGTCGCAACAATGACATGCTGGGAATCCGCAAAAGGGAAAAAGTCGGAAAATGGTTTGCCACACCGGGACACCGTGCCAGGTTTCTCGATCCGCGCGAACTGGGCGACTGGATGCTTCATCTGAAAATATGCCTGATGCTGGCCCGTGCGACCCGTCGCATGCATATGGCGGGCCTCAGTCACAGCGATCTGGGTTACAACAACTGCCTGATCGATCCCACGACCGGCCAGGCGTGTCTGATTGATATCGACGGACTGGTCGTTCCCGGTCGCCATCCTCCCGCCGTCATCGGCACGCCGGACTTCATTGCGCCGGAAGTGGTGATGACGACCCGTTTGCCGAAAGAAGACCCGAAGAGGGTCCTTCCTTCCCGGACAACCGACCTGCACGCATTGGCGGTGCTGATTTACATGTATCTGCTCTACCGCCATCCGCTGCGTGGAGACAAGATCCACGATATGAGCGACTCCGAGCGCGACGAGGAACTGCTGATGGGGGCGAAGGCCCTGTTCGTGGAGCATCCCCAGGATCGCTCCAACCGTATCAAGGCGGCAGGCGCGAAAACGTTTGAATTACCCTGGAAGGATACCGACCGTTTGCCGTATACCGTTGCAGGCCCCTATCTGTCGGAGCTGTTCCTGAAAAGTTTTGTTGAAGGATTGCACCATCCCACGCGGCGTCCGACAGCGGACGAATGGGAGACCGCGCTGGTCAAAACGGTAGATTTGCTGCAACCCTGCTCCAATCCGAACTGCGAACAAAAGTGGTATCCGTTTGATAACACACGACAACCCAAATGCCCGTTCTGCGGCACGGCTCATCGTGGAAAGCTGCCCGTGCTGAACCTGTATTCCTCTCATGCCAAGGGGAAATTCATGCCCGACAATCATCGGGTCATGGTGTATAACGGACAGTCGCTTTTTCGCTGGCACGAAAACAGGTTCGTCTTCCCCAATGAAAAGCTCTCCGCCGACGATGCCCGCAGGGTGGGTTATTTCGTAGAGCACCAGGGCAACTGGTACCTGGTCAATGAGCGGTTGAGCGGAATGCGCGATGTCAGAGCGTCGCAGGACGTTCCTGTCGGAGAAAAGACGTTGCTGGACGAAGGCGCGCAAATCCTGCTTTCCCCCGAACAGGGCGGAAGATTGCTGGTGGTACAGATGGCCGGGAGTTGAACGATTCGAGCGACCTGTACGGATCTGCCACGACTTGACTGACTGAACGAAGCGGCGCAGAGTGATCCCGCCTTTCTGTGTCACGCCTGAAAAACAATGGATGGACACTTTCGCCTCCTCGCCGGATACCGGGGAGCCGTGCTGTCGGCGCTCATGTGGTCGGCGCTGGTGCTGGCTTCCCTTTTTCTGCAACGCGAGCAGTTGAACCGCACTGCCGCGGAGCTTGCGCGCATCGCGGCGATTGCCAATCTTCGGAAAGACATGGCGATCCGGGAATGGGCTTCCTCGGTCGGGGGCATTTTCGTGCGCGACGACCGTCTGCCTTCGATCAACTCGCTCGAACAGGAACAGCACTTTTCCGCGACCGACCGCTCCGGACAGCCGCTCGATCTCGTCCTGGTCACGCCCATGCATTTGCTGCTGGCGATCCAGAGCACGTCGAACCAGCACTCCGAATTCCAGGAACGACTCACCTCCAGGCAACTCCGCAACCGCGAGAACAAGCCCGACGACTGGGAAGCCAGGGCGCTCGAAGAACTGAGCAAGGGGGCAGCCGTCATCACGGAGCCGATTTCAAGCAACGCTCGGGGGCACGGATTGATGCGCGTCATGCTCCCCATGAAGATGGAAAAGGAATGTCTGGAGTGCCACCGCGACACCCTCATCCCGGTGGATGGGCTGCGCGGCGGCGCGAGCATCTCCGTCGACCTCAATGCCTACCGGGCGGCGCAGGATCCTACCTGGCATACCATCCAGTTCTGGCATGGCGCGATCTGGCTGCTTGGGTTGGCCACGATTGCCCTCCTGCATGTCATTACCCGTCGCCGCGCACAGGAACAGCGTCGCTCCGGGGACGCCCTGCGGGAATCGCGCGCACGATTGCGCGAGCTCGCCCGCTTTCTGCAAGACGTGCGGGAAAGCGAACGCACCTCCATTGCCCGCGAACTTCACGATGAGCTTGGACAGGCGCTCACTGCGCTGCGCATAGATCTCGGCTGGTTGCGCAAGAACGCCCGCTCCGACAATGCCTGCACGGATCGCATCGACGGTTCGCGCACGCTCGTGGAGCGTACCATCGAGTCCATGCGACGCATCTCCGAAGGGTTGCGTCCCGGCATGCTCGATGTACTCGGACTGCGCGCCGCGCTCGAACACCTCGTCCAGCAATTCGGGGAGCGTTGCGCGATCGACTGTGTTTTTCACGCGGATCGGGACGAATACAATCTCGATTCGGACCGCTCCATCGCCGTTTTCCGGCTCGTCCAGGAGGCGCTCACCAACATCTCCCGCCACGCACGCGCCGCCCATGTCGACGTCCGGATGGAAGAGGTCGACGACAAGCTGCACCTTCTCATCCAGGATGACGGCGTCGGTTTCGATCCCCACGCCACCCGGAGAGGTTTCGGACTCCTCGGCATGTCCGAGCGCGTGAGCATGCTCGGCGGAGAAATGAATGTCGATGGCAGCCACGGTGTTCGCATTTCCGTCATCCTGCCCCTGGACGATGAACCGGATGGAGACAAATCATGATTCGCGTACTCATCGCAGACGACCACGATATCCTGCGTGCTGGCCTCAAACACATCCTCAACGAAGCTGGCGACATCGTCGTCGACGGAGAAGCCAGCAGCGGCACGGAGGCGCTTGCGCAACTGCGTGCAGGGCAGTGGGATGCCGCCGTGCTCGACCTGAGCATGCCCGGCCGCAACGGGATCGAACTCATCAAACAGGTCAAGGATGAATTTCCGCGCCTGCCCATCCTCATCCTCAGCATGTACAAGGAAGACATCTACGCCGTGCGCGCCCTTAAGGCGGGCGCGTCCGGCTATCTCTGCAAGGACAATGCGGAGTCCCTGCTGGTCGATGCCATCCGTAAGATCGTTGGCGGCGGCCTCTTCATCAACCAGGATGTTGCCGAGAGTCTGACCCGCGACATGCTCCAGGGCAACCGGGAGCAATTGCCCCACAAGCGCCTCACCGACCGCAATTACCAGATCTTCCTCATGCTCGTGCAGGGACTCGGCGTTTCCGAAATCGCCCGGCGGCTCAAGTTGAGCGTGAAAACCGTCAGTACCCACAAGGCGACCATCCAGGCCAGGATGGGACTGGGCAATACCGCCGAACTCGTCCGCTACGCCATCCGGCATCAACTCATCGAAGGCGACACGCTGCTGTCGGATTAGGAATAATCCTATCCTCCCCCCGCAATTCCTGATGCGTTTATCAGGTTTTGTCACCTGTTCTTGCCTGATCTTTTGACCCACACTATGGTGTAGGTATTGCCCTGTAGTATTATGGTGCGGGGATTGCCGTGTAGTTTGTTTGATAGGTAATTCCCCTACCTGTAGCGTGATGTGTGTCACGGAATGGCGTGGAATGGCACAAAATGCTGTGGGGATGTCAGATACTTGCTTTGTCACGGCGGTTTTGTACCGTTGTGACAGTACAGGTCAAGAACGGATCGGATTTTTCCGAGGAGGATGAATAATGAAAAGCCTGGCAGTTAAAGCAACAGTAGCGTTGCTGGCAGTGACTTTCGGGGCGGGAACGGCTCTGGCCGCAGAAACCCTGCAGGATGTGATGAAGCGGCGCGGTCTCAGTCAGCAGGATCTTTTGTCTGCGGCCAAGACCTTTACGCCGTCCGGCAAGCGCGATGAATTTATGGCCTTCAGTTCCGGCGGACAGTCGGGACAGGTCATCATCTACGGCATCCCTTCGATGCGTATCGTCAAATACCTCGCGGTGTTTACGCCCGAACCCTGGCAGGGCTACGGGTATGACGAGGAATCGAAGGCGATTCTCAAGGGAGGATGGATCGACGGGAAGGAAATCACCTGGGGAGATACGCACCACCCGGCCATTTCCGAGACCAACGGACAGTACGACGGGCAATTCCTTTTCATCAACGACAAGGCCAACCCGCGTATCGCCGTGATCGACCTGCGTGACTTCGAGACCAAGCAGATCGTGGTAAGCCCGATCTTCAAGTCGGAGCACGGCGGCGCGTTCGTGACGCCCAATACCGATTACGTGTTCCAGACCGCGCAATACGCCGCGCCGCTGGAGCCAAGGAAGTTCTATCCGCTCGAAGAGTTCAACGAGCGGTATCGCGGCGGGATCACGTACTGGAAGTTCGACCGCAAAGCAGGCCGCATCGATCCGACGAAATCTTTCTCGATCGAACTGCCGCCGTACTCGCAGGACTTGTCGGACGCGGGCAAAGGGCCGTCGGATGGCTGGTCTTTCACGAATTCCTTCTGCTCTGAACGCTATGTCGGCGGTATCGAGCGGGGTCGTCCGCCGTTCGAGGCCGGTTGTTCGGCCAAGGATACGGACTACCTGCATGTGATCAACTGGAAGAAGGCCGCCGAGCTCGTCGCGCAGGGCAAGGCGAAGAAGGTGAACGGTCATGATGTGCTGATGATGGATACGGCGGTGAAGGAAGGCATCCTTTTCCTGATTCCGGAACCGAAGTCGCCGCACGGCGTGGATGTGACGCCCGATGGCAAGTTCATCATCGTCTCGGGCAAGCTGGATACGCATGTGTCCGTCTTCTCCTTCGAGAAGATCCAGGCCGCGATCAAGGCGGGCAAGTTCGAGTCGAAAGACCCGTATGACATCCCGGTGATCGGCATGAAGGATGCGCTGCAATTGCAGGTCCCGCTGGGTCTGGGGCCGTTGCACACGCAGTACGATTCGAAGCCGTGCATCGCCTACACGTCGCTTTATGTCGACTCCCAGGTTGCCAAGTGGAATTACTGCGAAGGCAAGGTGCTCGACAAGATTTCGGTGCATTACAACATTGGTCACCTGATGACGATGGAAGGTGATTCCGTCAGTCCGAAGGGGCGTTACCTCGTGGCGCTGAACAAGCTCTCCATCGACCGTTTCAACCCGGTCGGGCCGCTGCATCCGCAGAACCATCAGCTCATCGACATCAACAATGAAAAGATGCAGTTGCTCTACGACATGCCGTTGCCGCTGGGCGAGCCGCACTACGCCGTGGCTATCGAGGCTGCCAAGCTCAAGCCGGGCATACGCTACAAGGTGGGAACCAACAGCCGCACCGACAAACCCCACCCAGGGGCCGTCCGCGCGGGCGAGGAGCGCATCGAGCGCAAGGGCAACAGGGTGACGGTGTATGGCACGTTGATCCGTTCGCACATCACGCCTGAAATCATCGAGGTGGAAGTGGGCGACGAAGTGACGATCAACCTCACCAACCTCGAACGCGCCCAGGATGAAACCCACGGCTTTACCGTTTCGACCTACAACGTGCATGCGTCGGTCGAGCCGGGCAAGACGTCGTCGGTGAAGTTCAAGGCGGACAAGGAAGGCGTGTATCCGTACTACTGCACGGAGTTCTGTTCCGCGCTGCACCTTGAAATGCAGGGCTACCTGCTGGTGAAGCCCAAGGGCTGGAAGCCGACGACGGCGAAGGAAATGGCCAAGGCGACCTATACCGAGAAGGATTACCAGGCGCAGTTGAAGAAGATTGCCGATACGCAGGCGGTGATCGACTCGGTGGTGGCCTTCATCACCGCCCACAACTACAAGGACTTCCCGGATGTGGTGAACATGGTTGAAGACGCCTTCGACCAAGCTGGCAAGATCCCTGATGTCAAGGCCAAGCANGAAGCNGCAGCGGCCAAGAANGATTGGGAAAACGCTTGCCTCTGGGCCGAGCAGGTCTGGCAATACCAGGTCAAGACCGCCGACCTGGGTCTGCGCGCCAAGACTTATCTTGAACAAAACGGCGCCAAGAAGATCAAGTGATCTGAGGAGGCTCTCCTCTCCCCTCGTGTGCGGCAACGATCGCACATGAGGGGAGCCGGGAGGAGCGCGTTCAACAGGACAGGGAAAGTCATGAAGCAATTGTTAGCCTTAATTGCTGTGGGGGCGTTTGCGCTCCCGGCAGCCGTCGCTGCGCCCGATGGGGCGGCGCTGTACACCGAAAAAACCTGTGTCGCCTGCCACGGCCCGAAGGGGAACAAACCGCTGTTACCCAACTATCCGAAGGTTGCGGGGCAGAATGCGGCCTATGCGGAACAGCAGATGAAGGATATCAAGAGCGGCGTGCGCACCAACGGTCAATCCGCAGCGATGGCTGGCGTCATGCATTTGGTCAGCGACGAGGAAATCAAAACGTTGTCTGTCTGGCTGGAAAAGTTGAAATAAGGTTTCGAGTCGCCCCGGCACGAAGGCAGGGGATTCCTCGATATGGTTTTGGGGAGCTTTTGGCTCTTGGGCATGTCCAGTCTCGCTCGCTTTCGCCATAAATGGTGGAGACAAGCGCGAGATCCACGTTCAACTCGCGCCGACTATTGTCGGTGGCATGGGACGGAAGGCGTAGCGGTGATGGTTCCTTCCATATTCGATCATTTCCCCAAAAGGGGAAGATTCAAGTCGGAGGCTTGTTTCTGATGAAAGCATCAATTTTATCTATTGCCTTGGTAGGGGTGACGGGCATTGCAGCAATAAGCGTGTCTTATGCCGGGCCGCCCGCTCCAAAGGCTGCCGGAATCGAGAGCAAGGGCTATACCTGGAACGCCCAGCAAGGCGAAAAGATCGAGGCGCTCAAGTTGAAGGGCGACAAGAATAACGGTGAGGAAGCCTACGAAGTGTGCGGCGCCTGTCACCTGCCTTCCGGGGCGGGGCGACCGGACGGCACGTTCCCGCAACTCGCGGGCCAGCACACGACAGTACTCATCAAGCAGATGGCCGACACCCGCGCAGGACTGCGCGACAACCCGACGATGTATCCGTTCGCGGTGACCTTGACCGATCCGCAGGAGCTTGCCGACGTGTCCGCTTACATCGAAAGCCTGTGCATTCCTACCAACCACGGCAAGTACGAAGGGGCGGACGCGGAACAGCAAATTGCGAAAGGCAGGGATCTCTACGAAAAACAGTGCCTGGAGTGTCACGGCAAGAATGGCGAAGGCGACAAGGCGAAGTTCTACCCGGTGATAGCCGGACAGCACTACAATTACCTGTTGCGCCAGATGACGGAAATCCGCGAAGGGAAGCGCCGCAATGCCAACCCGGACATGGTGAAGGCTATCAAGCCTTATACGGACGACATGCTGGTGGCGATTTCGGCATACCAGGCGAGCCTGACGATGCCTGGTGCGATGTGTGCAGAGAAAGCCTCCAAGAAATAGCAGTAGTGAAACAGTGAAAATGAAGAATCGGGACGGACTCGTAGGGGTATTGGCGCTGGTGGGACTGGTGGCGTTGATCATTGCGTACTTTTCGCCGATCTGGTGGGTATCGCTCACCGCGCCCAATTACCCGAAGGATGCCTTTCCGGACGGCATTCGCATTCATTTTCACTTCGACCGTGTCGCCAACGGCTGCAAGGTGGCGCGCGCAGGCACGCAGATGGCGGACGAAATCATCCAGGGCGATCTGTCGCACGAGACCGATCGATGGAACCCCGTTCTCGATGAGAAGAAAAGCGCCGAAAAGGGTGCGCGCGGATTGGATTGCGTGCATGAGATGAACACCATCAACCACTACGTCGGCATGTTTCCGATCGAGACGGGTGCGCCCGTGGAACGGCCTCTGGCAAAGTTTTTCTTCGGCTTTTTTGCGGTGATGATCGCAGCGTTCATCCTGCCCTGGCGTCGACCGAGAGTTATTTTGCTTGCCGTGGGCTTCATCGCGGTGGTGGCGTGGATGATTTACGATCAGTTCATGCTCGGGAGGCTGGATGCCCAGGTGCAGAATTATGTCCGGGCGGCCGGAACGTTCTTCAAGGAGCCCGATCGCATCGTGGCCTGGGGCGAAAATGTGCGGAACATTTCCCAGGCCGTGATATTCGGTTTGATCGCAAGCATGGTGATCGTGGCGGCGGGGGTGGTGAAATGGCGTCATTTCCAGTTGTTGCTGGTTCTCGTTCCCGCGCTGATACCCTTGTTTTTCCTCGTGACGTATGCAGGCTGGCTATGGTTCTTCGGGCATAACCTGCATCCGTGGGGGGCGTTTACGGTAAAGCCCTTCATGCCTACGGTGTTCGGTGAGGGCAAGGTGGCACAGTTCTCGACGTACTCCTATCCGAGTTGGGGTTACGGGTTGCTGATGCTGGTTTTCGTTTGCCTGGGTCTGGCGCTGCTGATTCGCCGCAAGCAGTTGCGCGAACACCCGGACAGGGAATGAAGAAGCAGGCCAACGTACCCAAACCGTTCGCGCGCGCGCGCGACAGGATCTTTATTGCGCTCGTGTGCGTGGTACTCCTGTCCCCACTGGGAGGAGTCGGGCAGGTGGAATCGTTCGGAAACAACGCCAGCGACAGCTATTACGGGAACGGCAGCGACGACTCGCCGCGCGTGACCATCGACCGCCCGAAACCGGTCTGGCTGCTGATTGAGCGCGATCCGCGCATTCATGGCCTGAAGCCGTTCCAGCCGCTCGTGGATGCGGCAGAACCGGGTTCCACGTTGCGCCCGCCGCCGGGCGTCTACTCCGGCCCGGTGGACGTCAACAAGCCGCTCACCATCGAGGGGGGCGGGGCCGTCACCATCGACGCGGGCGACAAGGGCACGGTGATGACGCTCAACGCGAACGATTCCGTCGTGCGCGGGCTGCGGCTCACCGGCTCCGGGTCATCGCACGACACGGACGACGCCTGTCTCGACGTGCGTGGAAACCGCAACGTGATCGAGGATCTGATTGCCGACAACTGCCTGTTCGGTATCGACCTGAAGCAGTCTTCCCGTAGCGTCGTGCGTCGTAACCATATCCGTTCCAAGCCGGTCGATCTCGGCATGCGGGGCGACGGGCTGCGCCTGTGGTACAGCAACGACAACCTGATCGAGGCCAACGAGGTGCTCGATTCGCGCGACATGGTGGCCTGGTATTCGCACCGCAACGTGTTTCGCGGCAACACGGGAATGCGCAGCCGCTATTCCATTCATTTCATGTTTGCGGACGACAACATCGTCGAAAACAACCACTTCAAGGACAACGCGGTGGGCGTGTACTTCATGTACACCCACGGCGGCGTGGCGCGCGGCAACGTCATCACGCATGCCACCGGCGCCACGGGGATGGGCATCGGTTTCAAGGAGTCCTCCGGCACGGTGATCGAGAACAACGAAATCATTTACTGCGGCGTCGGCATCGGCTCCGACCTTTCGCCTTTCCAGCCGGATTCGACCATCGAACTGCGCGGCAACCGCTTTGCCTACAACGGCGTGGCGATCCTGTTCAATTCGGAGACGGGCGGCAACAACCTGCGCGACAACGTTTTCGAGGGCAACCTGACGGATGTGAGTTACGGCGGACGATCCGAGAATCCGGAAAAGAATTTTTGGGAAGGCAACTATTGGGACACCTACCAGGGGTTCGATGCCAACGGCGACGGGTTCGGCGATACGCCGCACGAGGCTTACGCCTGGGCCGATCAACTCTGGATGGAATTTCCGATGGCGAGTTTCTTTCGCTCCTCGCCGGTGCTGGAACTGCTCGATTTTCTGGAACGGCTTGCGCCGTTCTCCTCGCCCGCGCTCATTTTGCGTGACGACAAGCCGCGTTTCGACAAGCCACGGCGGGAGCGTGCGCCATGAGTGCGAAGGGCTTGAAGTCGAACCTGCCTCATCACGCGAAGCCTGTCGTGACGACGGAGAAGGCGCGCCGCGCGCGGCGCAGGTTCATCCGCTCGACCATCCTGCTGGCCGGGGTGCTTGGAACCTCGCTCCTTGGTTTTTTGCCGGTTTCCCTTGCGCTCGTGCGACGCTTGCGTCCGCCGGGCGCGCTCGACGAAAGGGATTTTCTCGCCTCCTGCATCAAATGCGGGCAATGCGTGCAGGTTTGCCCGGTCAGCGCGATCAAACTGGGCGACCTCCACGAAGGGCATGGAATCGGCGCGCCCTTCATCGAGGCTCGTGAACAGGCGTGCGATTTTTCCTGCGACGCGGTGCAATGTATTCTCGCGTGTCCGACCGGCGCGCTCACGTATGAGAAGCCTGCCTTTTTCGCCGCGCGCGAAGGCGCCGGGCTGTCCAGGAAGCCGGTGCTCACGGCCAAGGCGAACGAACCGGAACCGACTCTCAATCTCCAGGAACGCATGGGGTTGGCGCGGCTGACGCGCCCGGAAGCGTGCCTGGCGATGCAGGGCAAGGGATTTTCCGGGCCTGCTCGCGGAGCGGCCTTCAAGGGGCAGATGCGCTATATGGATGTCGATCGCTGGAAACCCATTCCGGTGCGCGATCATCCTTATGAACGCGAACTTTGCGACCTGTGCGTGACGGAGTGCCCGATTGCGGATGCCATCGCGCTGGAAGAATTTACCGGCCCCGACGGCAGCCGTCGGGGCCGGCCCGTGGTGCGCGAACAATGCGTGGGTTGCGGCGTGTGCGAAATGATCTGTCCGGTGGAACCGACGGCCATCGAAATCGAGCCGCGCGCGCCCTGGAAGATGAACGGGGAGGGCGTCTGAAATGCGCCATCTCAAGGAAGGTTTCCTGTGCATGTTGGGCGCGGAGCCGAAAAAGCCGGGGCATCCGGGGCAGATTTCCGAGGAAGTGCACCGGATCATGGAGGTCAAGCGGGAGGACAAATCCCGCATCAAGGAGCATTTGCACGAACAGGCGCGCCAGCAGCCGCGCCACACCTGGCGTAATCGTCGCTGGGCCGTGCTTGTGGCGGTGAACCTGCTCTTCGTGCTCTCTTTCTGGTTGGACATCAGTGTGCTTGAAGGCGCACTGACAGGCTCGCGCTTCGTGGGTTTTCATCTCATCGACCTCAACGCCGCATTACAGGTAATGCTGGCGCACAAGCACATCATCGTGAATCTCGTCATCGGCACGGTCACGGTATTCCTGCTCTGGGTGATGCTGGGCGGGCGCAGTTTCTGCTCCTGGGTGTGCCCGTACCATCTGCTCTCGGAACTTACGGAAAAGATTCATCTCGTGCTCGTGCGGCGCAAGATCGTGACCGAGCACCAATTTCACCGTGGCGCGCGCACCGTGTTCTGGCTTCTGTTCGTTGTGTTGGCGTTTATGACCGGCTACACGGTTTTCGAGACGCTCTCGCCTGTCGGCATCCTGTCACGCGCGTTGATCTACGGGCCGGGACTCGCACTGGCCTGGGTGCTTGTGCTGTTGCTCTTTGAGGTATTCTGGTCGCGCCGCGCATGGTGCCGCTACGTCTGCCCGATTGGCCTGACCTACGGTGTGGTGGGGACGATTTCACCCACGCGGGTCAGTTACCATGTCGAGGCGTGCTTCCACGAGGGCGATTGTCGCAAGGCATGCCTGGTTCCGCATGTGCTCGACGTGACGATCAAGGGGCGCGCTACCGAGGTGCAGATGGGGCTTGGCCCCGACTGCACGCGCTGCGGACTGTGCGTGGATGCCTGCCCGACCGGGGCATTACGTTTTGAAGTCAAGGGTTTGTCGAAATTGCTTTGAGCGCGCCACGCGCAACCGGGACGTATGATTTTTTTCAAAAACCTTGTCAAGACTTTCCGCCGGACACGTGTGCTGGACGGTATCGGCCTATCCGTCGAGCCGGGCGAACGGGTGGCCCTGATCGGTTCCAACGGCGCGGGCAAGACCACGCTCATTCGGTGTCTGCTCGGCGAATACACCTGTGACGGCGTGGTGCGGGTCGCCGGGCTGAACCCGCGCGAACACCGTTCCGAGGTGCTCAACAAGATCGGTTTCGTGCCGCAACTGCCGCCGCCGCTCAAGATGCCGGTGGGGCAACTCATCGAGTTTTCGGCTTCGCTCTGCGGGGTTGCTCCGGCGCGTATGGTCGGAATCGCCGGAGAACTCGGGCTGGACGTGGCCGCCGTCCGGTCGCGGCAGTTCCTGCGCCTGTCGGGCGGCATGAAACAAAAACTGCTCATTGCCATTGCGCTTGGACGCGATACCCGTGTGCTGTTGATGGATGAGCCTGCCGCCAATCTCGACCCCGAGGCGCGCGGGATTTTTTTCGATCTGCTCGCAAAGCGTCAGGAAGATACCACCATGCTCATTTCCTGCCATCGCCTCTCCGAAATGTCCGCGATCATCACTCGCGTCGTCGAAATGGACATGGGGCGCGTCATGCTCGACCGTCCCAATCAGGAGGAAGCCGGATCATGCGCCTGACCCGCTCCCGTTTTTTCGCGCTTGCCGCGCTCGTCGTCGTATTCGCCGTCGCCTGCGGGAAGCGTGGCAACTGGCCGGAGGGAATGGCGCCGATTCACTGGGATCGGGACACCTGCGCCCAATGCAACATGGCAATTTCCGACCCCCGTTTTGCCGTTGAACTGTTGCATGGCAATCCGAAAAAAACCGCGTTCAAGTTCGACGACATCGGCTGTCTCATTGCCTGGACGAACGCCTTGAGCAAAAGAACCGGGGAGCGTCCCTGGTGGGAGGCGTCGGAGGCCCGCGTATGGGTGGCCGATTTCAACAGCCCCGTCGACAACCGGGAGGCGCTACGTTGGCTCGACGCGCGTGTGGCGCGCTACATCGAACGCAGTTCTCCCATGGGCCACAACCTGGCCGCCGTGGGAGAGGCCAATGAAAAAAACATCGGCTTCGATGAAATCCTGCGGCATGGCGAGCATGCGCATCGGCATGGCGATGGGCATGGGGAGGGGCGATGAAACAGTTGTTCCTCACCGCCAGGCTTGATGTCGCAGAGTCGTTACGTGCACGTTGGTTTCTGATTTACACCCTGGTCTTCGGGGGGATCGTTGCGCTGCTGTTCATATTTGGCCTGTCGGAATCGCGCGTGCTCGGTTTCATCGGCCTGTCGCGCCTGCTGGTGACGTACATTCAACTGGCAATGGCGATTCTGCCGATCTTCGTGTTGATTACCACGGTGCGATCCGTGGCGGGAGACCGTGAGGCGGGCGTATTCGAATACCTGTTGTCCCTGCCGGTTTCCATTGGAGCCTGGTACTGGGGCAAGATTCTCGGGCGATACGCGATCATTTTCGCGCCGGTGTTTCTCGCCATGCTGGGCGCGGTGCTTTGGGGAGCTTTCAGGGAGATCGACATTCCGTGGGCGGTATTCGGCTATTACACGGCGCTGGTGGCTGCGATGGCGCTGTGTTTTCTCGGTCTGGGCATGCTCATCTCCTCTGTTGCGCGCAGCACGGACACGGCCCAGGGCGCGGCCTTCATGCTCTGGCTCGCGCTGTTGCTCTTTCTCGACCTGATCCTGTTGGGGGTCATGATCCAGGGGCGCATCGAACCCGAGACCGCCGTGACCGTCGCGCTCTTCAACCCGCTGCAAGTGTTCCGTACTGCCGCGTTGGCGATGTTCGATCCGCAACTCGTCGTGCTCGGCCCGTCCGCCTACGTGATTCTCGATCTTTTCGGCGCGGTGGGTTTCCAGATTTACGCGCTTGTTTATCCGTCCCTGCTGGGGCTTGCCGCCGCGCTTGGGGGATATTTTCTGTTGCGCCGAGGAGATTTGCTGTGAAGACGATGAAGATTTTGGCGGGCGCGCTGTTTTTCGTTCTTTTTCTCGCTGCCGGGGCGAAGGCGCAGGAGCGGGAAGGGGAGGGGCTGGACGCGCTCTTTGAAGCCACGATGATGGATCTCCACGGCGAGCCGATGACGCTTTCCCATTTTCGGGGCAAGCCGCTCATCGTCCACTTCTGGTCGCGCCTGTGCTTCCCTTGTCGCGAGGAGTTTCCGGAGTTTATCGCGTTGCAGAAGAAATACAAAAAGCGGGGTCTGACCGTGCTCGGTATCGCGCTGGAGGAAGATCCGGTCAAGGTGCGCGAATTCCTTGTCGCCTATGAGGTGGACTATCCTGCCGCGCTCGTCGGCGAGCAGGGGATTCCCTTGATGGAGGCGCTGGGCAATGACAAAGCCCTGCTGCCGTTTACGCTGCTCATCGACCGCAGGGGTGAGGTCGTGTTGCGCAAGCACGGTATATTCAGGAAAAGCGACTTTCAGGGTGTGGCAGACAAGCTGTTGCGGTAGATTGTCCGGCATGCG
Source organism: Betaproteobacteria bacterium (assembly GCA_009776435.1). Lineage (GTDB taxonomy): Bacteria > Pseudomonadota > Gammaproteobacteria > Burkholderiales > Rhodocyclaceae > WRNU01. Next base: position 272 of record WRNU01000005.1, on the reverse strand, counting down.
GGTTGGTGTGAATTGCGGTCGATGCTTCCCCGCCCCTCTTTCGTAGAGAACCGAAAGAGGGGCGTTCAGCCCGATTTACCTCATCCCTTTACAACCGGAATCTTCCCGATTTTCACCTGCCACTGCTTCGGCCCGGTTTCGTGCACGCTGATACCGGTGGAGTCGACCGCTACCGTCACGGGCATGTCTTCGACGGTGAATTCGTAGATGGCTTCCATGCCGAGGTCTTCAAAGGCGACGACCTTTGCGGCCTTGATGGCCTTGGAGACGAG
>WRNU01000004.1 GCA_009776435.1 Betaproteobacteria bacterium | reverse complement strand
GCAGACCATTCGTTGTCCATTGCCAGATCCACCACGACCGCAGGAATCCCCGGCTCTACTTTGACTTTGCCATTGACGAGGGCTTGGTAGTCAGCGAAAGGGAGCACCGCAAAGGCAGGATACCCTCCTGCATCGCGGATGATTTGCACGGACTCAGTATGTGTGTTCATTACGTTTTTTCACCTCTTCAATCGAGACGATGCGGGCTACACCGTCAAAATCGAAAAACACCCGGAAGTTACCCACTCGCAGTCGGAATTGACGCTCATGATCGACCAACGCTATGACATTGGCGCAGTCCGGCATGTTGACCAACTTGTTGCACTCGCTCCGAACCGTCTTGCTATCGGACGGTTGCAGTTTTCGCAACTGCTTGGCAGCTTTCTTGGAGTAGATGACCTCGTTCACGAGGCGAATTATACGTTATTTATTAGTTTTATCAAGAAAAAACTAATAAACTTGGTGTCGCGTACATCGAACGTTATTGTCCCCCCACCCATTTCCGCGCGTTCCTGAACATCCGCAACCACGGCGCGGCATCCGGGCTTTGGTCGAGCAACCACCGGGGCGACCAAGACATTTGAAGCGGGCGGACGGCGCGTTCGGGATGGGGCATCATGATGGTAAAGCGCCCGTCCGGAGTGGTAAACCCGGCGACGCCTTCAGGGGATCCGTTGGGGTTGGCGGGATAGGCATGCGCTACCTCGCCCCGATTGTCGATGTAGCGCAACGTCGCCAGCGCGGCGCTTTGCGCAGCTTCACTCTGGAAAACGGCCCGTCCCTCGCCGTGGCTCACAACCACGGGTATGCGGCTGCCCGCCATGTCGGCAAGGAAGATGGAGGGGTTTTCCAGCACTTCCACCATCAGGAAACGCGCCTCGAACTGCTCGCTGCGATTGCGGTGAAAGAGCGGCCAATGCGAAGCGCCGGGAATGATGGCGGCAAAATGCGCCATCATCTGGCAGCCGTTGCAGACTCCCAGCGCAAAGGTATCCGTGCGGGCAAAGAAGGCTTCAAATTGCGCGCGCAATGCCGGGTTGAAGAGAATGGATTTCGCCCAGCCCTGTCCCGCGCCAAGCACATCGCCATACGAAAAGCCACCGCTCGCGACAAGCCCCTTGAATTGCACGAGGTCATGCCGCCCCGATTGCAGATCGGACATGTGCACGTCAACGACATCGAACCCCGCGCGTGTAAAAGCCGCAGCCATTTCAGAATGTGAGTTGATGCCCTGTTCGCGCAGGGATGCAACGACTGGACGCGCGCCGACATTGATGAAGGGGGCGGCGACATCCTCCCGGACATCGAACGTGAGGCTCACGGAGAGGCCTGGATCGTCGGCGTCGCCGAGCGAATCGAATTCTTCCTGAACGCATTCGGTATCGTCGCGCAGGCGGGCGATCTGGTAGCCGACTTCCGACCAGACACGCAGCCAGTCCGCGCGCGGCGCGGAAAGCACCAGGCGGGCGTTGCGGCGGAAACGGATTTCGTCGCTCTCATTCGGCTCCCCAATAAAATGGAAATCGAGTCCGGCCCCGTTCAGGAGGGCACTGACCGCCGAGCGGTCGCGGCGGCGAATCTGTACCACAGCCCCGAGTTCTTCAGCAAACAGCGCCCCGAACAGACGGTCGTCGAAACGGCCCTTGAGCAGTTCCGGGTTTTTGTCGAGTCCATCGGCGTCGTTCATCGCATTGTCGTAACATACGGTATCGAGCACCAGGGACAGACCGCATCGGCTGGCGAAAGCCATTTCGCAGACGGTAGCAAACAACCCCCCGTCGCTGCGGTCGTGGTAGGCGAGAATCAGATCCTCACGGCAAAGTCGGCGAACCACATCGAAGAAGGCCGTAAGGTCTTCCGGAGCAATGTCCGGCGCGTGTTCGCCGACGGCGTTATAGACCTGCGTCAGCACGGAGCCGCCCAGGCGATGCGCGCCCCGGCCCAGGTCGATGAGGATGAGTTCGGTCTCGATGCCTTCCGGGAACTGAAGCTGCGGAGTCAGAGTGCGGCGGATGTCCGTGACGGGCGCAAAGGCTGTAATGATGAGAGAAAGCGGGGCAACGACCTGTTTTTCTTCGTCTCCCTCTTTCCAGGCCGTGCGCATCGAGAGCGAATCCTTGCCGACGGGAATCGAGAGCCCGGTAGCGATACAGAATTCGGACACGGCCTGCACGGTGTCGAAGAGTTTGGCGTCTTCACCTCGAAAACCGGCTGCCGCCATCCAGTTGGCCGAGAGTTTTATCCTGGCAAGCGAGTCGATGTCGGCGGCGGCAATGTTGGTGATGGCTTCCCCGATCGCCATGCGCCCGGAAGCGGGCGCGTCCACGCAGGCCAAAGGCGTGCGCTCGCCCATCGCAAAGGCTTCGCCGGAAGTGCTGGAAAACCCAAGAGCAGTGACCGCAACATCGGCCACCGGCACTTGCCACGGCCCCACCATCTGATCCCGCACGATCAGCCCACCGACCGAGCGATCGCCAATCGTGATGAGAAAACGCTTGCTCGCCACCGTCGGATTGCGCAACACACGCAGCGCCGCCTCGTTCAGATCGAGTTCGGTGACTTCAAAGGGCGGCAGATACACTGCGCGGCGCATTGCCACGCGGGTCATTTTCGGGGGCTTGCCGAGCAGGACTTTCATTTCCATATCGACCGGCGTGTTGCCGAAATGACGATCATCGACCACCAGACGCCCGTCGTCGCTCGCCGTGCCAAGCACGGCAAACGGACAACGCTCGCGCGCGCAGATCGCGGAAAAAACGTCGAGATCGTCGGGAGAAATCGCCAGCGCGTAACGTTCCTGCGCCTCGTTGCTCCAGATTTCGCGCGGACTCATCCCGGTTTCTTCGATATCCACTTCACGCAGTTCGATCCGTGCGCCCAGCCCGGCATGATCGGCAAGCTCGGGGATGGCGTTGGACAGCCCCCCCGCGCCGACATCGTGAATGGCGATGATGGGATTGGCCTCCCCCCGCTGCCAGCAGGCGTCAATCACTTCCTGGCAGCGCCGCTGGATTTCGGGGTTACCGCGCTGCACGGAGGCGAAATCGAGATCGGCCGCGTTGACCCCGGTCGCCATGCTCGATGCCGCGCCGCCCCCCAGACCGATCAACATGCCGGGGCCGCCCAACTGGAGCAACAACGTCCCCGGCGGGAACGTGGGTTTTTTCGCCTGTTGCGCCTGGATATTGCCGATGCCGCCCGCGATCATCAGCGGCTTGTGATAGCCGCGCACCTCGCCCTCGACGACCTGCTCGAAAGTGCGGAAATATCCGGTGAGATTGGGGCGTCCGAATTCGTTGTTGAACGCCGCCGCGCCCAGCGGACCTTCGATCATGATCTCCAGCGCCGAGGCGATGCGATCCGGCTTGCCGTAGGGTTTTTCCCAAGGCTGGATGAATCCGGGGATGGCGAGATTGGACACCGAGAGTCCGGCCAGACCCGCCTTGGGCCGCGCACCGCGCCCGGTTGCGCTCTCATCCCGAATTTCCCCTCCCGCGCCGGTGCCCGCGCCGGGGAACGGCGAAATCGCGGTCGGGTGGTTGTGCGTCTCCGCCTTGGCAAGAATATGCACCGTCTCGCGGTGAAAGCGGAAAACGCCATCGGAGTCCGGGTAAAACTGCTCGGCCTCCCCGCCCTCGATCACCGAGGCATTGTCCGTATAAGCCACCACCGTGCCGCCGGGATGCGCCTTGTGGGTGTCGCGGATCATGCCGAAGAGCGACTTTTCCATCGGGCGCGCTTCGATTACCCAATTGGCATTGAAAATCTTGTGGCGGCAATGTTCGGAATTGGCTTGCGCAAACATCGTCAATTCCACGTCCGTGGGATTGCGCCCCACACGGGTGAAATTCTCGACGAGGTAATCCACCTCGTCCTCGGAGAGCGCCAGCCCCAGTTCCACGTTGGCCGCTTCCAGCGCCGTGCGACCGCTACGGATGACGTCGACTGTGGCAAGCGGCCTGGGCGCATGGTGATGGAACAGCGCCGCCGCTTCAGCGAATGTTGCCAGTACCGACTCGGTCATGCGGTCGTGCAACGCACGGGGCGCTGCCGGCGCGCTGGCGGAGTCGATGAAATACGCGATGCCGCGCTCGATGCGCGTCACCTTGTCGAAACCGCACTGGCGCACAATCTCGGTAGCTTTCGACGACCACGGCGAAATCGTGCCGATCCGAGGCGTCACCAGCCTCAAGACGCCGGGAGGAACCTTGCCGTCCGGCGCACGGACATCCAGCAGTTCGCCAAGCCGCGCCTGCTCCTCGCTGGAAAGCGCATCGTTGACTTCGATGAAATACCAGGCTTCCGCCGCCAGACGGTCGAGTCCTTGCACCTCCTGGGCGAGATTACGGACAATCCGTTCGAGACGGGGACGGGAAAAAGCGGGCGCGCCGCGAAGTTGAAGGATCGTGAGGGACATGGCGGTCGGGAAATGAACGAGAGAACGGGGCAACGATACGAAATGGCGGAAGTTCCGCCGAAAACGCTTAATTATACGTGGTTCTTCGTTCCGCCTTGCGTCCCTCGATTCCTGCGCGCAGCGCCTGTAAAAAAACGCCCTTTCTTCAAAAAAGCGCCCTTTTTACCTGCATGTCGAGTCACCACGCCGTGAATGGCAGGGATTCCTCAAAACGATTCAAGGAAGCCTGCGGCTCCATTGTGACGCTTGTCTCACTTACCTCGCCATAATATGGCGAGGATTGCGTTTGACCCGTTTTGAACCTGATCGAAAGAGCCAGCCGGACGCTATCCGTATTAAACTACATCCGTACCGTAACAGGGCGAGTTGCACAGCCCCTTGAGCGACTCGGCCCCTGCCACCAATACTGCCTCATGCAAAGGCAGCGAAGCCCGAAAGGAGGAAGGGATGGAACGCGAATCGATGGAATTTGATGTCTTGATCGTAGGCGGAGGTCCGGCAGGTTTGGCAGCGGCAATCAGGCTCAAGCAACTGGCCGCCGAACGCAATCAGGATGTTTCGGTGTGCCTGATCGAGAAAGGCGCGGAAATCGGCGCGCATACCTTGTCCGGCACGGTGCTCGACAACAAGGCCATCGAGGAACTTTTCCCGGACTGGAAAGAACGCGGGGCGCCGATCAAGACCCATGCACTAAAAGACCATGTCCTGTACCTCACCAAAACCAAGTCGTTTGCTTTTCCGCTTCCCCTCTTGCCGGATTGTTTCAACAATCACGGCAACTATCTCGTACGCATGGGCGAAGTCGTCAAATGGATGGGCGAACAGGCCGAGGCGCTGGGCGTCGAAGTCTATCCGGGTTTCGCGGGCGCGGATGTGCTCTATGACGAAAACGGCGCAGTCAAGGGCGTCGTCACCGGCGACATGGGCGTGCTGCATGACGGCACCCAGGGTCCGAACTTCCAGCCCGGCATGGAACTACTCGCCAAATACACCCTCTTCGCGGAGGGTTGCCGTGGTCACCTCGGCAAGCGCCTCGAAGCCAAATACAACCTGCGCGAAGGCTCCGACCCTCAGGTCTTCGGCATCGGCATCAAGGAACTCTGGGAAGTTCCCGGCAACCCCCATCACAGCCCCGGCACCATCATCCATACCTGCGGCTGGCCACTCACGAGCGACGTCTACGGCGGTTCGTTTATGTACCATATGGATGACAATATCATTCAAACGGGGCTTGTCGTCGGCTTGAATTACAGCAATCCGTTCCTGTCGCCGTTCGAGGAAATGCAGCGTTTCAAGACTCACCCCGAAATTCGCAAATTCTTTGAAGGGGGCAAGCGTCTGGCTTACGGCGCGCGGGCCATCGCCACTGGTAACATTCAGAGTCTGCCGCGCCTGGTTTTCCCCGGCGGCGCACTCATCGGCGACAACGCGGGCTTTCTCAATGCCGCGCGCATCAAGGGCAATCATGCCGCCATCAAGTCCGGCGCGCTCGCCGCCGAAGCCGCGTTTGACGCCGTCGTTATTGGTCGAAAGCAGGACACCCTCACCGCCTTCCCCATCGCCTTCCGCGAGTCGTGGCTCTATACCGAGCTACACAAGACGCGCAACTTCAAGCCGATGATGAAGAAATCCTTCTGGGTCGGCTCCACGCTCTTCGGCATGGATCAAAAGCTCTTCTTCGGCAAGGCGCCCTGGACGATGCACAACCACAGCGACCACGACAAGCTCAAACCCGCCGCCGAATGCAGGAAGATCGACTATCCCAAGCCCGATGGCGTGCTGACTTTCGACCGCCTCTCCTCGGTCTATCTTTCCAATGCCAACCATGAAGAAGACCAACCCTGTCACCTGAAGCTCAGAGATCCTCAGGTTGCAATTTCCGTCAACCTGGAAGTCTACGATTCGCCCGAGCAGCGTTACTGTCCGGCCGGGGTCTACGAGATCGTCAATGACGGTGAAGGCGGCAAGCCCCGGCTCCAGATCAACGGCCAGAACTGCGTGCACTGCAAGACCTGCGACATCAAGGATCCGACGCAGAATATCGACTGGGTCACGCCACAGGGCGGTGAAGGACCGATTTATCAGGGGATGTAACGAAGAATCCCTGTGTCCTGTCTTCGGCAGGACACAGGGCGAACTCTTGCTACGGTTTTTCGGAAGCCGGCACCGAATCGACATCCAACACAACGGCTCCCTCTGTCATCACATTGACCTTGTCCAACGGATCGTCGGGCAAAACCGTGCGGATCGGGCGTTGTTGCGACGATTTTGAACGGCTATTGTTGCTCAATGCTTTCAACTGCCTCAAGCGGGATACAGCCGTTGCGCCTTGATTTATCGACTGCGCAATCCATGTTTCGGCATTATTCGCCTTGCCTCCGACATCATTGAGCACACTCCCCGCAATCATGATATTCGCATTTACCAGTCGGCTGCAAAGCGTATCGAAATCGCGTACCCTTGTTTGATCCTGTCTGCACACAATCAACGCTCCGCCTGCCCGTGAGGCAATGGAAACGCTTTCGGCATATCTGGCGGAGGAGGGCGTGTCGATGAGGATGACATCGAAACTGTTGGACAACTGCGCAACCATCCTATCCAGCAACGGGCGCGTCAACAATTCCTGGGGATTCGGCGGCACGGGACCGGAAGGCAGAATGGAAAGATCGATCAGGGACGGGACTCTGAAGACGACATTGCCGGTTGCGCGCCCACTCAGGATGGATGAAAGCCCGTTTCGATTGCTGATCCCGAAAAGGCGATGCAGGGTCGGAGCACGGAGATCCGTATCGATCAGTAACGTCCTCGCGCCCAATTGCGAAAACACGACTGCCAGATTGGCAGCAAACCAGGAGCGGCCTTCCCCGTGACCGGGACTCACGATCGCAAGCACCCGGCGCCCGGCGCTGCCGCCGAACCAGCGCAGCATCAACTGGCTTCGAATCGCGCGTAACGCTTCCACCTGGGGGGAAAACGGATCGTATGCCGCCACGACGGTTTCCGAAACCTTGCTCTCTCCACGTTGCAGGTACGGGTACCGGAACTGGTGGGACAGGGCGTACTGGATATCGGCTTCGGTCGCAAGGCCAAGCGCGATTGCCGCTTCACCAAAGCGCACCTTCTGCTTCTTTTGTTCCCGGAAAATACGTTCGGCATCATCGGGAGAAATGCGCCCGACAGAGATCAGAATCTCTCCGATCGACTGGTCACTCAGATCGGAAAATTGTGCGCTGGCAGCATCGTCCATCATTTTAAGCGGCTGCCAGGCGACGGAGGCGGAAACCGGAACGAGACTTCTTCTTCAGCCCAGGGATGATCCCGATAAGGGGAACATCCTTGTTCTGCATGAGATCTTCGCTTCCCCGCACACGCTGATCCCTCAATTCAAGTAGCAACGCTACGCCAATGCCAAGCAGAGTTCCGAGAAACACGGCAATGATCGTGTTGAGCACAACCTTCGGGCTGGAGTGTTCCAGGGGAGGCGTTGCGGGAGTCAGCACCGAAATATTGGTTTGCTGCATCTGGCCCTCGAGGTTCGTTTGCGCGAGACGCTGAGTGACGAGATCGTATGCTTTTTGAGCGTTTTCGATGTCACGCTGAAGCACCGCAAGTTGATCCCGATGTTTCTTGAGTTCGAGCACGCGCGCCTGCTGCTTCTCGATTTCATCGGTAATTTCTTTTATACGCTCCGTACTGATACGGGAAGTCGTGCCAAGCGAGCTTGCCACACGCTGGGTCTCCGCCGCGACACGTTGACGCTGTTCGGCAATCCTCTCATTCAACTCGCGTATCATCGGATGGTTCGGACCAAGCCGCTCGGACAACTGGCTACGCTCCGTTTCAAGCCGCGCCAGATCCGTCTTGAGGCTGGCAACCACCGGGTTGGCCATGACCTCAGGCAGGGATTCGGCGGAGGCAATCTGACTTTGGCGCGAACGGCTATCCGCCCCTTGTCCCTGCGCCATCGAAAGCTGGGCATTGAGATCCGCCATGCGCTGGTTTTCAACGTCAAAACGGCCATCTCCGGCCAGAATGCCATGCTCCTGTTCGTACGCAGAGAGCTTGCGTTGGGCGACTTCGAGTTTTTCGCGCACTTCCTTGGTTTGATCGCTGAACCACTGCGCATACTGCTGCGCGGGACCTACCTTGAGCTCGAGATTGGTCTCTATGTAGGCTTGGGAAAAAGCGTTCGCAATGGCTGCGGCGAATGTCGGGTCTGGCCCCCTATAGCTTACGTTGATGACATTGCTTTCCCGTATTGTCGAAGGACGCACATCCAGTTGTTTCTGGAGCAATGCGGCCAGCCAGACCAGAAATCCGCTATCTCCCCCTATTCCCTTCGTTTCATCGCGCCATTGTTCCCGAAGCGAGGAAACCTGATTCATCCGGGTCAAGGCAACCACGCGCAGGGCAACACGTTCGGAACCGATGATGTCGATCTGAGTCGCAAGATAGCCCATCAGCGCCTGAGGAGCGCCCAACAGGGGGTCGGTCGTTTTCATATCGACCACCAACGAGGCGGTAGCGGTATATTGTTTCGGCAACAGCAGGCTGATCGCCAAAGTCAATAGCACCACGCCGGCCAGGATAGCGGAGATGATCCACCGGCGCGCCTTTAATATGAGAAGAAACTGCTGAAACGTCATGAGTAACCAATTAAATCAGAACAAACTTTCCTTGACGTAGATCACGTCATCGGTTCTAAGGAGATCATCGAGTCCGGGTTCCACCACCTTGAGCGAACCATCGGGCATGCGCCGATGGATGCGAAGCCCGCGCGTGGTGCCACGCGACGAGGTGCCCCCCCCGGAGGCCAGCCCCTGCATCACGCTCATGCCCCGTTCGAGACGAAAGGCGCCCGGACGGTTGACTTCCCCGTAAATGTAGAACATTGGCGCACGATGGACGTAGACGATGTCCCCAGCCGCCATTACGATGTCATTCGACGTGTCACCGCTGAGAAACAGCAAAGGCAGGTCGATTTCTCGGCGCACCTGTTTGCCGTTGCGTACGCCGACAAAAATCACGATATCGGCCCCTGCCCCCGAAATGCCTCCGGCGATGGCAATCATGTCGGACAGGCGCAGGTTCGCGGTTTCGAGCGGAAAACGGCCCGGCCTGTTGACTTGTCCGAGCACGGAAACCTGATTGCCGCGAATCTGTATCGGCAACACATTGACTTGCGGCTGGCGCACGAAACCGCCGTCCCGCAGACGGGTGGCAATTTCCGTCTCGGCGGCGGACGTGCTCTTTCCGCCCACGGAAACCGCGCCGAGCAACGGGAAAGTCAGCATGCCTTTCTCGGACACACGCGCCTCGGTGGTGAGATCCGGGTTCTGGAATACCGTGACACGGACAATGTCGCCCGGCCCAAGAACGTATTCACGTTCATCCGCAGCCTGCGCAACTCCGGTCATTCCGGCAAAACCCAGAGCCATCAGAACAAGGACGCACAAAGGGCGAAGGAACCAGGGAATCATTTGCATTTTCGGCCTGCGATATAGGAGTTAAGTCAACCGAGAACCGCTGGTGTCGCGACGCTGCACGAACCGCGACACCAGCAGACTCCCTCAAGCATATACTATCTTGCTTACCTGTTTTCTTACTTCAGCTTGACGCCCCCCTTCTCGATGATCGAGCGGACGGAATCGTCTTCGGGCGAAGCGTCTGGTGAAGCGTCTGGCGAAGCGTCGGGCGACACGACCGGGCCTTGTTCGGCGGCTGCGGGAGCAGACGGTTCTGCTGCGGGTGGCGCGAAATCGCCCATGTAATTGATGGTAGCCGCCTCGCGCAGACGTTTCATCTCGGCCCTGACGCTTTCGTTACGCGCCTGAGCCATCAAAAAGTTCTCGATGACGGGTTTTGCCTTGGCGCGATCGATGGGTTCTTCCTGCACTCCGGCGATGATGATGAGAATCGCCCCTGCCGGCGCCCGGACAAGAGTCGCCCCGCCCGCATTCAATTGGGAAAGGTGCTTGGCCAATTCGAGCGGAAACTGTTCCGCAGCCTTGGCGCTCGCGGTCATGGCAAACGGGATTTTCTGCTCCCTGAGCCAGGGCATGAGCTGTTGCAAATCCTTAATGGATTCCATGTGCGCGCGCACCTGATCGAAACGCTCGGGCGCCAACTGGAGACTGATCTCTTGCAGGCTATAGACACGGCGCTTGGAGAACAACGCGGGATTGTCATCGTAGAACTTGGAAATCTGCGCCTCGCTCGGCTGCGGCGCATTAGCCGCAACCCGCTCGCTAAAGGCGCGGGCAAGAATTTCGCGGCGGGAATACTCGAGCATCTGCATCACTCTCGAATCACGGTCGAGCTTGTTTGCCTTGGCCTGTTGCAGCAGCAACTCCTGCTCGACGAGACGCTCGACAATCGCCGAACGCGCCCTGGCGGCTTGATCTTCCGGAATATTGCCGGCGCGGGAAAGCAGGTCGTTGACCTGATGAACGGAGATTTCTTCCTTGTTGACCTTGACGGCAACCTGGGTAGGAGACTTGTCGCCGCCTTCCTTGGCGCTACATCCGACAAGCATGCCGGTCAGCCAGACAGCGGCGCAAAGTGACACAGCAACGGAACGAACTGGAGAGGACATAAACATTCCAAAAAAAACGAGACGGCCTTTACTGAAAGGCTCGCACAATACATCATAACGATATCGGCTCGTGCCCCCTGGAGGGGACTCGCGATACCACCCAGACAGATATCATGCCATATCATGGCATGATAAAAAATGCCTCACCCCTTAAAAGGTCAGGCTTCCCGACAGCCACGTCGTCCGCGCGCTGTGATCATCATCTCTCTTTGTCGTATCACGCTTCTGGTGTTGGTAACCGAGCGCAATACTGCCATATGGAACCGGCATATACTGAAGATTGACGCCATACAACTGGGTTTTGGCGTCTCTTGGAAGAGCCACGGACCCAAAGCCGGGATCTCCACGATAATCGCGCTTCTGATGTTCGTAACTGGCGCCAAGATGAATCTTGCTGGTAACGACCCAGGTCGGTTTCAGAAACCAGGCTTGCGTCACGGCGAAGTTTGAAACCGTGTCCTGATCCGCGCCGATCTCGCGCCGCCAGCCCAGGTTTATGATCGCCTTTCCGGTCGGTACCCAACGGAACTCGATCTTTCCAGTAGCCCCATTAAAATCCCGGTTGCGCGCCAGATCGTACTTGCGCCACGTATATCCGGCATAACCGCTCAGTTGTGTGACGCCAGTCAACTGCCATTGGCCTGAAAGCCGCGCGTCGTGCCGCTTCCAGTCCCGCATCGATGTTTCCCCCGGAGCAAGATCCTCCTCCTTCGGCCGGTTCGAATACTGACCCCGCTCAGTGAGCAGACTCAATACGATGCGGTTGCCGGTGGAAGGCCGGTATGTAAAGTTCAGGCTTGCTTCCTGCGCATTGTACTTGTCGTATGGCCTGGCGTTATTGCGATAGTCGTTGCGAACGTCGGAGAAACCAACCCCCGTGGCCCAGTTCGGATGCCACCAGAAATCGGCGCCAAATCTGAAACGACCGAGTTGCCGCGTGACCCCATCCAGTTCGCTGGGGTTGCTCCCCGTATAAACGTCTTCGAAGTTGACCGCCGACCCGCTATGAGCATACCCGATAGTGCCGCTCAAGCGATTCCCCATCCGCCAATCCCACCGCAGGCGCCCATCCCATTCGGTGGTGTTGAGGCTCGAATGCGTGCGGTACAGGGACTGGCTCGCGGAAAGCCCGGCATGGAAGGCCTGACGACTATGCTCAGTGTCGAAATCAATGCCTACGCGGGTGACGGAATAGGAATCACTGCGTTTTCCTTTCGGCGCGTCGGCGTTGGAAATTCGGTCCGGCAGGCGATACACGTTGCTGCTGTAGTACAAGGACTCCGAGATCGTAAAGGTGAACGGGTTCCTGGAGTCGTCTTCCCGCTTGTAAGGCTCTCCCTGTGCGGAAGTTTCCTGCGCAGAACCCTCCTGCGAGGGAGTCTCCTGCGTGTAAGCCCCCGGCGCAGCATCTTCCTGCGCGACGACCGTTGCCGCCTGAAACCCCAACAATGTCACCAACCCGCTCGCCAGCACGGCGAACCTGCGTTGTAGCTTGTGCATGAAACAAACCCCTGACTCAATGTAAAAATTTCCGACACCTGCCTGGCACCGACCTGACGCAAAAACCAAACCACCTGCGTATGCGGGATTCGTACCGCCAGAGCCCGCGCAACTGTCACACATTTGCATCAGAACTCACATTTTAATAACGAAATGTAAAAATATGCGACATTCGCCACTTCGACCCGTAAAATAGGCTGAATCCCACTGTCTCGCTGGCTCGACAGGCAACCGACTCTGGGTGGAACCATACACGATTTACGCAACGAGTGCTGCACTAATATTTCATATAGACACCGCAATCCTGACCGCCCGTGCAGGACAATCGCGCGCCGCGCCTGTGACTCGCCGCCCGATTATCGAAGAAATGCCCCGACAAGCCGACTTCCGGCTCCTATTATGTAATGGCGAAAATGCAGTGATACTCGTATTGGCAAAAATACAACAAAACTGGCATCAAATTTGCTTATAAGCTGAAGGAGTTATGTTTACAATTTTTCACAGGAGCGTTAATGATGCAGATTAAAAAAACAGTTGCCGCCATTGTGCTCGGGCTTAGCTTTGCTGGTTTCGCGCAAGCCGCTACAAATCTCGGCACACTTGGTTTTAACGACCCATTGATGGGCTTCAGCAATCCGCAAGGATCAGGAGGCAACGATTATTCCTTCACCGATGTGTATACCTTCACGGTCGCACAAGATCTGTTGAACCTCGGCAACCAGGCAGATACCACGGTTTTCAGCCTCGACTTTGGCATGGGCAGTGGCATGTACAGCCTGGACAACCTGACAGTTTCCGTGTTCGGCGGCTTCAATGTCGATATTTCGACCGCGAGTCCCATTTTCCAGCAAAGCGTTGATCGGAATGCCCCAGGCGAGATGCTGTCCATTTATGGAAACTTTCCTCTTGAGTTGCCAGAATACACGCTCGTGATCTCCGGCCTGACGAGTGGCCCTTCGGGCGGAGCCCCCCAAGGCGGACTCTACGCCTTCACCATGACTGCCGCCGCGCCAGCAGTTCCCGAACCCGCCGAATACGCGATGTTGCTCGCGGGATTGGGTGTCGTCGGAATGGCTGCACGCCGCCGGAAGATGAAAGTGAATTAAACAGTTTTCCGCAACGTCTGTAGTCATCAAACAGACTGGACGCTTTCGTGCGTCCGGTCTGTTTTTTTATCCAATGATCGTATTCTCGTAGCAAAAAAATAACATGCGTAAATATACGAATAGATGTATTTGCAGAAGAACTACATCCTTTCACTGCAGTAAACCACACACGGGTAACAACAATGGTTCGTTTTCTCACCACAGGAGGAAGATAATGAAACTCAAACACACAATCGCCGCCGCCGTCCTCGGACTCGGCGTCACCTTCACGGCGTATGCCCAACAGCCTCCCCAGCTTCCCGACGTCATTGACTTTGGTGTCATCCCCCTTGAGGGCGTGATAAGCTGGGGCAAAACCGTCGATATGTCTCTGGACGGTTGGTTCGCAAACGCGTACAACTTCATCATCACAGACGAATTTGTGAATACCAGCCTCAGCTTCAAGCAGGAGTTGGTTAGCATGTACTCGGACACGGGTCCGCACTTCACGAACATGGACCACATGGCCATCTACGTGTACGAGGGAGTGGAGACTGTCCTTAACGATCCTCTCGTTCTCCTGGCTCAGGTTCGCGCAAACGAGGGCCAGATGTACGTTGAGACCTTCTTCACGCCCGAAAAAGCCGGTCAGTACACACTCGTGCTTTATGGCCATGTCTATGGCAACATGGGCGCTTACGTTCTCAATGTGAGCGCCTCGCCCATGGCTGCGATTCCCGAACCCGCCGAGTACGCCATGTTGCTCGCCGGATTGGGCGTCGTTGGGATGGCTGCACGCCGCCGGAAGATGAAAGTGAATTAAGACTGTTTTTTGAGTCACCCCTGCCTGAAGGCAGGGGATTCCTCGATACGGTCTTGGGGAGCCTCCGGCTCCCAATTGCGCTTTGTCTCGCTTGTCTCCGCCATAAATGGCTGAGACAAGCACGAGACCCGTGTTCGCAACGACTGTAGTCATCGAACAGACTGGACGCCCTCGGGCGTCCAGTCTGTTTTTTTCCGGGATGCCCGCAACCGGAAAAAACGCTCAAACTCACCATCCACCGCACAAATCACTCGCTGCCGAAGTCCATTTTGCATATATAATGGGCTATGCTCCAATATTCCCCCACCCCTCCACAGAAGGGAAGCCAGCTTCAACGATCCGGCTTTACATTAAGCACGGCCATCGAGGCGTTTCTATACCCATGTATCATCGTTCTGTGTCTGCTGGCGGTTGCCGGCTACTACGATGAAGAGATCGGCCCGCGTTACGTCATCCTTTGCACCCTGTCGTTCGCCGTGACCTTTCCCGGCGAAGCGTCCTTTCACGAGAAACCCCGCCGGGTATTGCGAAAGCTGCTGTTCAGTTGGTTGTTGTTCATCTGCATCATGGTGGCCTTTGGGCTGGCCACGACCTACATCCAACATTTCCCGGAATACGTTCTGCTTGCCTGGTTCGCCGCCACGCCCATCATGTACACCATTGCCTACACAGCTCTGAGATTCGTGCTGCCGCGTGTGATCTCCTCTCCGGGCAATCTGCGCACCGCCGTCATTGCCGGAGTCAACGACATCGGGATCTGCCTCGCGCAACAGTTCCAGAACGATCCCTACCTTGGTACACATGTCATCGGTTTCTTCGATGATCGCTCCTCCGACACCTTTCCGACCGGCATCCCCGCTCCAATCAAGGGGCGGTTGCTCGACCTGTCGGAGTACGTCAAGCAGAACCACGTCGAAGCCATTTACCTGGCTCTGCCGATGGCTGCCCAACCTTACATCCTCAGCCTGCTCGACAGCCTCAAGGACACGACCGCCTCGATTTATTTCGTCCCGGACATTTTCATCACCGATCTCATCCAGGGGCGATTCGACACCGTGGGGAACATGCCGGTGGTCGCGGTTTGCGAAACCCCTTTTACTGGCTTCAACGGCCTCGTCAAGCGCACTTCGGATGTCGTGCTCTCATTTCTCATCCTGCTGCTGTTGTTCCCGTTCCTGTTGTTGCTGGCCATCGGCGTGAAGCTGTCTTCTCCTGGGCCGGTCATTTTCAAACAGAGGCGTTACGGTCTCGACGGCAAGGAGATTCTCGTCTACAAATTCCGTTCGATGACGGTCTGCGACGACGGCGAGGTCGTCATGCAGGCCACGAAAGACGACGCGCGCACTACGCGATTCGGCGCGTTCATCCGCAGGACTTCGCTCGATGAGTTGCCGCAGTTCGTCAATGTGCTCCAGGGCCGGATGAGCATCGTCGGCCCGCGCCCGCATGCGGTTGCACACAACGAGACTTACCGGAAAGCGATCAAGGGATACATGATCCGCCACAAGGTCAAACCGGGCATCACCGGATGGGCGCAGGTCAATGGCTATCGGGGCGAGACGGAGACCATCGACAAGATGGAAAAGCGCATCGAGTACGACCTCGAATACCTGCGCAACTGGTCAGTGAGCCTGGATTTCTGGATCATCATCAAAACCGCGTTGATCGTGGTAAGGGATCGAAACGCATACTAGAGTGGGGTGGCGCAGCAATTCCCCTCCTGTGGAGGGGTGGCAGGCGAAGCCTGACGGGGTGGTCGCGGCGTTGGGGCTTGCAAGCTCACCCCATTACCCCACCATTCACTCACTGTTCGCCTCATCGCATCGTCAAGCAGGGGCCAATATCCGCTCGAGCGCAAAAAGCGCCAGGATGACGAAGGCCGTCACAACGCTGATGCGAAAAATATTCCAGGCGCGCACCCTGTAGTGCGACTGCCCGGTCAGCATCCATTGGATCAGCGAAACGCCGATTCCCAAGAGCAGCAGCGTGGCTACGATCCGCGCCAGCAGCATGATGAAAACGTCTCAAAATACCAGCGCCGGTTCGGCAAGCTGGTGAACGATCGCTGCGGGCGCAGCAGTGTCGAAGCTGACGATTTCCCAGGCCGAAGCGTCTTCGAGCAACACCCGCAACAGACGGTTGTTGAGCGCGTGTCCGGCCTTGTGGGCCGTATAGGCCGCCAACAGCGGATGACCACAGATGTAAAGATCGCCGATGGCGTCGAGTACCTTGTGCTTGACGAATTCATCGACATAGCGCAGCCCTTCGGTATTGAGCACACGATATTCATCCATGACAATCGCGTTCTCCAGGCTTCCGCCCAGGGCAAGCCCGTTGGCCTGCATGAATTCCACGTCCTGCATGAAACCGAAGGTGCGCGCGCGCGAAACATCGCGCACATAGGAGTGTCTGGCAAAGTCGACCTCCACTTCGGTAGAGGTCGCGTCGATCGCCGGATGATCGAAGGCGATGGAAAATTTCAGACGAAAACCATCATAGGGCGATAGCCGCACGAGCTTGTCGTCTTCACGATATTCGACGGTTTTTTTGACGCGCAGGAATTTCTTGGGGGCCGACTGCTCCTCGATCCCCCCCGACTGGAGCAGAAAGACAAACGGCCCGGCGCTGCCGTCCAGGATCGGTATCTCGGGCGCGTCGACGTCGATGTGGAGATTGTCGATGCCAAGCCCGGCCAGGGCCGACATCAGGTGTTCGATCGTGCCGACCTTGTAGCCGTTCTTTTCCAACCCGGAACACAGCCGGGTATCGCAAACTGCGTAGGGGTCGACGGGCAGAGCGATGGACGGCTGGAGGTCAACGCGGTGAAAAACGATGCCGGTGTCCACTCCGGCAGGGCGCAGAGCGAGATTGACCTTGCGCCCGCCATGCAGGCCCACGCCTGTCGCAGTGACAACCGATTTGAGGGTGCGTTGCCTGATCACGTTTTCCGATTTTCTCCGTAAAGCACTATGAGCCTATCACGAACGATCCGGCAAAGCATCTCGATAATGTACGGGACGCCTACCACCATCCCGGCGGAAAAGGCCCAAGGGGGGGCGGGCCTTTCGTTTCCACCGGGATGGTGGCATGCGTTTCCAGGAAGCCGAAAAACCGATACTCAGTCAGCCTGACGACGCAGGAAGGCAGGAATGTCGTAAGTGGCGCCTGCACTGACGTTGCTGCCGGCGTTGCCGCCACCCTTGCTGCTGCCTATCGTCGGCTCGGCACGCCCACGGCGATTGCGGATGATCGCCGGTGTGGCAATGTTGTTGCCGTCGTCATGGCCGTCGTTCGCGCCGACATAGATCGGGCCGTGCGTACCCGTGCCGCGCACGACATGAATCATCCTCGGCTGCGGTTCCTGCCGCAAGGATCGCGGAGAACCCAGTCCTGTGGCCACAACAGTGACGCGCAAGCGGTCTTCCATGCCGTCGTCGAACACGGTTCCGTATTTGACGAAGGCTTCCTGCGCGGCAAACGCTTGGACGGTATGCACGGCCTCTTTCACTTCGGCCAGTTTCAGCGAACCCTTGCCGGCGGTGATGTTGATGAGCACACAACGCGCACCCGACAATTCGGTGCCTTCGAGCAGCGGGCTGCCCACGGCCTGTTCGGCGGCAATCCGCGCGCGATCCAGTCCGGCGGCTTCCGCCGAACCCATCATGGCGCGGCCCATCTCGCCCATCGCCGTGCGCACGTCCTGGAAGTCGACGTTGACCAGACCCGGCGCGTTGATGATTTCGGAAATGCCCCCGACTGCCTTGCAGAGCACGTTGTCCGAGGCGCGAAAGCACTCCTCGAAGGTGGCTTCGTCGCCATAGACTTCGAGCAACTTGTCATTGAGCACGACGATGAGCGAGTCGACGTAACGGCTCAATTCTTCGATACCGCTCTCGGCGACCCGCAGACGGTTCTCGAAGTCGAACGGCTTGGTGACGACCGCCACGCAAAGAATGCCCAGTTCCTTGGCGATTTCAGCCACTACGGGCGCGGCGCCCGTTCCGGTTCCGCCACCCATGCCGCCGGTGATGAAAACCATGTGGGCATCGGCCAGCGCGGCGGCGATGGTGTCGTGCGACTCCTGCGCGGCTGCGCGGCCCGCTTCCGGCTTGGAACCCGCGCCCAGTCCGGTCGTGCCGAGTTGAATCCTGACCGGCGCAAGACACCGCGCCAGCGCCTGCGCGTCGGTGTTGGCGGCGATGAAATCGACGCCCTGCACCCCTTCGCGCACCATGTGGTCGACAGCATTGCCGCCGGCCCCCCCAACGCCGATCACCTTGATGATGGTTCTGCCATTCGGTGAACGTTGTTCCTTTTCGATGATTTCAAACATGTGCCTCAGCTCCTGGAAAGAAGGTCAAACCCTGGGAAAAATCCCCCTGGCTGTTGCTCCGCAGCAACAGCATCAATGTGAAGTGCCCAATTACAGCACAGATGTCATGCTCCGTTTTCGCAATTTTCATTCCCCCGTCGTTGCGCCGTTTTCGGCCAGTGGTGTACGTCATGCCCTGTCTGACCGAACAGCTTTTTAGAAATTACGCCCGAACCAATCCCTCAAGCGCCCCCAAACCTGTTTCACTCCGCTGATGTCTCGGGCCTGAATACCGCGACGCCGCTGCGCCGCGCCCTCGATCACCAACCCCATTGCCGCCGCGTACTGCGGATAGCGGATCACATCGGCCAGCGCGCCTTCGTAGAGCGGTGAGCCCACCCGCACCGGCATATGAAAAATGTCTTCGCCCAGTTCGGCCATGCCCGGCATCAAGGCCGCGCCCCCGGTCAGGACGATGCCCGAGGAGAGCAGTTCCTCGTAACCGCTGCGGCGCAACTCGGCCACCACGAGATCGAAAATTTCCGACACGCGCGGTTCGATCACGTCGGCCAGCGTCTGGCGCGTCAGCAAGCGCGACGGGCGATCCCCCACGCCGGGCACTTCGATCATCTCGTCGGGGTCTACCAACGAATGCATGGCCACCCCGCAACGGGTCTTGAGCTCCTCGGCCTCGGCGGTCGGTGTACGCAAGGTCATGGCAATGTCGTTCGTCACCAGATCCCCCGCCACCGGAATGACGGCGGTATGGCGGATCGCACCCTGGGTAAACACGGCCAGATCGGCCGTGCCGCCACCGATGTCGACCATGCACACGCCCAGTTCCTTTTCATCCTCGGTAAGCACCGCGTAGCTGGAGGCCAACGGTTGCAGGATCAGATCCATGACCTCCAGCCCGCAACGGCGCACGCACTTGATCACGTTTTGCGCCGCCGACACCGCGCCGGTGACGATGTGCACTTTCACTTCGAGCTTGACGCCGCTCATGCCGATGGGTTCTCTGACTCCTCCCTGCCCGTCGATGATGAATTCCTGGGTGAGAATGTGCAGAACCTGCTGCTCGGCCGGGATCGGCATCGCGCGGGCCACCTCGATGACGCGCTCGACATCGAACTGCGAGACCTCCTTGTCCTTGATCGCCACCATCCCGTTGGAGTTGAAGCTCTTGATGTGACTGCCCGCGATGCCCGTGTAGAGGTCGTGAATCTTGCAGTCGGCCATCAATTCGACTTCCTGGATCACGCGCGAGATCGCGTCGACCGTGGCCTCGATGTTGACCACCACGCCGCGTTTCAGGCCGCTGGTCGGCTGGGTGCCCAGCCCCACGATGGACAGGCGTCCGTCCGGCCTCACTTCCGCCACCATGCAGGTGACTTTCGTGGTGCCGATGTCGAGGCCGACGATCAAATCCTTATATTCTTTACTCATTTTCTGTCGATATGCCTGTCTGCGCCGCTCTTCGCGGCGCGGTGGTTGACCGGGGTAAGCGCGAAACCATTCGGGTAACGCAGATCGGCGCGCGCAATCTGTACTCCGAGGTTGTCCTGCAAACGCGGCAAAGCCGCGACGAAATTCTCCAGCCGAGCCTCGGTCGGCAAATGCTCCTGTTCGCGGGCAAGCACGATGGATAAACCATTGTCCAACCACAGGCTCCACGCACCGCGCGCCGACAGATCCATCCGCACGAGCTTCGCCTGCAATGGGTGCAATACCCTCGAATAAATCTCGAAATACTTCAGCATGACGGCAGCCGAACCCTGGGGGCCGGAAAATTCGGGCATGAACACATCGCTCGACGCGCCAAACACCTCGCCCTGGCGGTTGATCAGCCGCACATCTCCGTCGCCGGTGTTCTTCCAGTAGGCAACCGCCTTGTGCTCTTCAAGTCTCAATTCGAGTCCGTCCGGCCAGAGACGGCGCACCTCGGCGTGGCGCACCCAGGGCAGTTTCTCGAAGGCCACGCGAACCTCTTCGAGTCTGGCGGTGAAGAAATTGCCCTGGATAGCGCGAGCAGCATGCTCGAGCTGCGCCTTCGTCACCTGCGTGGGCGCTGTGCTCAACACCAGTTCGCGTAGCGGAAAAAGCGGTTTTGAATACGTCCAGGTCACCAGCACCCAACCCAACCCGATCGCGGCAAAAAACAGCAACGTATTCGAGAGCAGATTGAGCAACTGCGGGCGGTGCCATAGCCCGCTACGCGCCTGCGTACGAGCGGAAGTCCCGCGCGGCGCGCCGTCGGCCATCGCTGGCGCGGCATTGCGCCGCCCGCGTCTGGACGTTCCACGCGCGCCGACCGGGGATTTGCGCCGCTCAACCACAGTGCGCCTCCTCGAGAATCCTCACACACAACGCCTCGAAAGAGAACCCCGCCTGACGCGCAGACATCGGCACCAGCGAATGCGAGGTCATGCCCGGAGAGGTGTTGATTTCCAGGAAGTAATGCCTTCCGGCCTCGTCCATCAGGAAATCCACCCGACCCCATCCTGTCGCGCCCAGGGCATCGAATGCCTTTTTCGCGCCTGCCTGGATTTCGGCGGCCTTCGCCGGCGGCAGCTCGGCAGGGCAAATGTAGCGGGTATCGTCGCGCAGATACTTGGCCTCGTAGTCGTAAAACGCCGTCGCCGGTTCGATCTTGACGATGGGCAGGGCCTCGTCGCCGAGAATGCCTACCGTGTATTCGCCTCCCATGATGCCCTTTTCCGCCATGATCAAATTGCCGTGCTGACGGGCCGATTCGTAGGCGGATTTCAGTTCGCCGGGCCGGGTCACCATGAAAACGCCGATGGAAGAACCCTCACACGCCGGTTTGACGAAAAGCGGCAGACCGAAGCGTTTTTCCACGGCATCGAACGCCGTGTTTTCGTCGAGCATCGCGTATTCCGGCACAGGCAGCCCCACTGCCTGCCAGAGGAGCTTGGTGCGAAACTTGTCCATGCCGATGGCCGAGGCCATGACACCGGGGCCGGTGTAAGGAATCCCCATGATTTCCAGCATTCCCTGGATTGCGCCGTTCTCGCCGTAACCCCCGTGTAGGGCAATGAAGACGCGCTGAAAAGCCCTGAGATCATCCAGCGGCTCACTGGCCGGATCGAAGGCATGCGCGTCGACCCCCTGACTCTTCAAGGCGGCCAGCACGCCATTGCCGCTCATCAGGGACACTTCCCGTTCGCCGGAGACGCCACCCATCAAGACTGCGACCCTACCGAAATCCTGTTTCATGTCACTCATCCTGCCCGAAATTGAACGATCTTTTGAGGAACGCCGCCGATGGAACCCGCGCCCATCGTCAGCACCACATCGCCATCGCGCGCAATGTCCAGAACACGCAACGGCATATCGGCAATGTGCTCGACGAATACCGGCTCCACCTTGCCCGCCACCCTGAGCGCGCGCGCCAGCGCGCGCGCGTCGGCGGCAACGATGGGCTCTTCCCCCGCCGCATAAACATTGGCCAGCAAGAGCGCGTCGACGCCGGAGAGCACCTTCACGAAGTCTTCAAAACAATCGCGCGTGCGGGTATAGCGATGCGGCTGAAAGGCCAGCACCAGTCGACGACCGGGAAACGCGCCCCGTGCGGCGGCCAGCGTGGCCGCCATTTCTACCGGGTGATGACCGTAATCGTCGACGAGGGTGAAGCTTCCGCCCAGTGGCAGGGCGATTTCGCCATACCGCTGGAAGCGCCGCCCCACGCCCCTGAATTCCGCCAGCGCCTTGACAATGGCTTCATCCGGCGCCTGCACTTCGGCTGCCACACCGATGGCGGCCAGCGCATTCAGGACGTTGTGCACGCCCGGCGCGTTGAGCGTGACGGACAGGCGCGCGTTCCCGGCATCGTGTCTGACCACATCGAAAATCATGCGCCCGCTCTCGGCGCAGATGTTTTCGGCATAAATATTAGCGTCAGGCGAAAGGCCGTAGCGCACCACCTGCTTCGAGACATGCGGCAGGATTTCACGCACATGCGGATCGTCCTGGCAGAGTACCGCCACGCCGTAGAACGGCAGGCGATTGAGAAAATCCACGAACGTCTGTTTCAGCCGGTTGAAATCGTGCCCATAGGTTTCCATGTGGTCGGCGTCGATATTGGTGACGACCGAAACCACCGGGGTGAGATACAGGAACGAGGCATCCGACTCGTCCGCTTCCGCAACCAGGAAGTCCCCCGTGCCCAGACGGGCGTTCGCGCCCGCCGCGTTGAGTCGCCCACCGATCACGAAGGTGGGGTCGAGACCGGCTTCGCCGAGGATGCTGGCCACCAGGCTCGTCGTCGTGGTCTTGCCGTGCGTGCCGGCAATGGCGATGCCCTGCTTCAAACGCATCAGTTCGGCGAGCATCAGTGCACGCGGAACCACGGGAATACCGGCCAGATGCGCGGCCCGCACTTCCGGGTTGTCGTCCCTGACCGCAGTGGACGCCACGACCACATGCGCGTCGACGATGTTCTCCGCCGCGTGTCCGACGGCAATGTGGATACCCCGACTCATCAGGCGCTCGGTCACGGCGGAAGCCATGAGATCGGAACCGGAGACCCGGTAGCCGAGATTGGCGAGCACTTCGGCAATGCCGCTCATGCCCGAACCGCCAATGCCCACGAAATGAATGTTGTTGACCTTGTGCTTCATGCTTTCACCGTCAGTTCCACGCACGCATCCGCCACATCCACGGCTGCGAGCGGCCTTGCCAGCGCACGGGCGCTTTCGGCCATGTGCAGCAACTGGCAACGCTTGATATCCTGAAGCAACTCCGCCAGTTTCCCTGGTTCCAGGGTCGGTTGCGGCATGAACCAGGCCGCCTCCCGCGAGGAGAGGAACTGCGCATTGGTCGTCTGGTGGTCGTCCACCGCATAAGGGAAGGGCACCAGCAGGCTGGCGACTCCCGCCGCCGTCAACTCGGAGATGGTGAGCGCCCCTGCCCGACAGAGCACGAGATCGGCCTCTGCATAGGCGGCAGCCATATCATCAATGAAGGGACGCAGATCGCCTTCGACCCCGGCAGCGGCATAAGCCGCCCGCAATGTATCAATCTGTTTTTCGCCGGCCTGATGCACGACCGTGGGACGGCGCTCGGCCGGAATCATCGCCAGCGCGCGGGGAACCACGTCGTTGAACACCGCTGCGCCCAGGCTGCCGCCGACCACCAGCAGGCGTAGCGGGCCGTCGCGTCCCTCGAAACGCATCGCGGGCGGCGCAACGGCGACGATTTCCTCACGCACCGGATTGCCCACCCAGCGCGCGTCCGGCAATGCCCCTGGGAACCCCGAGAGCACACGGGAGGCAAAGCGCCCCAATACCTTGTTGGCGAGTCCGGCGATGGAATTCTGTTCGTGCAACACTAGGGGGCGTCGCGTCAGTACCGTCACGAATCCGGCTGGAAAAGTGACATAGCCGCCCATGCCGACTACCACGTCCGGGCGCACGCGCAACAATATCCTCCACGCCTGCCAGCACCCGCGCAGCAGATTGAACGGCAACAAGAGCTTGCGCAACAGCCCCTTGCCGCGCAACGCGCCGAAACGCAGCCACTCCATCCGGTAGCCGCGCGGCGGCACGAGTCGCGCTTCCATACCGTCGGGGTTGCCGAGCCAGACGATGTTCCAGCCGCGCGTGCGCAGGCATTCGGCAATGGCAATCCCAGGGAAGATGTGCCCGCCGGTTCCTCCAGCCATCACCATCACCGTCTTCATGCGTTGCCCCCCCGTTTCAGCACCCGCGTCTCCCAATCGATACGCAGCAGGATGCCGAGCGCCAGGCAGTTGGCAAGCAGACCGGAACCTCCATAGCTCATCAACGGCAGAGTCAATCCCTTGGTCGGCAACAGCCCCATATTCACGCCCATGCTGATGAACGCCTGCACGCCGATCCACAAACCGATGGCCTGCGCCACCAGTCCGGAAAAATAGCGTTCGAGCCGGATCGCCTCGCGCCCGATGACGAAGGCGCGCTGAATCAGCAGCACGAACAGCCCGACCACGACGAACACCCCGGCAAAGCCCAATTCCTCGGCAATCACCGCAAGCAGGAAATCGGTATGCGACTCGGGCAGGTAAAAGAGCTTCTCGATACTGCCGCCCAGGCCCACGCCCAGCCATTCGCCCCGCCCGAACGCGATCAGCGCATGCGTCAGTTGATAGCCGTCCCCGAACGGATCGGCCCAGGGATTCATGAAGCCGAGAATGCGCGCGCGCATGTAGGGCTGGATATAGATCAGGAGGATGAAGCCGACAAACGCCGCCAGCCCCAACAGCAGAAAAACGCGGATGCTGACGCCACCCAGGAAAAGCACGCCGAACGCGATGGCGGCGATCACCACGAACGTGCCGAAATCCGGCTGGAACAGCAACAGGCAGCCGACGAAGAGAATCACCACCATCATCGGCATGAAGCCCTTCTTGAAACTGCTCATGACATCGAGCTTGCGCACCGTGTAATCGGCGGCGTAGATCGCCACAAACAGCTTCATCAACTCGGAAGGCTGAAAATTCACCGGACCCATCGGCAGCCAACGCCGTCCGCCGCCTACCTTGTGACCGATGCTCGGAACCAGCGTCATCGCCAGCAAAACGACCCCGATCAGGAAGAGCCAGGGGGCCATGCGCTGCCACATTCCCATCGGAATGTGAAACACGGCCAGCCCCACCGTCAGCCCCACACCGAGGAAAAGCGCGTGCCGAACCAGGAAGTAGTTCGCCTGGTAGCCGGTATAGGCGCTGGCTTCGGCGGTAGCGATCGAGGCCGAATAGACCATCACCAGTCCGAGCGTGAGCAGGATGGCGGCCGACCAGGTCAGTACCGGATCGACTTCGCTCACCGGCACGCGCGGCTTGGACAGCCGCCCGACCGTGCGCGCAGCGATGTTGTCGCCACGACCGACGCCTTTGCCGAAAAGACCTCTCGTCAGGGTGCCGACGAGCCTCATCGTCCACCTCCCGGCAAGGTCCGCACGGCGCGAACGAACACTTCGGCGCGATGCGCGTAGTCTCTGAACATGTCCAAACTTGCGCAGGCGGGCGAAAGCAACACGCAGTCCCCTGCCTGCGCCTGTCCCGCGAGCCAGCGCACGGCCTCTTCCAGGCGGGCGAAAGGCTTCACGGGTACACCGCAGCCGGTGATGGTTTTACCGATGAGCGAGCCATCCCGGCCAATCAGGGCCACCGCGCGGCCATGACGCTCCAATGCGCCTTTCAGGGGCATAAAATCCTGTCCCTTGCCGTCCCCGCCCAGCACGATGGCCACGGGCCGTCCCATGCCTTCGATGGCGGCAAGCGTCGCCCCGACGTTGGTTCCCTTGGAATCATCGACGTAGAGCACCCCGTCGATTTCCGTAACGGGTTCGACCCGATGCGGCAAGCCCCTGAACGTCCTGAGTGCGGGCAGCACCTTCCCGGCATCCACGCCGACGGCCTGACACAAGGCCAGCGCAGCCATGACATTGGCGGCGTTGTGCAGCCCTTTGAGGGGCAATTCGTCGAGACCGATCAAACGTTCGGCGCCGAAATGAATGGCGTCACGTTCGATGCCGTAATGTCCGGCGCGCGGCGCGGGATCGAGACCGAACGTCACCATGCCGGGGCCGCATCCCCCGAGTCCCAGGCTGCGGTCATCGTTGCGATTGAGCACCCGCAGGGTTGCCGTGTTCTGGAAGACGCGCGCCTTGGCCTGCACGTAATCGTGCATGGAATCGTAGCGATCGAGATGATCTTCGCTCACGTTGAGCACCGCTGCGGCATGCGCCGCCAGGCGGTGCGTGATTTCCAACTGGAAGCTGGACAATTCCAGCACCCATACACGCGGGAAGCGGCCCGCGACCAGCGCCGCCATCAGCGCATCGAGCAGCGAAGGCGAAATGTTGCCGCACGCAATCGCCTCCACACCCGCGCCGTTCAGCAGATGCGCGGTCAAAGCCGTGGTCGTGGTCTTGCCGTTCGAGCCGGTGACCGCCAGTATTTTCGATTCCGGCGCAAGCGCCCCGATGGCGTCGGCAAACAGGTCCACCTCTGAGACGATCGGCGTTTTCCCGGCGGCGGCGACAATCTCCGGCGTAGCCCTGGGCACGCCGGGCGAGAGCGCAATCGCCTCCACGCCCGCAAACGTCTCCGGCCTGAACGGCCCGGCGATGACCTCGACATCCGGTGCAAACGCCGCCAGCGCCGCGCGGTTGGGCGGGTTCTCGCGGCTGTCGGCAACGCGCACGGCTGCGCCCTGGCTCTTCAGCCATTTCGTCATCGCCAGCCCGGATTCACCCAGGCCCACAACGAGGAAGCGTTGACTCGCCAGTTCCATCTCCGTCCTTACCTCAGCTTCAGGGTCGCCAGACCGAAAAGCACCAACATGAGCGTGATGATCCAAAACCGCACCACCACCTGCGTTTCCTTCCAGCCGCTCTGCTCGAAATGGTGATGCAACGGGGCCATGAGCAGGATGCGCCGCCCCTGTCCGTATCGCCTCTTGGTGTACTTGAACCAGGAAACCTGCACCATGACCGAAAGCGCCTCCACGACGAACAGCCCCCCCATGATGGCGAGCACGATCTCCTGGCGCACGATGACCGCCACGCACCCCAGCGCCGCTCCCAGGGAAAGCGCCCCGACATCGCCCATGAACACTTCCGCCGGATAGGCGTTGAACCACAGGAAACCCAACCCCGCCCCCACGATTGCGCCGAGCACGATGCACAACTCGTTCGCGCCGGGTACGGAGGGAATGAGCAGATACTTGGAGAATTCGGCATGCCCGGTCACAAAGGCAAAGACGCCCAAGGCTCCCGCCACCATCACCGTCGGCATGATGGCCAGCCCGTCCAGCCCGTCGGTCAGATTGACCGCGTTGGAAGTACCGACGATGACGAGATAGGTGAGCACGACGAAACCGAACACCCCCAGCGGATACTTGACGCTCTTGAAAAACGGCACGATGAGATCCGTCTGCGCCGGGTTGTCGGTCGAAAACGCGAGGAACAGCGCCGCGCCGATGCCGAGCACCGATTGCCAAAAGAATTTCCAGCGCGCCGCCAATCCGTTCGGATCGCGATACGCCACTTTTTTCCAGTCGTCATACCATCCGATGATGCCGAAACCGAGCGTGACCACGAGCACCGTCCAGACGTAGCGGTTGGTCAGATCTCCCCACAGGAGCGTGGTCAATGCCACCGCGATCAGGATCAGGATGCCGCCCATCGTGGGCGTGCCGGTTTTGACCAGGTGAGCCTGCGGCCCGTCGGCGCGCACCGCCTGCCCGATCTTTTTGGCCGCCAGCCAGCGGATGACCATCGGCCCGAGGGCAAGCGAGAAAAAGAGCGCAGTCATCACCGCCAGCACCGTGCGCAACGTGACGTATTTGAACACTCCGACGCCGCGAATGAATGGATCGAGCCATTCCGTCAATGCGTACAGCATCAGTCTCCCCCCCCCGGATGTGGAACAGGGTCGGCCAGCGCCGTCAGCGCCTCCACCACCCGTTCCATGCGCATGAAGCGCGAACCTTTCACCAGCACCGTATCGTCGGCGCCGAGATCGGGAGCGAGCGCCTCCACCAACATTTCAATCGAAGAAAAATGCCTTCCGTCTATACCGAAATTGCTTACAGCATTCTCGCTCATGACACCGAGTGTACACAAACAATCGACCCCTTTGTTTCTCGCATAGGAGCCTATTTCGGCATGCGCCTGCGCGCTGGTTTCTCCGACTTCGCCCATGTCGCCGAATACGAGAATCGTCCTGCCCGGCATGCGAACGAGCACGTCGATGCCCGCGCGTACCGAATCCGGGTTGGCGTTGTACGTGTCGTCGAGGATCAAGGCTGCACGCGGGCCGATGCGCCGTTGCAGCCGACCGCGCGCGCCGCCGCAATTGGAGAGCCCTGCCGTCACCGCCGTGAGCGGCGCGCCCGCAGACAAACAGGCAGCGGCAGCGGCCAAAGCGTTGAGCGCATTATGGAGTCCCGGCATCCGCAACGCGCATTCGGCCTGTCCCCAGGGCGTATCGAGTTGGAGGGTCGACGCCAGCTCATGCAATTCGCAACGCCCGCTCACAGCCGCCGGTTTCTCCATGCCGAAAGTCACCGTCTCGCGGCCCGCGCGCGCCGTTAGAGCCAGCCACTCATCGGCGTGCGCGTCGTCGACATTGACCACGGCCACGCCCCCGTCGCCCAATCCCTCGTAAATGCATCCTTTCTCGCGCGCGACGGCTTCCAGCGAAACCATTCCTTCGAGATGGGCGCGTTGGGCGTTGTTGACCAGCGCCACCGTCGGACGCGCCAACCCGGTGAGCATGGCAATCTCGCCGGGGTGATTCATTCCCATTTCGATCACGGCCGCCCTGTGATGCGCGCGCAGGCCGAGGAGAGTCAGCGGCAGGCCGATGTCGTTGTTGAGATTGCCTTGCGTGGCAAGGACATTGTCATTTTTTCCAAACCATGCGCGTAAAATCGACGCGCACATCTCCTTGACCGTGGTCTTGCCGTTGCTGCCGGTGATGCCGATCAGCGCAATATCGAAGCGCGCGCGCCAGCCTGCGGCCAGAAGCCCGAGCGCGAGGCGGGTATCGTCGACCACGAGCCGCGCTACGCTGCTTCCTGTGTGTTCCGCCTCCCAGCGCGCATCGACCATCACCGCCGCCGCGCCCGCAGCCAGCGCCGCATCGACGAAATCGTGACCGTCGAACCGCTCGCCGCGCAAGGCGACGAACAACTGGCCGGGCGCGATGGCGCGGCTATCGGTTCCCACTGTCTCGACGCGCGCTTCGCCCACCGCCCGCGCTTCGTGACGCGGGGCCAGCAGATCGAGCGCCTCGGCAAGCGTCATCATGATGACGTTCTCCCGCGCGCTGCAAGCGCCTGCATGGCCTGCTCGCAATCGGAAAACGGATGCCGCTCGCCGCCTATTTCCTGGTAGGTCTCATGCCCCTTGCCCGCGATGAGAATCACGTCGGCATCCCTGGCCGTCTTCACGGCGGAATGGATCGCTTCCGCGCGCCCGATTACGGCCTCGGCGCTCGGACCCGCGCCCCTGAGAATGTCGTCGATGATTTTCTGCGGTGTTTCAAAGCGCGGATTGTCGCTGGTAACGATCACCCGGTCGGCGAATTTTGTCGCAGCCTCTCCCATCAGGGGGCGCTTGCCCGTGTCACGCCCGCCTCCGCAGCCAAATACACAGATCAGTCGGCCCCCGCGTGCGTGCGCAGTCTCACGCACCGCCTCGAGCGCCTTGACGAGCGCATCCGGCGTGTGAGCGTAGTCGATGATCACCAGCGGCTCGCCGTCGCCGCCCATGATTTGCATCCTGCCGGGCGGCGGAGCCAACGTTTTCGCAATCTGCACGATGTCGCCCAGGGGTTCGCCATGCAACAGCAGCGCGCCAATGACCGCGAGCAGGTTGGAAGCGTTGAACATGCCCGCGAGGCGGGCATCCAGCGCCACCCGACGGCCTTCCCAGAGCGCGTCGAAGCACAATCCTGTCGGACTGGCGCGCAAACCCGCGCCAACGAGCCTTTCCACCCCTGCCGGCATCCCGGCGCGATCCTCCAGACCGACGCCAATCACCCGCATGCCGCGCGCCGCCAGACGAGCGGCCTGTTCCACGCCGAAATCGTCATCGAGATTGATGACCGCCGCCCCCACGTCCGGCAGATCGAAAAACCGCGCCTTGGCCTCGGCATAGGCTTGCATCGACCCGTGATAGTCGATGTGGTCGCGCGTAAGATTGGTAAAGACCGCCACGTCGAACCGCGCGCCATTGACCCGTCCCTGGTCGAGGCCGATCGAGGAGACTTCCATCGCCGCCGCGCGCGCGCCGGATGCGACGAAACCGGCCAGCAACCGATGCAGATCGGCGGCTTCCTGCGTCGTATTGAAGCTGGCCGTCAGCGCATCCGGGAAACCGCTGCCCAGCGTGCCGATGACCCCGCAGGGGCAGCCGAAGCCTTCGAGCGCGCGGGCAATCCATTGACTGATGGTGGTCTTGCCGTTGGTTCCCGTCACCCCGGCCAGCCACAGTTTTTCCGAGGGTCTTCCGTAAATCTCGTCTGCCAGGACTCCAGCCAATGCGCGCAAGCCCTCGACCGCAAACACGGGCCGTCCCGTTTCGGGCAAACGAAAACCGTCGCTGCTTTCATAAAGCGCCGCAGCCGCGCCGCGAGACAGCGCATCGTCGATATGTTTGCGCCCATCGTCGGTCGCGCCCGGCCAGGCGACGAATAGATCCCCCGGCCCCACGCGGCGCGAATCCACGCATATGCCACGTGGCTGTACCCCGATTCCGGCAAGCAACGCGAGCACGTCTTCGGCGCGCATCACAACCCCCCTTCGCCCAGCGCGCGTTCATTGCCCACCGCAATCAACTGCAAGGGCGCACGATGCGCGTCGGGAACCACGCCCAGGGCGCGCAAGGCGCCTCCTGCCACCTGCGCAAACACCGGCGCGGCCACCGCGCCGCCGTAATGCTGATTGCCGGAGGGTTCATCAATCATCACCGCCACGACCACCCTCGGGTTCGACACCGGCGCAAAGCCGACGAAGGACGAGACGTATTTATTGACGTAGCGCCTGTTTTCGATCTTGTTGGCGGTTCCCGTCTTGCCCGCCACGCGGTAGCCCGAAACCTGGGCGCGGACGGCAGTGCCGCCCGGACTTACGACCGTTTCCATGATCTGCCGCATTTCGTGCGCCACCTGTGGCGACAATACCTGCACACCGACCGGCGGCGCGTCGACGCGGGTCATCGACAGCGGCACGAGATCGCCATCGCGCGCGAAAGCCAGATAAGCGCGGGCAATCTGGATCAGCGAAACCGAAACGCCGTGACCGTAGGCCATCGTTGCCTGCTCGATCGGCTTCCAGGTTTTGGCCGGACGCAGGTTGCCGCTGGCCTCTCCGGGAAAGCCCAACCCAGGCGCCGAGCCGAAACCGAGCCGGTCGTAGAACGCCCACATGTATTCCGGCTCGAACTCCAATGCCAGCCGCGCCGTGCCGATATTGGAGGACTTCTGGATGATCTCGGTCACCGTGAGCGTGCGATAGGGATGCGTATCGTGAATCGTGTGTCTGCCGATGTTGAAGCTGCCGGAGTAGGTGTCGATTTGCGTCGTCGCGCGAAACTTGCCGCTCTCGATCGCCATTGCGGCAACGAAAGGCTTCATGATCGAACCCGGCTCGAAAGTGTCGGTAAAAACCCGGTTGCGCAGTTGCTCCCCGCTCAAGCGGGTGCGGTTATTGGGATTGAAGGCCGGCGCATTGACCAGCGCCAGCACTTCTCCGGTGCGAACGTCGATCACCACCACCGAACCGGCCTTGGCGCGATGCTGCTGCACCGCCTCGCGCAAGGCGGAATACGCCAGATACTGGATTTTGGCATCCATCGCCAGCGCCACGTCCTTGCCGTCGCGTGGTGAACTGATGGATTCCACATCTTCCACCACCTGCCCGCGCCTGTCCTTGATGACCCGCCGTGAACCCGCCTGTCCGGTCAACAAGCGATCGAAAGCCAGTTCGATCCCTTCCTGACCACGATCATCGACATTGGTGAAGCCGAGCATGTGCGCCATGACTTCGCCGCTCGGGTAATAACGACGGAATTCGTTCTGCTGATGAATACCGGGCAAATTGAGCGCCGCAACCTTTTCCGCGAGTTCGGGAGAAACCTGACGTTTGAGATAGACGAAATCGCGCCCGCCCGCAATGCGGGCGTTGAGATCGGTCACGTTCATTTCGAGCAACTGCGCGAGTTGCCGCAACTGCCCCGGCTCAAGCTGACTGGCATCGGACGGAAGCGCCCAGATCGAACTGACCGGCGTACTGACCGCCAGCAGATTGCCATGACGGTCGGCAATACGCCCACGTGTGGCGGGCACTTCGAGCACCCGCGCATAACGCATTTCACCCTTGGCCTGCAAAAATTCGTTGTGTATGCCCTGTAGATAGAGCGAGCGCCCCATCAATGCGGCCATGCCCGCAAGCAGCACGACCAGCACCAGGCGGGCGCGCCACTGCGACAGACTGAGCTGGAGCAGGGGATTATGATTGAAAGTGACGACCTTCCTGAGCCTGATCATGGCCTGTCGCCCTCCAGCACGACGATCTGCCGGGGATCCGGCAGCACCATCCCCAGGCGTCCGCGCGCGATGTTCTCGACCCTGGAGTGCGAAACCAGCGTGCTTTGTTCGATTTGCAACCGCCCCCATTCCACTTCCAGGTTTTGCGCGCGGACCTGCTCATGTTCGAGCGTGGAACGCAGCTTGCGGGCTTCGTGCTGCGCAGAAGCCATGCCCAGGGCGCTGGCGGCGGCCAACACAATAAGCAGAGTCACCAACAGGGCATCGAACCGGATCATGCCGCTCTCCCTCCCCATTCACCGCAACGTTCCGCCACCCGCATCACCGCGCTACGCGCACGCGGATTGCTCGCCACCTCATTCTCACAAGGCCGTCGGGCGCGTCCCACCAGGGCAAGGCGCGGGCGAGGCAACTCGGCAGCCTTCACCGGCAAGCGCGGCGGCAGGCGCGGTGGACTCGCCTCGTTGCGCATGAAACGCTTGACGATACGGTCTTCAAGAGAATGAAAACTGATCACCACGAGTCGTCCACCGGCCCTCAGCCGTTCCACACACACCGGCAAAACCTGGTTCAGCTCTTCGAGTTCCTGATTAACGAAAATCCGTAGAGCCTGGAAGCTGCGTGTCGCCGGGTGTTGCCCCGGCTCGCGTGTACGGATCGTCTTCTCCACGATCTCGGCAAGTTGTCCTGTGGTTGCAACAACGCCCCCTGTCCGAGCAGTTGCAATCGCCTTTGCAATCGCATGAGCAAACCGTTCTTCTCCATACTCCCTGAGGACCTCCGTGATTTGGGCGACGGAGGCTTCCGCCAGCCACTGCGCCGCAGTCTGACCACGGCTGGTATCCATGCGCATATCGAGTGGCGCATCGAAACGAAAACTCATTCCCCTCGCCGCGTCGTCGAACTGGGGCGAAGAGACGCCGAGATCGAGCAACACGCCGTCGATCCCATCGACGCCGAGCCGATCCAGCACTGCGCTCAATTCGCTGAACGGGGCATGGACGAGCGTGAAACGCGGATCGATGATGGAACGTCCCGCCTCGATGGCAAGCGGGTCGCGGTCGAGCGCGATGAGCCTGCCCGCCTCTTTCAGTCTGGCGAGCACTTCGCGGCTATGTCCACCCCGGCCAAAAGTGCCGTCGACGTAGACACCGTCCCCCTTGACTACCAGAGCCTCAACCGCTTCGTGGAGCAACACGGCGACATGCATGGCCGCCCCCTTACAAAGCCAGACTCTCGAAACCTGGAGGCAGCCCGGTCTCGGCCAGTGCCATCATGGCCTGCTGCTGCCGCTGCCAGCTCTCGTCCGACCACAGCTCGAAATGCGAACCCTGGCCGACGAGCCAGACCAGTTTTTCCAGTCCGGCATATTTACGCAATTCCGGCTTGATAAGCACTCGACCAGCGTTATCGAGCGCCTCCTCCTGGGCATAACCGACGAGCAGGCGCTTCAACAGCGCCGCGTGGGGATCGAGACTGGGTGCGCGCAGCACCTGATCGCGGATCGGCTCCCAGGCAGGTATGGGGTAGACGAGCAGACAGCCGTGCGGATGGGCGGTCATCACGACCTGCCCATCGCTTGATATCAACGCCTCACGATGCCTGGACGGGATTGCAAGCCGTCCCTTGACATCGAGGTTGAGCGACGAAGCCCCCTGGAACATTGTTCCCCCTGCTCATACACGGACGACACACCGTGCACCACTAAAACCCACCATATACCTCTTCAGTACCCTAATTGTCGTTCATTTCGGATAAAAAGTGAAACAATTTTTATCATGAATATTCAGTCGTTTTTCACACCAAAGGTACAAATCGTTGTAAATCAACGGTAGTATATCACTTTCTTGATGAAGTACATTAATTTTTGTGTGTGTAACAAGAGGCGTGGGAAAAAGTGGGGGATGAAAGTTTTCGCCGGCCGGGCGCTGTGATTCCCTCCGTCNCCCCTCTCTCTGTCACCCGCGACTCCCTCCGTCACCCGCGCTTACGCGCGGGCGCCACCTCCCTCGAGAGGGAGGCTATATAGTCAGCGCGCTTCGCGCGAATCACTTGCACGCCGGAGGCATGACGGAAGGAGTTAGAGCGGTTTTGGTTTAATTCTGTACATACGATTAACTAATTCGACATTGCTTGGAGCGTCTGCGACGAAGCAATTCAGAAATTTGCTACTGGATTACTTTGCTTCGCTCGCAATGATGTTGTATCTACATGAACCGAAACCGCTCCAGGCGATAGCCTCCGCGCCAAAGGCGCGCCAATCCTATAGCCTTCCTCTTGAGGAAGGTGGCACGCCGAAGGCGTGACAGAAGGAGTTAGGAAGTCCGCCGATAAGCCGGGTTCTGTCGAACGCCCTTGAGGGGCGTCGGGCAGTCATTCATCTTGGCGGCACGTTACCGTGACGCTCCAGCAGCCTACCCGGAAGCGGCGCGAGCCACGCCATAGCTTCTCTATTCGGCCTTGCACCGGATGGGGTTTGCAATGCCAGTCCTGTTACCAGTCCTGCGGTGAGCTCTTACCCCACCATTTCACCCTTGCCTGATTCCGCGTTGCGCGGGCCATCGGCGGTTTGTTTTCTGCTGCACTTTCCGTCGCCTCACGGCGCCCGGCCGTTAGCCGGCATCCTGCTCTNNGGGGCCCGGACTTTCCTCTATGCAATTCATGCACAGCGACTGCCTGGCGGACTTCCCGGAACGGATTATAGGCCCGCGCACAGCGTCAAAGACTTCGCTTCGGACAGAAAACGCGATATTTTCTCGATCTGCTCTTCAACCGCCAGCAAAAACGCACCGTTATTCGCTTCAACAAAGACGAAATCGCCCGCTTTCGCCGCCTGCTCCTGCGCTTCCGCGAGTTGCCCGACGAATTGCGCACAAATGTTGAAGCTCGAACCCTTGATGCCGTGCACAACCACGGCGTAATCGGCAAGCCCCTCCTGCGTCACGGTGCGAATTTTCTCCAGCATGACCGGGGTGTTCAGCACGTAAGAATCGAGAATGCTCCGCAGGATCTCTTCGTCTCCACAGAAACGTTCCAGGCATTCCTCCAGGTCAAGCCCGGGAATGGGCACACAGAACTCCCGTCTGTCACATCCGCCTCTTCTCTCCACGCCGGATCGCCTTTCCACTTCCGACACTTGTC
>WRNU01000003.1 GCA_009776435.1 Betaproteobacteria bacterium | reverse complement strand
ACAAACCGCAGGAGAACGTGAATGAACGTCAGCACAATCGAATACAAGGGCTACGTGGCGCGCGTCACGTTTGATTCACGCGACGATATTTTTGTCGGGCGCGTTCTGGGCGTGCGTGACATGATTTCTTTCCACGCCGATACCGTTGTCGATCTGCACAAAGAATTCCAGGTAGCCATCGACGATTATCTCGCAGACTGCGTTGAGATGGGCGTGTCGCCCGATAGACCAGCAAGCGGTAAAATGATGCTTCGCATCCCCCCGCAGACACACGCGGCGGCGTTGGTTGCCGCAAAGTCCGCCGGAAAAAGCCTCAACCAGTGGGCGGGCGAAATTCTTGAAGCCGCTGTGAGTGCATAAAAAAGAAAAAAGGGAAATAGGTACTTGGCGTCTCAGGAAGTGCTATGACCGATCCATCTAACGGGTACGAGGGCGTGGCAGCCAGGTTTCTAGCGGGTCGTGGGCGTGCGTCTTCAACCGCAATTGGCGCGAGTGCGGTGCGAAACTGGGCGCGCACGCTACCTCGCGGGGCCGCCGTCATCGATCTCGGTTGCGGATCTGGCCTTCCCATTACAAATGTACTGGTCAGCGAAGGGCTGAACGTCTACGGCATTGATGCATCACCATCATTCGTAGAGGCATTCCAACGCAACCTTCCGGGCGTGCCCGTCGCATGCGAATCAGTGGATACCTCACTGTTTTTCAATCGGATGTTCGATGGTGTCGTCGCATGGGGACTCATATTTTTGCTTCGGCCTAAAGCGCAGCGGCGACTCATCCAAAGAATTGCTGACATACTCGTACCTGGTGGCCGTCTTCTGTTCACATCATGTGCCAATCCGCTGGTATGGAATGACGCGATGACGGGATTGGAGTCACGATCACTCGGCGAAGCGGAGTACCGAAGGCTACTCTCCGCAGTTGGTTTGTGTGTCGCCACCGAGTATGAGGATGAAGGCCAGAACCACTACTTTGATGCTGCCAAGGTAAGCGCGTGAAACCGAGGCACAGGAATGGTGCAACGCTCTCACCGGGGACGTGACCGATGAGGCGCGGTGTCCAGATTGACAAGTCGGCTTGGCGAGTTATCCAAATGCGACATACCGATTTCCGTTTCGTCCTCGATCCCGAACTGGGCGTCGAATTGCTGGCGAGTGCCGGGCACACGGCGGATTACCCGTGGCACAGCCATGTTTCGACCCACGTTCTGGGGTTGGTGCGCCGGGGCGCGATGACATTGCTCAGGCGCTGCAACACACGGAAAACCGAGCTGCACGCAGGCGAACTTTTCATCCTCGGCCCGCATGAGGTGCATCGTCTGTCCGCCTCCCGGCCTTATGCCCTGCTCAACCTGTGTGTCGATGCGCAGATGCTCGCCACGCCCGGCAGCACGGAAATCATTGCAGGGCGCTTGTCGGCGCTATGCCGCGATGGATGGTTGCATGCTTCGGAATGCGCAACACTAACAGCGGCGCTTGCATGCGAAACCAGCACCGTCATGCCAACCCAAAACAATGCCCTCGATGAGTTGAGAGCCTTTCTGGAAACGCACCCGGAAGAAAACCTTTCCCTGGACGATCTGGCCGGACGGATACAACTCGACAAGTTCCAGTTGATTCGCCGGTTCCGCGCGCGTTACGGTTTGACGCCACATCGTTTTCAGATGCAGAACCGTCTTCGCCGCGCGCGCCGCGCCTGTCTTTCCGCTACATCCCTCACCGATCTGGCGCTGCTTGCCGGTTTTTACGACCAGAGTCACTTCATCCGGGAATTCCGCAGGGCTACAGGTGTAACACCCGGCCAATACCGGCGAGTTGGACGCATCCTGCCGCCTTCAAATCTCACAACAACGGCGGAATGAATTTGGCGAACATCAAAAGCCCTTTCTCGCTCGCTGTCACCGTATGCCGCACGCCAGGTTCGATGAGAGAGATCAATCCCGCACGGTAGTCGATGCCCTCATTCCGTATCCGACAAACACCGTCTCCCGCAACGACTTCATGGGTTTCCTGCTGCGTTGCATGCACGTGCTCGCCAATCGCGCATCCCGGCTCGACGCGGACGAGGTGATAGCTGAACGCCCCGCCCGTGTCGGCAGCAGTCAGCAAGTGCTTCAGGGCGACACCCGCAAATTGGGAATGCGGTTGCCAATCCCGCTCCATGAACTTCACCCGCCTGCCCGACAAGGCCAATTCGCCTTGCTCGAAGGCCGCAAACAAGGTCTTTCCGGCTTCCTGTACGGTTTGCATCGATTATCTCCCTGCGCATGAACGCCCGCGAAATGCGGATCGACTGCGAGCAGCGTAGCGCAAGGAGGAAACGTCGAATTGTACGAAATTGACACACGACGCCCCCAACCTTACCCTTTGCTGCGACAGCCGAAGCGGAGAAGCACACCCCCTACCGGCCCTTGCTTGTCTCGATCATGCCGACATGCCTGGCGTACAGGTTGAGGCATCAGACCACAAACTGCTCTACCGACTTCTGCATCCACCCGGTCAGGGTGTACAGGTTGTTTGCGGTACGCCCGGTATCGTTGGCCTGGGCGAGGTTCTGGTCGGTCACGCGGGACACCTGCTCGATGTTATCGACCATTTGTTTCATGACGATCTGCTGGCTGCTGGTAGAGTTGAAAATATCACTGACCGCCATCGACATGTGCGCCACCTGCCGGTTGATTTCCTGCAGGATGTCTTTCGCTTCCTCGACATTTTTGACGCTGTTTTCCACCTGTTCCGCGCCCGTGCGCATGCTGGAGACGGCCTTGTCCGTTTCGGTCTGCACGGCGGTAATCATCTGGCTGACTTCTTCTGCCGCCTTGACGCTACGGTCGGCAAGCTTGCGCACTTCGTCTGCCACCACCGCGAATCCCTGCCCCTGTTCCCCTGCCCGCGCAGCCTCGATGGCCGCATTGAGCGCAAGCAGGTTGGTTTGCTCGGCGATTCCACGGATCACGCCGGTAATCCGGGAAATTTCCTTGGATTGCTCGCCCAGCCGCTCCACCTGTGCAGCGGAGTCTTTCACCGTTCCGGCCAGTTGCAGGATGGTTACACTGGCCTGATCGGCCAGCAGGCTTCCTTTCTCCGACATCTTCGTCGCCTCATCCGCCACTTCTTTCGTCCGTTCCGCGCTGGCGGCGACTTCATTGATGGAGACGGTGTTCTGTTCGATCCCCGTGGCGGCGGCAGAAGTCGCGTCGCTTTGCGCCTGCGCCGATTTGTTCAGCGCCACCACGCTTTGCGCCACTTCCTCGGCAGAATTCTTGACGGCCAGTGCAACGACCTCGATGCCCTGCAAGGTGGATTGGATCCACGTAGCCACCTGGCCGGACTGTCGGGCAATGTTGCCCACGGTATCGTCGCGCTGCATGGGCACACGCGTTCGCAGGTTTCCGCTGCCCAAAATGTTGGCAAGGAAATCGTCGGTCTTTTTCAAGTCCCCCATCAGACGGACACGGAAAAAGAGCAGGAACCACAGTCCCATCACGATGCCGGCGCCTCCCAGTACGCGCAGCAAGGCAGACGGCAGGAGCGCGGGCGCAAGGGTGTATGCAATCAGCAAGCCCCCCATGATGAGCATCGCCAATCCGATCGAACCCGTCTGTAGCCTGTCGTTCGTCATCCAGGAGAGGAGGACGGATTTCAGGCTGCGCGCAGACACGACCTGCCCGTGGAGAATGCGCAGTGACTTGTCGCCCTGACGGAGGCGTCTGTAGGCCGCCTCTGCTGTCGTGACTTCTTCACGGCTCGGTCGCCTGCGAACCGACTGGTAACCGACGATTTGTCCGTTTTCCCGCACGGGGGAGGAGTTGGCAACGACCCAGTAAAAGCCGCCGTCCTTGCGACGGTTTTTCACCAGCCCCCGCCAGGGTAGCCCAGCCTTGAGGTCGCGCCACATGTCCTCGAAGGCTTCCGTCGGCATATCAGGATGACGTACCAGATTGTGCGGCTGGCCGATCATCTCATCTGTAGAAAAGGCACTGATCTTGACGAAAGCATCGTTGGCTTCGACGATCTGTCCATGCAAATCCGTTCGAGAATAGATGAACTCGCCTTCTGGCAATAGGGTTTCAATGTCCGTGACAGGTTGATTCAGTCTCATCTTGCGTCCTCTTCCATCATATATGGATTGAATTAGTCGAGTTAGTGATATTACTTATGGAAATAGAGGACGCAACCAAAAAACTCACGCAGCAGCATAACTCACGCTGACACATGAATATAATGTGAATTATTTTACATAGAGCCTATTACTATAGGCATATAAATATGATGATATTCTCCATTTACCCCCTATAAGCCCATGCTTTTCTTGATCATGTCGACAAGCTTGACGTACATGGTGTTTATGCCGACTAAATCCTCCTTGAGCTTTGTCACGATAACGCTTTGTTCACTGACCAATTCATCTGTCGTTTTAGTCGCAATGGTGTTTTGTGTGGCAGAGTTCTGAATGGCTTTCAGTTTAAGCTCAACCTGCTCTGAAAAATTTTTGCTGTCCTCCGCCAATCTGCGCACTTCATTGGAAACGACCGCGAATCCTCTGCCTGAATCACCCGCGCGAGCCGCTTCAATCGAGGCGTTGATACTGAGGACATTGGTCTGGAAAGCTATATCTTGAATCGCCGAAATGATTGACTGTGTTTCAGTTACGTTCTTCTCGGATTCCATTGAAAAATGTAAATTCGACCCTTGCGCCTCAGAAATACTGTTCGTCGTGGCTGAAATTGATTCTATTTGCTGAGTCATGCTTTCGATTGCACGCGAAAATTCAACGATATACGCATCCAGTTCTTCTTTTTCAGAAATATCCTCCACTGATCCGATCACTCTTAGGGGCTTTCCAGTTTTATCACGCAAGGTCGCGCCATCCGCTTTAAGCCAAATGTATTCACCTGTTTTTCGTTTTACACGATAAACTACGTTATAGGGTGTACAGCCCGTTCTATCCAAAAGGTGTGCAGCAAACGCCTCCAATGTCTTTTCTTTGTCTTCAGGATGAAGTCGGTCGCTCCAACTGTGCAAGACATTTGGAAAATCTTGTTCACTACTGAAACCGAGCTTCTCCCTGAATTCGGGCGACCACCAGAATTCGTTATCACCAGCAACCGGGTCCACAGGGTCTACCTTCATGTCCCACAAGGCAATTTGCATACTTTTTTGTAAAAGCTTCAAGCGTAAATCGTTCGTTTCTCTTTCAAGTTCGCACCGTTTCAACTCGGATATATCCTGTAAAGCTCCCGCGACTCTTATCGCATAACCCTGGTCATCACGCACCGTAGCGCCAAATGCGTGAAAATGCGTATACTCATTATTTTTCTTCAGCAGTCGGTATTGGAGATCATAGGGCGTTTTGCCGGTACGATCCAGCAGGTGCTGCGCAAAACAATCCAGTACCCTTTCTTTATCTTCCGGATGTAGTTTGTCGCTCCAACTGCTCAGTACATTGGGAAAATCAGCCTCATTCGAATACCCCAGCATATGCCTGAATTCGTCTGACCATGTAAAAGTGTTGGCCGGGTTGATCGGGTCGCCCTTCACAACCTTCATATCCCACAAGCCTGTCTTTGAAGCCTTTACAACCAGGTTCAATTTGACCAGTTCAAACTCGTCCTCTCCGGTCGTGTCGGGAACGATCACATTCACCACGGGCTTTTTTCTGAAGAACATTGCCATCCCCCACTACGTTTTGGCCCCTGGAACCCTCTGGAAGAAGCTTCCAGGCGCGAATTGAAGCCTCAGACCTTAAACTGCCCCACCGACTTCTGCATCCGCTCGGTCAGGGCATGCAGGTCGTTTGCCGTGCGGCTGGTATCACTGGCCTGGACGAGGTTCTGGCCGGTCATCCGGGCTACCTGCTCGATGTTTTCGGCCATTTGTCCCATGACGGCTTGCTGGTTGCGGGTGGAACTGAAAATGTCGCCGACCGTCGTCGACATGTGCGCCATGTGCCGGTTGATTTCTTGCAGGACATCTTTGGCGCCCTCGACATTCTTGACGCTGTTTTCCACCTGCTCCGCGCCCGCGCGCATGCCGGAGACAGCCTTGTCCGTTTCCGCCTGAACGGCGGCAATCATCTGGCTGACTTCTTCCGCCGCCTTGACACTGCGATCGGCAAGTTTGTGCACTTCGTCTGCCACCACCGCGAATCCTCGCCCCTGCTCCCCTGCCCGCGCGGCTTCGATGGCC
The DNA here is from genome assembly GCA_009776435.1 of Betaproteobacteria bacterium. Classification (GTDB taxonomy): domain Bacteria; phylum Pseudomonadota; class Gammaproteobacteria; order Burkholderiales; family Rhodocyclaceae; genus WRNU01. Next base: position 30,039 of record WRNU01000003.1, on the reverse strand, counting down.
GCGTTGAGCGCAAGCAGGTTGGTTTGCTCGGCGATTCCACGAATCACGCCGGTAATTCGGGAAATTTCCCTGGATTGCTCACCCAGTCGTTCCACCTGCACAGCGGAGTCTTTCACCGTTCCGGCCAGTTGCAGGATGGTTGCACTGGCCTGGTCGGCCAGCAGGCTTCCTTTCTCCGACATTTTCGACGCCTCATCCGCCACTTCCTTTGTCCGTTCCGCACAAACGGTAATCTCGCCGATGGAGGTGGTGTTCTGTTCGATCTCCGCAGCGGCGGCAGAAGTGGCGTCGCTTTGCGTTTGCGCCGATCTGTTCAGCGTCACCACGCTTTGCGCCACTTCCGCAGCAGAATTCCTGACCGCCAGTGCAACGTCCTCGATGCCTTGCAAGGTGGATTGAATCCACGCGGCCATCTGGTCGGACTGCCGGGCAATGTTGCCCACGGTATCGTTGCGTTTCGTGAGCGCACGCATGCGCAGATCGCCGCTGCCCAAAATGTGCGCAAGGTATTCGTCTGTCTTCTTCAGGTCTCCCATCAGACGGGCGCGGAAAAAGAGCAGAAACCAAAGCCCCAGTGCTGCGCCCACGCCTCCCAGTATGTACAGCAAAGCGGGCGGGAGTAACGAGGGCGCGTAGGCAAGCGCAACCAGCGCACTTCCCATGATGAGTATCGCCAGTCCGATCAGGCCCGTCTGTAGCCTGTCGTTCGTCATCCAGGAGAGTAAAGCGGATTTCAGGCTGCGCGCGGGAACGGCCTGCCCGTGGAGGATGCGCACCGACTTGTCGCCTTGACGAATGCGCTTGTAGATCGCCTCCGTTGCCGCGACTTCTTCGCGGCTTGGCCGCCCACGAACCGACTGGTAACCGACGACCTGACCGTTTTCCCGCACCGGGGAGGCATTAGCGACGACCCAGTAGAAACCACCGTCCTTGCAACGATTTTTCACCAGTCCCCGCCAGGGCCGTCCAACCTTGAGGTCGCGCCACATGTCTTCAAAGGCTTCCGGCGGCATATCCGGATGACGTACCATGTTGTGCGGCTGCCCGATCATCTCATCCGTGCTGAATCCGCAGATCTTGACGAAGGCATCGTTGGCCTCGACGATCTGCCCTTTCAAATCCGTTCGCGTATAGATGAACTCCCCTTCCGGTAACAGGGTTTCAATGTCCGTGACAGGATGGTTCAACCTCATCTAGCGTCTCTCCCTGTTTCAAATGGGTCAATTTCTTGAGAATGTGTCAATTCGTGAGATTACGTATGAAAACCCGGGACGCAAGCGGCAAAACTCACGCTGATGCGTGAAAGTACGTAGGCCTGTCTTACTTGGTGAGCAGACGGTAGAGCGTCATCAACATGCCCGCCGTGGCGCCCCAGATGAAGTATTCGCCATAGGGCATGGCGTGAAAATGACGTATTTTGCCGTCATTTAGTTGAATGGCATGTCTCTGGTGATTGACGGGATCGAGAAAATGCGCGAGCGGCACTTCAAACACCTCGGCAACCTCGAAACTGTCGAGTTTCAACTCGATCGGCGGACGCAGAAGTCCCACCACAGGGGTGACGCGAAAGCCGGTTCCGGTCGTGTAATCCGGCAGCCGTCCGATGAGTTCGATCCGTTCCGGGACGAGACCGATTTCTTCTTGCGCTTCGCGCACAGCGGTTTCTTCGGCGGAGGAATCGCCCTCTTCCATGCCACCGCCGGGAAAGCTGATCTGCCCCGGATGGTGGTGCAGATGATCGGTACGCCGGGTAAAGAGCACGGTGGGGCCGTCTTTGCGGATTTCGTGCAGCACCAGCGGCACGAGCACCGCCGCCGGGCGAGGCTGCGCCCCCCCCGCGCCGGGCCAGTCCCCGATGAAGCGATCCGGCGCAGTATCGGGTTCTCCCGACCCCGTCTCCACCCGCGCCAGCCGCCGCCGGAGCCTGTCTACGATTTCATGCGCTTCGATCACCCCACCCTCGGCCTCAACCCAGTCAAAACAGGTAGAATCGTAATTCCTTTTGGTATCTCCATCCCATTCGTCCGAATTCATTATCATGGATGAAGACGATCGTTCCAATCGCCCTTGACATTGGGCCGAAACGCCCCAACACTTTCCAGGCACCATTCAGGCGTGAGAACCGATATGACTTCTTCCATGAAACGAACGTTGTCCACGCACATTTTCCGCTCAACGCATCCTGAAGGACGGACGCGCGGATTCACCCTGACCGAATTGCTCATCGTGATCGCAATCGCTGCCATCCTTGCAGCCCTCGCGGTTCCCTCGTTCAAAACCGTGATTCGCAACATGGCGGTTCGCAACGCAGCCGACGATCTCGTCGCGGACATCCAGTATGCTCGTTCCGAAGCCGTTCGCACGAACCGAACGGTTTCGCTGACGCTCGACGAACGCACCTGGCACGTGCGCGATGATAATAATAATCTGTTGCGCGAAGGCACCTATTCCGACTTGATCAACGCCCAGGTAACAGCATTATCGCTGGGATTCTCCCCTACCGGCACGACCACGTTGACAGTGGGGTCTTTCCCGACGGGCATCTGTCTGACAGCCGGCGGCGATCCACCCATCCAGCGCCAGGTATTGCTTCCGGCGCGGGCCTCCTCCCCCGTGATTCAAGCCGCCTGCAACTAAAAACTGTCACACAAACAGGCCGGTAAATACCCGGAATCAGGCAATAGTAACGACTTTGAAAGTCGCCTCACGGCTATCCTTTGCGTGTCGGCACTTGCCGACGCAACTTGCGCATCACTCGATAAGAGCATCTTATCCGAGCTGATCGAGGAGGTCACATCATGAGGATATCGCTTCCCCGCAAATACCTGGCCCGCCTCTTCGCGGGCATCATGGCAACGATATTTTCACTTGGATACGGTTTTTCGATGGCAACGCCAGCGGCCCAGACGATTCTCCAGACGGAGGAGGATTCGGGCGCGGAAACGCCGACGCCGACGCCGGCCCCCCCCCAGCCTCCCAAGCCCAGACCTCCCCACTAGGAAATACCGGCCCCCGCTCGATCAGATAACTGCCGTGACGCTTTGACGTTGCGGCGGGATTCTTACCGTCACGACGGACGTATGCCGAAGCTTGATTCCCGTAATGAACGACGGGGCGACTCGAAAAAGGAAAGCATCATGAAAACTCCAGCCCATCCCCCACGGCAATCGGCAATTCGTATGAAACCCCTGGCCCGTATCGTTGCAATGGCAATTGCAATTTACAGTGGAAATGTCCTGGCACAAACGGTGAGCTTCCCTTCCGTGCCGCTGACGGTCGCCACGGCTGTTCCGGCCAATCTGCTATATATCCATGACGATTCAAATTCAATGTATTGGTCGTTCATGCCGGATGAAATACATCGGTATTCGATGAGTTCGCCGAAAACATCGAAAGTTCCTTACCAACTCTACATGTCGTCCGAGTTCAACAAAACGTATTACGACCCCGCGTTCAAATACGCGCCGCCTCCCGCGCCACCGGGAGTCTCCGTGTATGACGCGGATGGACGCCTCGTGACCGACGGCACCCTCGGCAACGCAAAATTCACCGATGCCTGGTTCAATGGCTATGATCTGGCTACCCGGAACCAATCCGGGAATTACGTCAGTGACAACACTGGAACCATCACCCGCAGATTCAATCTGGCTTCAAATTACACTCCCACCGACCACTGGAGCGTCATTTTCAATAATTCCCCTTATAACGGCAAGATAAAGGGAAGTGTCGCCTCAGATGATTTTACCGAATTTCTCCCCGGCGCTCCGACCGGTCAGGCCAGTTATTATGAGTGTCAATCCAGCGCGTGGAAAAATTACCCCACCCCCACATCGAACGCCGCCAACTACAACACCGGCATGTGCCAACAACGCTTCCTCACCACCGATGAGGAGAGGCAGAATTTTGCCAACTGGTATTCCTATTACCGCACGCGCAATTATGCGTCGATGGCAGGTATCGGTCGGGCCTTCGAGAAGCTCGACCCCAGCGTTCGCGTAGGCTGGGGGCTCATCAACAAAAAAAACAGCGTCTCCATCGACGGAAAGAGCGTCAACACCGTCATACAGGGCGTGCGGACATTCAATCAGGCGCGAAAAAAACAATTTCTTGAATGGCTATACAAAATCCAGCCAGCGGCCATGAACAGGTCGCCCGTTTTCATCAGTTCGCTCTCCTCCTCCGAAAAGGATGCAGGCGGCACGCCGCTCAGGAGGGCGCTGGATCATGCCGGACGGTACTTCGACAGATCGGACGGCTCCAGCCTGGGACCCTGGGCAGACAATCCCGCCAGCCCTGGGACGGCCGCCGTGGAAAAAGCCGCAGCGTGCCGCAAGAGCTTTACCATTCTAATGACAGATGGATATTGGAACAGCGATGCCGCCACCACCACGGGCATCGTCAACGTCAACGTGGACGGCAGCGCCCCCTCCCCGTTCAAGGACAGTTATTCCAACACGCTGGCGGACATCGCCTGGTACTACTGGAACAAAAAACTGGTGCCCGCCGCGATCGCCAACAAGGTTCCCAAGACTCCGGCTCCCGAGGCGCTGGGCGCCGTGCCTCCAAGGTATCGGGACAGCGCCGAGCATCCGCACATGACCACCTTCACCATCGGTCTGGGGGTGACAGGCAACATTGATAAGGATCGGGCTTTCAGGGCGATCCATGATTCTTCAATCGGAGCCATTACCTGGCCCAATCCCGTCAACGACAACAACACCGTCGAAAAGATCGACGATTTGTTGCACACCGGCGTGAATGGTCACGGGGACTTTTTCTCGGCCACCAACCCCGATGAATTCGTCCGAGGCATGTCGTCCATCATCAATTCCGTCAATAGCGCGCAAAAAGCTTCCTCCGGAAACCTGGATGCCAGCACCTCCCAGGTCACCTCGATCTCGGACAACGTCTATCTCTACAAGACGCACTTCAAGCCCGATGACTGGAGGGGGGAACTCATCGCCCAGAGAATCGATTCAAAAGCCGGGCTTGAAGAGGAAGTCTGGTTTGCCTCGGAACAGATGCCCGCGCCTACAGAGCGGAAGATCCATACCCGCAGCAACGGTAACGGCGTCCCCTTCCTGTGGGGCAACCTGGACAGTACGCTCCAGAACGCCCTGAGAGGGCTGGATCAGTCGCTCAACGGCCAGAACGTCCTGGAGTACATCCGGGGAAGCAACGTGAATGAAGGCTCGAACCCCGGACAGTTCCGCCCTCGTTACCGTGCCGCGCCAGGCCGCGCCCCGCTTGGCGCCAGCCCGCACAACTCGCCGGTTTTCGTCAAATACGGAGAGAAACAGACGATTTTCCTGGGCGCCAACGACGGCATGCTGCACGCCTTCGACGCGAGCACCGGCGTGGAACAGTTTGCCTACATCCCGTCGGCGCTGATTCCGAAACTGGCCGAACTCACCAATGGTTACAACTCCTACGTGGACGGCGAAGTCCTGGTGACCACGCCAACCCAGACGCCGGGCCAGTATCTCCTGGTCGGCGCGCTCGGTCGCGGCGCAAAGGGATTGTATGGACTCGACGTAAGCAACCCAGGGGACTTTCAGCCGGGACATGTCACCTGGGAAGTCAGCAGCCCGCAGACCTGCCCCGACCCCGATCCCGTTTCGGCCTACCTGGGCAACGTCATCAGTTCGCTGGCCTACGCCGAAATCGACGGAAAGCCCAGCGCCGTCTTCGGCAACGGTTACAACAGTTGCCAGGACAAGGCTGCCCTGGGCATCGTGAATGTCAAGACCGGCAGTGCAACCTTCATCAAGGCATCGGACGAAACCGGCAACGGCCTCACACCTCCTCACATCTGGGAAGATACCGCGACCCACAAGGTATCGGCCTATGCGGGCGATTTGCGCGGCAAGATGTGGAAATTCGCGCTGGCCCCGAATCCTGGCGCGACGCCTGAAAAATTGTTCGATGCGGGGACGAGTCAGCCGATCACCGCGCGGCCCACGGCGGCCTCGCTCAACACCGCCCCCGATGTCAAAAAAACTTATCTCTACTTCGGGACCGGGCGCTATTTCAGCATCTCTGACAGAAGCAGCACGGCACAGCAAAGCCTGTACGGCCTGATCGACGAAAACGGCTCCACCCTTTTGCTCAGTAACCTGGTACAGCGCACATTCGGCACGACGACTCAGGTGGCCGGCATTCCGGTAAAAGCCATCACGCCGCTGGCGGGCAACGTCAACATCGTCAAAGGCTGGTATCTCCAACTGGCCGAAAAAGGCGAGCGGGTCGTGAGCGCGTCGAGCGTCATCCAAACACCGAACGGGGATGTGGTCATATTCACCACCATCATCCCGCCCGTCGATGGCGACCCTTGCGACCCCAGAGGCTCCGGCTGGCTTTACGCCGTCAATGCCCAAACCGGCGGCGCGCTGGATTTCGTCTTTCTCGACCTCAATGGAGACGGAGAACTCGATAGCCAGGACACGATCGGCGGAACCCCTCCCGCAGCCATCAAGATCGGCGATCTGCTCGGCGGCATGCCCGGACAGGCCAGGATGGTCAATGGATTGCTGGTCACTTGCGGACTGGATTCGGCCAACTGCGTTGCGCTCGGCACTTCCCTGGGAAAAGGGCCGACCGAAAGCGAAGGCACAGGTCAGGGCCGCATATCCTGGCGCGAAATCGTCAACTGAAGACATTCCCCTTCCGTGAGGTAGGGGCGACCGGCCGGCCGCCCCTACGCCCCCCTGGATATCACGTAGACCGCCCCCTTCTCCCGTGATCCATGTCAATCAATAGTAAAAACCACAATACGTAAAGACAGATAAACCTCCGGTTTCCGGGAAAAAGTAACGACATCGAGATTCGCCTCACGGCTAGTCTTCGGGCCTCGCTGACAACCCCGGTTTCCGGAGACATATGAAGGCTTCAATTCTTTCTCCTCACTCCCCTCGACAACTGACACCCCGCAAGCAATCCCTGGCCCTTACTGTGGCAATGGCAATGACAATTTATAGTGGAAGCGCCCTGGCGCAGACAGTAAATTTTCCTTCCGTACCCTTGACAGTCTCCACGGCTGTTCCGGCCAATCTTTTATTCATCCATGACGACTCCAATTCAATGCATTCCTCATTCATGCCGGATGAAATAAATCGGTTTTTTATGCCAGAAAGAGGAGAACACTGGTCTACTGCGGCGGTTCCTTATAAACTCTATATGTCCCATGAGTTCAACAAGGCGTATTACAACCCCGCGACCCGATACGTACCACCTCCCGCCCCTCCGGGAGTTGCCGTGTATGACGCAGATGGACGTCTCGTCACTGACGGCACGCTGGGCAACGCAAAATTCACCGATGCCTGGTTCAACGGCTATGACCTGGCTACCCGGAACGACCACGGACATTACGCCAGAGATGACACGGGAACCGTATATCGCAGATTCAACCTGGAGTCGGATTACATCCCCACCGATAACATGAGCATGCTTTTCGGTGTTATTCCGTTTGGCAGAATTAGTGGAAATTTCGACACGGACGAAAGTACTGAATTTCTCCCCGATGCTCCAGCCGGCCGAGCCAGCTATTACGTCTGTTCACCCAGCGCCTGGAAAAATTATCCTTTCGCCTCATCGGACTCCAACAATTACGACGCCGACCTGTGTGTGCAACGCTTCATCACGACCGATGAGGAGAAGCAGAATTTTGCCAATTGGTATGCCTATTACCGCACACGGAATCAAGCATCCAAGGCAGGCATTGGCCGGGCTTTCGAGAAGCTCGATTCCAGCGTTCGCGTAGGATGGGGACTCATCAACAAAAATAGTAGTGCCGACATAGACGGAAGGAATGTCAACACCCTCATAGAGGGCGTACGGACATTCGATCAGGCGCGGAAAAAACAGTTCTTGGACTGGTTATACAAAGTCCAGCCGGCGGCCATGAGAAACGAGCCCGTTTTTGTCAGTTCGATTCCTCGCGCAGAAAATGAGGGAGGCAGCACGCCGCTCAGGAGGGCGCTGGATCAAGCCGGACGCTACTTCGACCGATCAGACAGCAACGACAGACCGGACGGCTCCAGCAACCTTGGCCCCTGGGCAGACGATCCCACCAGACCGGGGACGAGCGACACGGAAAAAGCCGCTGCATGCCGCAAGAGTTTTACCATTCTGATGACAGACGGCAACTGGAACAGCTATCCCGCCTCCAACCCTGATATCGCTGACGTCAACGTGGACGGCAACGCCCCCTTTCCGTTCCGGGACAACTACGCCAACACACTGGCCGATGTCGCCTGGTACTACTGGAACAAAAAACTCGTGCCCTCCTCGATTCCCAACAGGGTTCCCAAGACCCCTGCCCCCGAGGCGCCAGACAAGTACCGCAACAACGCCGAGTATCAGCACATGACGACCTTCACCATCGGCCTGGGGGTGGCGGGTAGCGTCGATAAGAACAAGGCTTTCAGGGCCATCATCGACCCTTCAGTCAATCTCACGGCTTGGTCCGAACCCAATCCTTTCATCAGCAGCACCGCGAAGATCGACGACTTGCTGCACGCCGCCGTGAATGGGCACGGGGACTTTTTCTCGGCTGGCGACCCCGATGAATTCTTTCATGGCATGTCGTCCATCATCAATTCCGTCCTCAGCAAGCAAAAAACCTCCTCGGGCAACCTGGCCGCCAGCACTTCCCAACCCATGCCGATCCTGGGCGATGTCTTTCTCTATAAAACGCACTTCAACCCCGACGACTGGCAAGGAGATCTCGTCGCCCAAAAAATCAATTCAAAAACCGGGCTTGAAGAGGAAGTCTGGTTTGCCTCGGAACAGATGCCTTCGCCCGCCGAGCGAAATATTTTCACCCGCAACAGCAACGGCAACGGAGTCTCCTTCGTGTGGGCCAACCTGGACAGCTCACACCAACTCGCCCTGAGAGGCGCAAGCCAGTCGCTCGAAGGCCAGAAAGTCCTGGACTACATCCGGGGAAGCAACGCAAATGAAGGCCCGGATCCCGGCCAGTTCCGTTCCCGCTACCGTGCCGCCTCAAACCGCGCCCCGCTTGCCGACAGTCCGCACAATACGCCGGTTTTCATCAAATACACCGGAAGCAGGAAGACGATTTTCCTGGGCGCGAATGACGGTATGCTGCACGCTTTCAATGCCGACACCGGCACGGAGCAGTTCGCCTATATTCCGTCAATGCTGATCCCGAAGCTGGCCGAACACACCAACAGCCACAGTTTCTTCGTTGATGGCGAAATCCTGGTAACGACGCCGACCCAGACACCGGAGCAGTATCTTCTGGTCGGCGCGCTCGGGCGCGGCGGCAAAGGGCTATACGGACTCGACGTAAGCAACCCGGAGAATTTCCAGGCGAATCATGTCAAGTGGGAACTCAACGGCCTCCAGACCTGCTCCCATTCCGATTTCGACCCGGCGGGCTACCTGGGCAATGTCATCGGTTCCCTGGCTTACGCCGAAATCGACGGCAAGCCCAGCGCCATCTTTGGTAACGGTTACAACAGTTGCTATAACAAGGCTGCCCTGGGCGTAGTGAATATCCTTGACGGTAGCGCAACGTTCATCAAAGTATCGGATGAACTCGACAACGGTCTTGCTGCGCCCGATATCAAAGCAGATGGCACGCAGGTATCGGCCTACGCGGGCGATCTGCTCGGCAGGATGTGGAAATTCGACCTGACTCAAAACCCCGGCACATTTACCCGATTGCTCGATGCGGGCGTGAATCAGCCGATCACCGCAAAGCCCGCAACGGCAACGTTCAGAGTCGACTCCGGGAGCAGAAAACCTTTCGTCTACTTCGGAACCGGACGCTATCTCAGCATATCCGACAAGAGTACCGTGGAACAGCAAAACCTGTACGGTCTGGTTGACGACGGTTCTACGCTCACGCCTGGCGACCTGGAACGGCGCGTTTTCGGCGCAACAAGCCTCCTCGGGGGCGTCCCGGTAAAAGCCATCACCCCGCTGGCAACCCACACCAACATGAACAACGGCTGGTACATCCCCCTGGAAGTCAAAGGTGAACGGGTCATCAGTACGCCGATCATCTTCGAGGGCGTCATCATATTTACCACCATCATCCCGCCCACCGACAGCGACCCATGCAGCCCAAAAGGCTCCGGTTGGCTCTACTTCGTTGATGCCAAAACCGGCAACGCGCTGAACTACGTCTTTCTCGACCTCAACGGCGACGGGCAATTCGATGTTAACGACACCTATGGCGGGAATAACCTCTCAGGCATCGAAATCGGCAAATTGATCGACGGCAGTCCCGGACAACCCAAAATAGTCAACGGTCAGTTGGTTGTCTGCGGACTGGATTCGAACAACTGTGCCACATTCGGCATATCCAGCAACCCCCCCCCTGTTATAACAGGTGCTTCCTTGAGGGGCCGGATATCCTGGCGCGAAATCATCACCAACTGAAGGATTATTCATGAACACGCAGAAGGGGTTCACGCTGCTGGAGTTGATGATCGCTCTCGTGGTCGTCTCCATTCTCGCCCTCATCGCGGTGCCAAGCTATCAGTCGTACATGATAAAAACCCGTCGGGCGACGGCGGCGGCCTGTCTGCTGGAATTGTCACAGTCGATGGAGCGATTTCATACCGTAAACATGAGTTATGCCAAGGATACGAACGGAAACGACTCCGTCCTGCCGGCAACGCAGTGCAGAAACGATCTGACGGGGCACTATGTCTTCAGCCTGACAAATCAGGCAGCGCGAACCTATCTTCTCAGTGCAGCGCCCCAGGGCGTGCAAGCCAGCAGTGACCCCTACGCATGCGGCACCCTCACCCTCAATCAGGCCGGGCAGAAGGACGCCGATGGGGACCTCAGCACGTGCTGGAGATAAATCGGCTCAAGAGAGGAACCTCTTCCAACCCCTGTGTTGCCATCTTTCTGCGCAGGAACGCGATCTGCGTTTGCAGCGGTAACGACTTGGGGCAAACGTCCTGGCAGGCAAGCAGCGACATGCAGCCGAATACGCCGGTATCGTCGCCGATCAGTTCGTAATAATCGTCGTCCGTGCGGGCATCGCGCGGATCGAGCCGGAAACGCGCAATCTTGTTCATGCCGATCGCGCCGACGAAGTCCTTGCGCATCTGCGCCGTTCCACAGGCGGCGACACAGCAGCCGCATTCGATGCAGCGATCCAGCTCGTAGATTTGCTCGGCGAGATCGGGGTCCATGCGCTCTTCGATGCGGCAAATGTCGACCTCGCCCTCCCGCTCGTGCAGCCAGGTTTGCAGGCGTTCGCTCATGCCGCGCATCCATTTGCCGACGTTAACCGAAAGATCGCCGATCAACTCGAAGAACGGCAGCGGCGCGAGCGTGATCTCATCGGGCAGGTCGCGAGTCAGCACGCGGCAAGCCAGTAGCGGACGGCCATTGACCATCATCGCGCAACTGCCGCAAATCCCGGCGCGACAAACAAAGTCGAACAGCAGACCCGGCTCCTGGTGCTCGCGGATTTCGTTCAGCGCGATGAAAAGCGTCATGCTCTCGGCTTCTTCGATCCGGTATTCCTGCATGCGCGGCTTCGTATCGGGGTCCCTCGGGTCGTAGCGCAGGATGTTGATACGCAGGAGCCGACGTTGTCGGGGCCTTTGAGCGGTGTCGGTGTTGTTGTCGATGGCGCTCATTGCGCATTCTCCAGAGGCTCATCGAGCCGTTCGTTACGGCCCGCAAGCGAAGCAGGCAATTTATCGGCATAAGGCATGAGGGCTTCCTGGACGGCGAAGCGATCCTGGCCCTCCATCTGACTGCGGAGGGCATCCACCTCCTGCTGCCGACGCGGCGTGTCCGGATGGTCGATGTAGTCTTTCGCGCCATAACCCCGCCACCCTGGCGGCAGTTCCATCTGCATGACATCGAGCGGTTCGTACTCGAAACGCGGCAGGTTGGTCGACTCGTCCGGCCAGAAGGCCAGCGAGCGTTTGAGCCATTCCTGATCGTTTCGCCGGGGAAAATCTTCGCGAAAATGCGCGCCCCGGCTCTCGGTACGCAGGTAAGCGCCATGCGCGATGGTCAGCGCCACTTTGAGCATGCGCCGAACGCGGTAGGCAACCATCAATTCGGGATTGGCCGCACGCGATTTTCTGGAAGCGCCGATTCTGGCGCTCTGTTCCAGCAGGCGTTGCAAGTGCGCAACGCCGGCGAGCAGTTCGTCGCCCTGCCGGAAAATACCGACATGGCGAGTCATGACCTCCTGCATCTCGGCGCGAATCCTGTACGCGTTTTCGCTTCCACCGCCGTCGAGAATGGCCGCGAGTTTGGCCTCTTCGCGCTGCACGAATTCACGCGCGAGCGTGAGCGGGAACGGCTCGCCATTTTCCGGTTTGTCGCAGAAATCGGCGATGAATTCGCCGACGATCATACCCGCCACCACGGTTTCGGCCACGGAATTGCCACCGAGCCGGTTGAAGCCGTGCAAATCCCAACAAGCCCCCTCGCCCGCCGCAAACAGCCCTTTGAGCCAGGGCGACTGACCGGTATGGTCGGTACGCACGCCCCCCATCGTATAGTGTTGCGTCGGACGCACGGGAATCCACTTCTCGGCGGGGTCGATGCCGAGGAAGTACTGGCAGATTTCCTTCACTTCGCGCAGGTTGTGCTCGATGTGATGACGGCCCAACAGGGTGATGTCCAGCCACAAGTGCTGCCCGAAACGCGAAGGCACGCCCTTGCCGCTGCGGATATGCTCTTCCATACGGCGGGAAACGACATCGCGCGAGGCGAGTTCCTTCTTTTCCGGCTCGTAATGCGGCATGAAGCGTTCGCCATCCACATCCCGCAGCAGTCCGCCGTCTCCCCGACAACCTTCGGTGACGAGAATGCCTGTCGGAACGATGCCGGTAGGGTGAAACTGCACGGCCTCCATGTTGCCCAGGGGCGTGACTCCGGTTTCCAGCGCCAACCCGTGCCCCATGCCTTCGCAGATCATCGCGCTGGTCGTGGCGCTGTAGATACGCCCCGCGCCGCCAGCGGCAATCGCCGTGGCCTTGGCAAGATAGGCGATCAACTCTCCGGTGACAAGGTCACGCACCACCGCGCCGTAACAGCGCCCCCCATCATGGATCAGCGCTATTGCCTCGGTACGTTCATGCACCTCGACGCCACGGCGGATAGCCTGATTACTGGTGGTATACAACATGGCGTGTCCGGTTCCGTCCGCCACGTAGCAGGTGCGCCACTTCTTGGTTCCGCCGAAGTCACGCTGCGCGATCAGGCCGTGCGCCTCCATTCGCTCGGTGAGGGTGACTTTCTGCTCATTGATGATGACATTGTGATCGCCGCCGCGCACCCGGCTCCAGGGCGTACCCCAGGCCGCAAGCTCGCGCGCCGCCTTGGGGGCGGTGTTGACGAACATGCGCGCCACGACCTGATCCGCGCCCCAGTCACTGCCGCGCACCGTATCCTCGAAGTGGATGTCCTCGTTGTCGCCCACGCCCTTGGTGACGTTGGCGAGCGAAGCCTGCATTCCGCCCTGTGCGGCAGAGGAGTGCGACCGCTTGGGCGGGACGAGTGAGAGCACCACGGCCTCGTGTCCACGCTTCTTTGCTGCAATGGCAATCCGCAATCCGGCCAGGCCACCGCCTATCACCAGCACATCGGTCATGACCGTTTTCATTGCCCGTCTCCCTGATTCCGATGTGCGCCTTCCTGCTTCTTCACAACCCATTCCGGCGTATATTCCACGCGACCCTGGTCACGCAACTCATAACCGATTTTCATGTATGCGGCCAAGGTCACCAGACCCAACACCAGGAAAAATCCGGTCAACGTCCATTTCACTTTCTGGAGGGTCTGGCGAGACGCATTCGGCCAGCCCCACTTGACCGCCAGCCGGTACAGGCCGATACCGGCGTGCAACTCCACTGACAGCAGCAGGACGAGGTAGAACGGCCACAAGCCGTCGCTCCAGAAGCGGGCAGCCGAAAGGTAAGGGTTGATGTCCTGCGGCCAGAAAAACATCTGGTAAAGATGTGCCGAGGCGAGGAAAAACATCAGGAACCCGGTGTAGACCTGCCATAACCACATGGTGGAATCCCCGTGCCGCATCGCTTTGGCGTGCGCGCGGACGGTGCGCCACTGCTGGAAACTGATCGGGAACTTGCGCACCGCCAGGAGCGCATGGACGACAAGCATCAGCGCGACGAAACCGACGACGCAGGACACCAGCCACGGGTAAGCTTTGCCGAAGATGAAATAGCCCTCGAAGAATTTGGCAATCGTCCACATGGCCGTCTCACCCAGGAGGATGGAGGCGACGAAAAACATGTGCAGCCACATGAAGAGCGCAAGGAAAAGGCCAGTGGCGCCTTGCAACAGGTCAAGACGGGCCGGCCATCGGCTTTTCCGGGGTCTGTCGGCCAGTCCGGTCTGGATGAGGATGGTTTCGTGAAACACGGTCTGCCTCGTGGGGACGATAATCGCAGCGCGGCATGATACCTATTTTCCGGGCGAACGGCAGCCCGTCTAGGGTAATTACTTACGAGGGAATTCACGTACAAGGAGAATTATTTACTTCACCCGCCACACCCTCGCACCCAGCGCAGCGAGTTTTTCATCCAGACTCTCGTAGCCGCGATCGAGGTGGTAGATACGCTCGATCGTCGTCGTGCCCTCGGCCACCAGTCCGGCAATCACCAGGCTGGCGGAGGCGCGCAGATCGGTCGCCATGACGGTTGCCCCCTGAAGGCGCTCGACTCCTCGCACTACCGCCATGTTGCCGTCGATGTGGATGTCTGCGCCGAGCCGTTGCAGTTCGACGGCGTGCATGAAGCGGTTCTCGAAAATGGTCTCGCGGATCGTGGCCGTACCGTTCGCCACGCAGTCAAGCGCCATGAACTGGGCCTGCATGTCGGTGGGGAAAGCCGGATAGGGCGCCGTGCGCAGGCTGACCGCCGTGAGCCTGCGGGGCGCTTCGATCCGGATGTTGTCCGGTTCGCACCGAATCGCGCAGCCCGCCTCGGTCAGTTTGCCGATGACGGCATCGAGGCTGGACGCTTGCGTGCCGGTAAGCCGCACCTGTCCGCCTGTCGCCGCCGCCGCGCACAGATAGGTTCCGGTCTCGATGCGGTCGGGCATGATGCGATGCTGCGCGCCATGCAGACGGGGAACCCCTTCGATGCGGATCATCTCGGTACCCGCGCCGGAGATTTTTGCGCCCATCGCGGCAAGGCAGTTGGCGAGATCGAGAACTTCCGGCTCGCAGGCGGCGTTTTCGATGATCGTTTCACCGTCGGCAAGGCAGGCGGCCATCATGAGATTCTCGGTTCCGGTGACCGTCACCATGTCGGTAACGAGCCGCGCGCCCTTGAGACGGGGAGCGTTGACGCGGACGTACCCGTGTTCGACGTCGACTTTCGCGCCCATCGCCTGAAGCCCCTTGATGTGCTGGTCGACCGGGCGCGCGCCGATGGCGCAGCCTCCGGGCAGGCTCACACTTGCCTGACCGCAGCGTGCGGAAAGCGGCCCGAGGACGAGGATGGAGGCACGCATGGTCTTGACCATTTCGTAGGGCGCGACGGGTTCCGTCAATCCGCTGGCGTCGAGCGTCACGGTGTCGCCTTCGCGCTCGATCTTCACGCCCATCCGCGCCAGCAGCGCCAGGAGCGTGCCGACATCCCTCAGTTGCGGCACGTTGGTGAATGTCACCGGCTCGGCGCACAGCAGGGCCGCGCACAGAATGGGCAAGGCGGCATTCTTGGCCCCGGAAATGGCGATTTCGCCCGTGAGGCGAGAACCGCCTTCGATCAGTAGTTTGTCCATTCTGTTTTGCTATCCTTTTAGAGCGATTGTTCAGCCACGTAATTTGTAACCCCGTTCGAGCATCATCAGCGTGAGCGCGGCAAGCGCCACGAAACAGGCGCCGACCACGGCGAAACTCAGCCAGGGCGAGGTATCGGACTGGCCGAAAAAACCGTATCGAAAACCGTCGATCATGTAGAAAAACGGGTTGGCATGAGAAATTTTCTGCCACAGGGGCGGCAGGGAATGAATCGAATAGAACACGCCCGAAAGCATGGTGAGCGGCATGATGAGGAAGTTCTGGAAGGCGGCAAGCTGGTCGAACTTCTCCGCCCAGATCCCGGCGATGATGCCGAACGTGGCAAGCAACGCGCCGCCGAGAATACTGAAGGCGAACACCCAGGCCGGTTGCGCAAGCGGCAGATCGACGAAAAACATCGACATCAGCCCCACCCCGACGGCGACGAGCAGGCCACGAAGCACGGCTGCCAACACGTAGGCGGCATAAAAGACGCGACAGGAGATCGGCGGCAGCAGCACGAAAATGATGTTGCCGGTGACCTTGCTCTGAATCAGCGAGGACGAACTGTTGGCAAAGGCGTTCTGCAACAGCGACATCATGACGAGTCCCGGCACGAGGAAGGCGATGTAGGGCACATCACCATACACGGTGGCATGGCGGTCGAGCACATGGGAAAAAATCAGCAGATAAAGCAACGCACTGAGCACGGGCGCGGCCACGGTCTGAAACCCGACCTTACTGAAGCGCAGCACTTCCTTGGCAAACAGGGTGCGAAACCCGACGAAGCGCGACGCGCGAAACGTTCCGGGCAAGGATTCGGCATCAGGCATGGCGCATCACCTCCACAAACACCTGTTCGAGATCGGGTTCGTCAACGGAGACTCCGCATACGCCCGCCCCGGCTTCGCGCAGACGGGCAAGCAGCGCCTCCAGCGCCTCCATTCCCTTTCCTCCCGAGGCTGCGGCGTCGATGCCGAAGGCTACACAGTCCCCTGACACCGTCTCGCCGAGCGCCTTCGCCACGTCGGGCCGTTCCACCTTCACCCGGAAGTTGCGGGTGGAAAAGCGGGAAATCAGGTTGGCGGTGGTGTCGAGCGCCACGATGCGCCCGGCCTTCATCATGGCAATGCGCCCACACAACGCCTCGGCTTCTTCGAGGTAGTGCGTGGTGAGCACGACGGTGTGACCGTCGGCGTTGAGTTGCTTCACGAACTCCCACAAGCCCTGCCGCAGTTCGACATCCACCCCTGCGGTCGGCTCGTCCAGCACGATCACCGGCGGGCGATGCACCAACGCCTGCGCCACAAGCACCCGACGTTTCATGCCCCCGGAGAGGGTGCGCATATTGGTGTCGGCCTTGCTCAACAGGTCGAGACGGGAAAGAATCTCGTCGATCCAGTCGTCGTTGCCGCGAATGCCGTAATAGCCGGACTGAAACTTGAGCACTTCGCGCACGGAAAAAAATGGGTCGAACACCAGTTCCTGCGGAACCACGCCGAGCTTGAGCCGGGCGTTGTGGGGGTCGGCGACAACGTCGTGACCCATGACTTCAAGCGTGCCGCCATCGGCGCGCACCAACCCGGCAAGCGCCGAGATCAGTGTGGTCTTGCCCGCGCCGTTCGGGCCGAGCAAGCCGAAGAACTCCCCTCGCGCGATTTCGAGGTCGATGCCGGCAAGCGCCTGGAGACTGCCGTAACGCTTGGTCAGGGCGGCAACGCGAATCGCAGGAGAGCGCGTCATATCAGGCCGCAAGCGGCAACAGGGCATCGACGCCGTAGAGTCGGGCAAGCGCCAGCAGGGATTCCGGCGGCGCGCGCAGTTCAACCACGCGCCCACGCGCCCTCGATCGCCGCAGCCAGGCCAGCAGGAGCGCAAGCGCGGAAGAATCCACACGGGTAACGCCGCTGAAATCGAACACCAGATCCCCGGCAGGCAAGGCGCGTCCGAGCCAGGCCGCAACAGTCTCCAGGGTCAACGCCCCTTTCAGCTCCACGACCGAATAGTCCGTCATTATTTGCCGCCCTGCCCCGCTTCCAGCGATTTGTTCTTGGCCTCCATCGAGGCAATCAGGCCGTCGATGCCTTTTGCGCTGATCTCATCGGCAAAACTGTTGCGATGATTGACGACCAGACTCATCCCGGCCACGATGACATCGAACACTTTCCAGCCCTTGTCGCCCTTTTCCAACGAATATTCGAGGAGGATGGGCTGCTGCGAACCCGCCTGTCTGACTTCCGTGCTCACTCTGGTGTTCTTTTCGTTGAGACTGCCCCGCAGGGGTTTGACTTCGATTGCCTGGTCACGGAACTCGATGAGCGCGTGAGAATACGTGCGCACGAGCAGGATACGGAATGCCGCAATGAGACGTTCCTGCTGTTGCGGACTGGCGGAGCGCCAGTGCTGGCCCACGGCAAGACTGGTCATCCGCCGAAAGTTGAAGTGTGGCAGTACTTTCTCGTCGACCAGCGCAAGCATCTTGTTCATGTCGCCCGCCTGGATCGACTTGTCACTACGCACGATGGTCAGCACTTCATCAGTCACCTTGCGCACCAACTCATCGGGAGGCAGCGTTTCACCTGCGGCAAAAGCCGCAATGGGAGCGAACAGCGCCGCCAGCATCAACAAACAATGGGCAAACAGTCTTTTTGTCATCGTTTTCCTCCAGGTTTCTCAAGGGGTTTCGTCGACATTCTCGTCGGAGTCGAAATCATCATATTCAATCGGCACATTTCCGTCACGCACCTTGAAACGACGTAGTTGCAAATAGGAATCGCGCATAAAACGGTACTTGTCGAACGTACTTTCATCGAGGATGCGTTCGGCCCCCAACAGACGCGCGCGGGTGTTGACCAATTTCATCCCCGAGAGACCATAACGAACTTTGGAATCATGTACCACGGGGTTTCCGGGAGGCAATGTCCAGGGCGACGAGGCCATCGCATCCAACGGAAGCGCGGAGCTGTCGCGCAAAGTGTTCGGACCGAAGAACGGCAGCACCACGTAGGGGCCTTCCTTGACCCCCCACACCCCCAGGGTCTGACCAAAATCTTCGTCATGCTTGGGAAGCCCGGCCTCGGAAGCGATGTCGAGCAGGCCGCCTATCCCCAGGGTTGAATTGAACACGAAACGCGCAAAGTCGTGCATCGCATCGACGGGTTTGCCTTGCGCCAGGTTATTGATGCCGATCCACGGGTCCTGAAGGTTCCCGAAAAAATTGCCCACCCAGGTACGCACGAGCTCAGGCGTCACTTTCATGTAGGCTTTCGCCACGGGTTTCATCACTGCGCTGTCCAGTTTCTCGTTGAACGAGAACATGGCGCGGTTGTATGGCTCCAGCGGATCTTCCGGCGGAGCGTTGGCGCAGCCGACGGCAAGCAAAAGCGTAGCGGAAAGGAGAACGATGTTTTTCATTGGAATCGATTTGGCTGTAAATCGGTATACATGTGTCGGCATCAACGCGTTGGTGACGGAGTTGGCGTCTCGGCGGCCTTGTTGAACATGAACTGACCGATGAGTTTTTCCAGCACTACCGCCGACTGGGTAAATTGCAAAGTATCGCCGTCCCTGAGAACTTCCTCATCTCCGCCCGCATCGAGTCCGACGTACTGCTCGCCGAGCAGACCCGAAGTCAGGATGGACGCAGTCGTATCAGCCGGAAATTCACTGTATCGGCCATTGATGTCGAGCCGCACGACGGCGCGAAAATTCTGGCGATCGAGCTTGATGCTTCCAACCCGGCCCACCAGCACGCCCGCGCTCTTGACCGGCGCGCGTACTTTCAATCCGCCGATGTTATCGAAGACCGCCTTGACGGAATAGATCGAACCCTTCTTCGACACGTCCGAATAACTGCCCACCTTCACCGCCAGGAAAACCAGGGCGGCGATGCCAAGCGCCACGAATATTCCTACCCACAAATCCAGTGTCGTCCGACTCATCATAAGCCCCGAAACATGAAAGAAGTCAGTACAAAATCCAGCGCCAGGATCGCCAGCGCCGAAATCACCACGGTGCGCGTAATTGCCCGCGACACCCCTTCAGCCGTAGGCTGACAGTCGTAACCTTCGAATACCGCGATCCACGACACCGCCACGCCGAATACGAAAGATTTGATGACGCCGTTGATCACGTCGTAGCGGAAGCTGACCGCAGCCCGCATCTGCGACCAGAACGCGCCGTCATCCACCCCGATGGCTATCACGCCGATCAGCCAGCCGCCGAAGATTCCCATCGCCGAGAATATCGCCGCCAGCAGCGGCATCGAAATCACCCCGCCCCAAAAACGCGGCGCGACGACACGCGCGAGCGGATTGACCGCCATCATGTCCATCGCCTGCAATTGCTCGGTAGTCTTCATGAGGCCGATTTCCGCCGTCACCGCCGACCCGGCCCGACTGGCAAAGAGAAGCGCCGCCACGACCGGCCCAAGCTCGCGCAGAAGCGACAGGGCCACCATGATGCCCAGCGCATCGCTCGAACCGAACCGCTGGAGAATGTCGTAGCCCTGCAAGCCGAGCACCATCCCCACGAACAGCCCTGACACCACGATGATGAGCAGCGAGAGCGTGCCGCTGAAATAAATCTCGCGGATCGTAAGCGGCAGTCGCAGGAGCGACTGCCCGGAATAACGCAGCACCGCCAGGAAAAACCGGGCGGCGAAACCGAGCCGCCATACGCCGTCGATGGTCATCGCGCCGAGTTTGCGCAGGGCCGCGCCCAGAACGTTCATGCCGCGACTCCGGCAAGCAGACTCTCCAATGGCGGAGCGGGATAATGGAACGGAACCGGGCCATCGGCCTCGGCATGGACGAACTGGCGCACGAAAGGATCGCTCGACGTGCGAATCTCTTCCGGCGAGCCTTGCGCCACGATGACGCCGTTGGATACGAAATAGATGTAATCGACCAGATCGAGCGAAACCTGCACGTCATGCGTCACCATGATGGAAGCCGCGCCGAGGGCATCGTTCAAGCGTCGGATCAACTGGCCGGTGACGCCGAGGGAGATCGGGTCGAGCCCGGCAAAAGGCTCGTCGTAGAGCATCAGCATCGGATCGAGCGCCACGGCCCGCGCCAACGCCACCCGCCGCGCCATTCCGCCGGAAAGCTCGGAGGGCATCAGCGCATGCGCGCCGCGCAACCCGACTGCGTGAAGCTTCATCAACACGAGATCGCGGATCAATTGGGCGGGCAGTCCGGTGTGTTCGCGCAAAGGAAATGCCACGTTGTCGAACACGCTCATATCGGTAAAGAGCGCCCCGAACTGGAACAACATGCCCATGCGCCGCCGCATTGCGTACAGCGACCCCGTCGAGAGGCGTCGCAAATCCCGTCCATCCACCTCGACCTTGCCCGAAGCCGCCCGCAACTGCCCGCTGATCAGGCGCAACAGCGTCGTCTTGCCACAGCCGCTCCCCCCCATGATCGCCACCACCTGTCCACGGCGCACGGTCAAATCGATGCCGCGCAGGATCTCGCGTTCGCCGTAGGCGAAGCGCACGCCATCGAGGCGGACGAGAGGATTGTCGGGAAGGCTCGAATTCACGGACTCTTTGAACATATTGCATGAAGGCGAAAGATGAATTTTATCGCATGAAACCCGAAAAGTGTTGATAATACGGCCGTTGTGATGGCAACCAGGCATCTCCGACGAGTTTGATCCGCTGCGCAGGGCAAATGCGACGTACTCCATGAGCATAACCGCAACAACGCATGAATTCGTCCGGTTGACCGGCCTGGCCCCGGTTTTCGATCCCGGCATCCGCTGCCTGATCCTGGGGAGTTTCCCATCCCCTGCGTCCCTGGCGACCCAACAATATTACGGGCACCGGCAAAATCATTTCTGGAAACTGCTTGGCGCAATCCTCGCCGAACCGCTCCCCGAGCTTCCTTACGCCGAACGTATCCGGCGCGTTCTGACGCATCGGGTCGGCATCTGGGATGTCTACCGCGCCTGTGTGCGGCCCGGCGCGCTCGATGCCGACATCCGCGCCGGAGAAGCCAACGATCTCGATGCCCTGATCGATCAGGCTCCCGCACTCGAGCGCATCTGTTTCAACGGGCGTTGCGCGGCAAAATTCGCACCCCGGCTGGCGCGTCCCGGCCTGGAAATCCATATACTGCCCTCCTCCAGCCCCGCCTATACTCTGGCCTTTACAGCCAAACTGGGATGCTGGCAAGCAGCGATTCTTCACGGAAACGCCCCCCAATTGAACGGTAAGACAACCGCGCCATGAAGCCTCCGCGTCCGAGATTGTGTCGGCGCAAATCTTTACAGAAACTCACATGCCTGTTTCCGAAGCCATCCTGCATTCCAGCCTGCTTACCGACCTGCGCCAGCTTGGCCGCGTCCTGACCCTGCGCCGTCCCGAACCGGGCAGTTTCAGTCCGAACATCGCCAAGCTTCCCTGGCTCGTCCTGTTCTATTGCCTGATCTCGATCATTCTTTCCATCGCTCTGAACGGCTGGGAGGACGGCGCGATCATCGAAGGCGCAACGTTTGTCGGCACGGCATCCGTTCCGTTTGCTGCCGTCGCCCTCTTCGCCGGTTTGCTGAAGTGGATGGACAGGCGACAGGACGGAGAAGCCGTCTGGCTGGTATTTACCCTGCTGCTGCTCATAGTGCCGCTGGCTGGATTCATCGGCGCAAAGTTAGTGTCGGTCATCACCAATCTGGCGTTTTTCTACCATTCCCGCTACACATACCCGGATTCGGATACGTCACTGCCAGGCGATTGGCATTTAGGCGACATCAGTCTTGCTCCATGGTTTGCATACTTCATTTCCGCGCTGCCCCACATCTGGCTGGCACTGGCTGGCGCACGGTACATCGCCCATATCGGGCGCGGCTGGCAGCGCATCCTGTGTGTACCGTTTACCCTGTCGGCCCTGTTCGCCGTCTTCACCAGCGCCAACCCGCTGGCGCTCTGGCAAGTCGACACGGACGCCCCCCTGACATACACCAAAGAGACCGGCGGACTCGCCATCGACGAAGAAGTGTTCTACGGCCAGTCTCGCCTCCTCGATGAGCATCTGGCCAGGATCGAGACCGGAAAACCCGGCGTGCCGGAAATCTTTTTCCTCGGCTTCGCAGGCGACGAAGAAGGCGTATTCATGCGCGAGACCATCACTGTCGAGCAACTGTTCAGGGATCGTTACGCCACCGCCGGCCACACCATGATCCTGGTCAACAACCCGGCCACGGCCCGGAGGCTCCCGTTTGCCAACCATGAATCGCTCTCGAGGGCGCTACGTCGCATCGGCGAGCAGATGAACGGAGAAGAAGACCTGCTTTTCCTGTTCCTGACCTCGCACGGTTCAGCCGATCACCGTTTTTCCATCAAGTTTTCGCCGTTCGGTTTCTCCGACATCACCCCGGAGATGCTGCGCACGGCGCTCGACGAAGCCGGTATCAAACGCCGGGTGGTGGTGGTTTCGGCCTGCTATTCCGGCGGCTTCATCCCCAGGCTCGCCGATCCCGACACCCTGGTCATCACTGCCGCCGATGCCGACCGCAATTCTTTCGGCTGCAACGACACGAACGATCTGACCGACTTTGGCCGCGCCTATTTCGACGAAGCGTTGCGCGAAACCCGCTCATTCACCGAAGCGTTCGAACGCGCCAAGGCCACTATTGCCGCCCGCGAAGCGGCCGACGGCATCACCTCGTCCAACCCTCAGATTGCCGGAGGCGAATCCCTGCACGCCCAACTGGAATGGTTCGCGCGGGAGCCGGGACGGGGAAATTAAAGCGGGTTCAGACTTTGAACTTTGCCACCACGTCGCGCATCGCCCGCGCCAGTTGTTCGATGTTCGACGCCGCATCGGAAGAACTGCGCGCTGCGGCGCTGCTTTCCTCCGCAGCCTGAGCAACGCGCTCGACCTGCTGCGAAATCGCATGGCTGGCAACACCCTGCTCGGCCAGAACCGAGGTGATGTCGCCGACGTGCGTCTGCACCAGTTTGGCGCCCTGCTGGATATTCGTGATGGCCTCTCCGGCCCGATCGGCCAGTTCAACGCCGGATTCGACCCGCCCGGCGGCGCTGCTCATCGCGGCCACCGCCAAATGCGAACTGTCCTGGATGGCGGCGATTTTTGCGCCGATCTCGCCAGTGGCGCTGGTGGTGCGTTCGGCGAGTTTTCTTACTTCGTCGGCAACGACGGCAAACCCGCGTCCCTGTTCTCCGGCACGCGCCGCTTCGATCGCCGCATTCAGCGCCAGAAGATTGGTCTGATCGGCAACATCCTTGATCACCTGCACGATGCTGGAGATCTGTTCGGACTGATGGCCCAGTTCCGTGATGCTCTCGGAAGACTTGCGCACGGCTTCGGCCATGGCGCGCATTTCGATGACGGTCTGACGGATGACCTCGCCGCCCTGTTGCGAGAGTTCGCCGGTTTGTTGCGTGATTTCGGAGGTCTCCTGCGCGTTTTCGCTGATGTGGGTGACGCTGACGGTCATCTCCTCGACCGAGGTGGCCATCGCCGAGGATGTCTCGCTGGTCGTCGCCGAGCCATGGGCGGCATGCCGCGCGGTAACGGCGAGTTCGGTCGCTGCCGCGTCGAGACGGGTCGTATGTTCAAGAATTTCGCCCAGGGCTTTCTGCAACACGACCAGCAAATGATTGTACGATTTCGCAGTTTGACCGACCTCGTCGGAACCGGAAACCTCTACGCGCCGGGTGAAGTCGCCGCTCCGTTCGATTTCGACCATTGCCGTCTGCAAGCCCGACAACGGGGCAACGATGGTACGAATGATCTTCCAGGCAATGAACGCGCTGATCAAGAGGCCGACGGCAAAAGCGATCAGCATGTTTGCGCGTGATGATCGATAGGCGTCCCCCGCCTGCTTGAAACTCTCCGTGGCAAGCACGCCATTCATATCGGTCAAATCACCGGCGATTCTTTCCACAGGCACCCCCAACTCACGGTATCCTCGAATGAAATGTTCATGGACGGCATAGGAAAAATCGTTGGCGCGCAATGAACTGATGGCGGGGCGAATGACCTCCTTGACGAATCGGGCATAGCTTTCACTGAACCGGGCCGCCAGTTCCTTTTCTTCGCCCTCCATAGGGGTAGCGGTATAGAGCGCCCATGCCGCATCGACCTCCTTGAGTTCCCTTTCAACCGATTCCAGGTGCTCCACAACCGTGTGGCTGCTGTGGATCCTGTTGATTTCCGAGTCGGGGTTGTGCTGCAAGGCGCGGAAAATATCGGCAGTCAGCGCGCCGACCCTGGTGTTGATCTTGCCGAGTTGGGCCAATGCCACGGCCCTGCTGTTGTACATGTCGTCCATGCTGTTCGACATCCTTGCCATGCCGAACATTCCGAACAGTGCGACGACGACGGTAACTATCGAAGCAAACGCAGTGAGAAAAAAGAGCCTGCTGCCAACCTTGAAATTACTAAACATAACGTACTCCAAAAGGAACGTCCGACAAGACAGTTCCGATAAAGCGACGCATGAACGATGTCCGAAACAGAGTTTTTGTAATGTGAAAAATCCCCGTTTCCGCTCTGGTTGCGGAAACTACTTATGCCAGGGTCAAGTCAGATCATCCATCGGCGAGCGCACTCTGTCGAACGCCAAAAAAAAACGCAGTCCGTGTCCGGACTGCGTTAAATCCACACCAAAGATGAGGGTGGAGGAGACACCACTATTGACCACGCACCATGCGCAATCAAACCGGCGCGAATTATGGGCCTAAACCCACATTAAGCGCAAGGTTTTTATGTGGCACTCTCAAAAAATGCCATATAGATTTGTTGAAATGTATTTGCAAAAATCATTATGAATATAAATATATAATAAAATCAGATGATTATAATGGAATCAGAAGGACTGAACCAGTGTTGGTAAACCGCCCTAACGACAATCCTCGAACACCTGCCACAACGCGCCGAACACGATTTCGGCGTTTTCCCGGAACACGTCATCGAAGGCTTCTTCCATGCGCATGCCGCGCAGGGCCAGCCGGTAGGCGGCGTGTTTCCTTTCGGGAAAGTCGCCCTCGTTCCATTTCTTGAAGGCTTCCTTGAGGGCCCTGTCTTCGTTGCCCTCTCGGGCGCGGATACGGGCATATTCCCAGGCCGACTTCGGGAAAAAACGTAGCGGCTCACGCAGTCCCGCACGGTAGAGCGCCAGCAATTTTCCGAGTTGCGCGTGCGCATCGGCAGCGGGCAAGGGATGCAGCACGAATCCGCCTTCGCGCGACAAACCGCGAGTCCGGCACTCCACCCCCGGCGACGGCGCGGCGCAGAGCGTCAGATGGTCGAACCAGGCTGCAAGCACATCGCTGGCGCGAACGTCATCGTAACGAAAGGCAACGAGTCCCGTTGCGCGCAACGCACCGAAGGCGGCCCGCAGTTCCCAGGTTTCGGCTTCATGCTCACCGTTGAAACGGAGCACGTGTTCAAGTCTCACGGTATGCACCGGACAGCGGGGCAAAGCGCGCGCCGCGTTCACCCGCTCGGCGAAACCGCGCAGAGAAACCAGTTCGCGGCGCAACGCCCCCTCCCCCAGCCTCCCGACTGGGTATTCACCCCCCGCGCGGGCAAGGGAAAAAAGCGCATCATCCGCGATCGAAGCGTCCCCTTTCTCCCCCTCTTCCAGTAGGACGGGCAACAAACGCGCCACGAGCGTGCGGTTTGTCTGCCAGTCCGGAACGAACGATTCGACATCGGCGAGATCTTCTTCACTCTCCGGAAGATCGAGTCCCAAACGTTCGCG
This sequence comes from Betaproteobacteria bacterium, assembly GCA_009776435.1. Taxonomy (GTDB): domain Bacteria; phylum Pseudomonadota; class Gammaproteobacteria; order Burkholderiales; family Rhodocyclaceae; genus WRNU01. The sequence continues at coordinate 3,545 of WRNU01000003.1, read as the reverse complement.
CAGCAGAAAACGACAGGGATTGCTGAAAAAACGCTTGAGTTGGGTGAGATCGACGCAACGCCACTCTTCACCCGGCGGCGGCAGGGGAGAGGTGAAAAACGGCCTGCCGCCACTGTCTTCTTCGACATGATCGTCGTCGTCTTCAGAAGAATTGGTCTCCACGCGCTTTCTTCCCACGCGCTGTTGGCGAAAACGCTCATCGAGCGCGCGGGCGAATTCGCCGCGAAAACTCTCGAGGCGATGATCCCTTTTCCCTTCCGTCACGAAATACTCGGCTGAAAAGGATTGCAGCGGATGCTCCACGATCAGCCGGGCGCGGGCCTCGGCAATCGAATCCGGCTGCCCCGGTTCTTCGGCGCAGGCGGCGGCAAGCACATCGAGCAGTTCGTCGACCAGCACGGAGGGAAGCAATTCGGCATTGTCCCGCGCGCTACGCCCGACACAGGACAAATGCAGCACATCGCGCGCAGCCAGTACGGCATCGAGAAAAAGATTTCGCTCGTCGTCCCGACGCTGGCGGTCGCCATTCTGCGGAAAGGCCGCCATGAGATCGAACTCGTCCGCGCGCTCGCGGGCGGGAAAGGCATCGCTGTCCAGTCCGATGACGCACACCACCCGGTACGGCAAACCACGCAGGGCCGACAGGGCGCTGAACGTCACCGCACCGCCGGGCACGCTACCGTGCAGGGTCTCATCGAGCCGTTCGAGTAGCGCTGGATGCACGACATCGAGCGGCAACGCGCCGCCGGTTTCCTGCCCACCGAGACCGGCAGCGGCCATATCGTCGGCCAGCGCGTTGATCGTTTCACGCACGGCGCGCATCTCGTCGGCGTGCTTCGGCGGCTCTCCCATCAAGGCCGTGAGCGAAGCCAGCAACACGGCTCGCCAGCCCTCGGCGTCGCGCGCCTTCAGCAATTCGCCCCGCAAGCGATGCAGAGCGCGGGCGTAATGCCAGAACGCGCCCAGCGCCATCCCTGCGCTGCCTTGCGGCGCGTGACGGATGCCGGTCTGTCCGGCGAAAAGCGCGCGTCCGGCCACGTCTCCCGCCGCCCAGGACAGGAACAGACGGGCGAGTCCGGCCTCCACGGTATGCTCGCCGCGCGCGCCGACGGTACGCGCCTGTTCCGAATCCAGCCCCCAACGGATGCCCGCCTCGCGCATCCAGTCACGCACCTGTTCCAGTTCTGATTCGGCCAACCCAAAATGCGCCGCCACCAACGGTTGTCGCAGCAGGTCGAACACCCGGCTTGCGGGCGCATTGCCCGCTGCCAGGGCCAGCAGATCGTCGAGCGCGCGCGCAACCGGATTCTCCTCCGTCCGCCTCTGACCCGTGATGCGCCACGGAATGAACCGCTCTCGCGGCGCAGTGCCGAATACCGCCTCGATCAACGGCGCGCAGGCGGCCAGATCGGGCATGAGAACGACGACCTCATCCGGGCGCAAGCCCTCTCGTTCCCCGAACAGCCCCAACAGGCGATCATGCAGCGCCTCCAGTTCGCGGATACGCGAGTGGCACAGATGCAGTTCGATGCTGCGGTCATCTTTATCCAGGCGGATACTGCCTGCTTCGAGTTCCCGCAAATCGAGAAAAGCGTTTTGCAGGCATGCCAACAGATGAGAATCCGCATGCGGCGTAAATTCCGCGCGCTCCAGCACAGGATTTTCGCCTTCAAACAGGGATTCGATCTGCGTTTGCGTCTGCTTGCCCCAGGCCGCCAGCAGCCGGTTGCCCGTCTCATGGAAAAGATTGCGCTGCCGCCGTGCCAGCCACGACAGGCGACGCGCATCGACGATGTCGAACCAGTATTCGCGGCACGGATTGAGCACGTACAACTGCACATCCATCACCCGCGCCAGCGCGCGCAACGTCTCCAGGTAAAGCGGCGGCAGACTCGGCAGGCAAAAAACATCGACGGCGGCAGGCAGATCGAGCCGCGCGAGCGCGGCATCCTCCATCCGCGCCACGCGGCGCAGAAAACGCAAGAACGGCAACTGAAACGCCCCGGATTCATCATGAAGAGCGATGCGCCGCCACAACTCGGCCTGCCAGGCTTCATCCGCTCGATGTGTCCCCTCACGCGACACGAACGTGGGTTTTTCACCGGCCCATCCTTCGAGCCACACCGGGCGATAGCACAGATAATGATCGAACAGACGCGCCAGCCGCCCAGCCAATTCAAAACGCTGCCGTGCATCCGCCCTTTCCAGGTAACGCGCCAGCCGCGCGTGTTTCCCCGGCCAATCGCCTTCCAACGCGGCGAAAATCCGCCAGACGAGCGCATCCGGAGCATAGGGCGACGACGCCGGAACCTCCACGACGCAACCGATCTTCCGCCACAACCACTGCGCCAGATAGTCGAATTCGACCCCCGCGCCGATCCCGAAGCGATCCGCCATCGCCAGTTCGATGCGCCGCCTGAGCGCGCTCCCCGGAACGATCACCTGCCAGCGCGCAAACGGCCCCTGCAAGCGGCAAGCCTCCCGCCGCGCCAACAGGGCATCCAGCAGACTTTCACAGCGGTTGGAGAAAAAGACGGAAAACACGGGAGGCAAACGGAAAAAACAGCAAGGATACTTATTATGAGGCGTTGCAGGACAGCTCGGTACTCTGGCACGAGAATCGTAGCGATTATCTGCCTTTCATCCGCTACAGCCTCGGTATTCTGCAAAAAGCCTACAGCGAGTTTGAGGACAGGGTTCAATTTCTGCGTTATCGCGGCCTACCCAGATCTGACCGCATCAAGGCAGTCATTGAGAGCAAGATTGGTAAAATCACAAAAAAAGAAATCATGGAAGCTTGCCCGGCCATCAGCAAGATAACGGTAGAGCGCACCCACTCTGTGGTGGAGACGGTCACGAGGGGTTTGGCAGGACACTCGTAGGGGCGCGATTTATCGCGCCCAAATCGTTGCGCTCGTGCTCATTGGGCGCGATAAATCGCGCCCCTACGTCATTCTCGCCACCTATGTGGTCGGCTCCATGCGCCACTGGCCTCCCGTCACACATGTCTGGCTCCTGGCCTGGTTGCGAGGCGATTTTCGAAGGCCCGGTGGTCACTATACGCTTCGATCCAAACGTACTCGAAGGCTTACGGGCCACCGGGCGCGGCTGGCAAAGGCTTGTGAACGACACGATGCGCAAGCGCCTCAAAGAAATGGCGTCGTAACCCGTCTTTTCGGGACAGACTAAGCTTCTGCTCAGTCTGTCCCGACTTTCCCCATTCAGCCCCTCAACACCGCCAACGCCGCGTTGAAAGTCTTGCTGGATCGCATGATCGCGTCGCATTTTCCAGCATCGACGCGGTAGTAACCCCCGAGATCGACAGGCTTGCCCTGCACGACCTTGAATTCGGCAACGATGTCCTGCTCGCCAGCCGCCAATGCCCTGGCAAGCGGAGCGAAACGCTCGGCGAGTTCCTTGTCTTCGTTCTGGGCGGCAAGCGATTCGGCCCAGTAGAGCGACAGGTAGAACTGGCTGCCACGGTTGTCGAGTTCGCCGGTACGGCGCGACGGGGATTTGTTGTTGTCGAGGAGCTTGCCGGTGGC
>WRNU01000002.1 GCA_009776435.1 Betaproteobacteria bacterium | reverse complement strand
GAGCCATGACCAGCCTCATCCCGCCATGTGGCGGGAACGGCAGGTTTTGGGTTCCTGTTTTTATTCCGCTTCCTGACTCGCCACCGATTTGGCCACGATCTTGTAACGATCACGCAGGGTAGCGAGGAAGAACTCGAAATCGCTCCTGGCAAGCATAAACCCGTACTGTTTCGCCAGTTCGGCGATGCGCGGGTCGTCATCTTCGATGGACGGGCGCTCGACCGAATCGATTTGGTAAATCACGTATGCGTCATCGGTCAATTCCGCCGCCGTCCGCGCGGGCAGTTGCTCCAGGGCGCCAAACACTGCGCGCGCTGTGGCAGTCGGCAAGTCCTGCATGCTGCGACGCAAGGAGCGTGGCATACTCCAGGCGTTTTCGATCGCCTCACCACTGTCGAGCGCCGCCAGCGCCGCATTGCCTTTTTCCCGCGCCAAACGCATCGCTTCTTCGCGGCGCAACTGCGCCTCGATCTGCTCGCGCACCTCTTCGAGTGGCAAGCGCCGTCTGGCTTCGTGTTCGATCACGCGCGCGGACACCAGCGTGTTGGCCCCAACATCGACGGGGTGCGTGTTGTGGCGCTGATTGAGCGCGTCATCTTCAAACAGGCTTGCCACCAGGGATTCATTGCGAAACTCGCCCAGGGCGCTCGCTCCCCGGTCGATCCAGTCGGAACGCTGGATTTCCAGCCCGAAAGCTTCGGCTGCCGACTGAAGGCTGTCCGGCGCTTCGCTGAAAACCATTTCGGAAAACTTCCTGGTTTTTTCGTCCAGTTCCCGCCCAAGCACCTGCTTGCGCAACTGGTCAACGATTTCATTGCGCATTTCATCGAGAGACCGCTTCTGGATGGCCGTCACCTGAATGACATGGAAACCGTATCCGGTACGCACAGGGTCGCTGATTTCATCTTGTTTCAGCGCAAATGCCGCTTTCTCGAACGACGGCTCCATCGTTCCGTCACGCATCATGACGCCAAGATCGCCTCCCATTTCGCTCGAACCCGGATCCTGTGATTTCTCCCTGGCAAGCTCCGGGAAACGGTCGGGTTCCTTGCGCAGGATTTCGACAATTTCTTCGGCCTGTTTCCTGGCCGCCTCCTGCGCAGCCGCGTCGGCGCCGGAAGCCGATTCGATCAGGATATGGCGCACATGCCGTCCCGCCAGCACATCATCGTAAGCCTGCTGGATGTCTGCCTCGTCAATCTCGATCGCGCTCTCGATCCCGCTCAGCAAGGACTCTTCGCTGAGAACGATATACTCGGCCTTGATCCGCTCCGGTAGTTCAAAACGCGCCGGATTGTCATCGTAGAACTTCCGAATCGCCGCATCATCTATCTCGATGCCGGCCAGATGTGGCGCAACGGGGAAACGCATTTCGCGCACCACCCGCTCCTCGAGTTCGGCGGCGAGTAGCCGTCGCGCCGAACCGTGCGCAACGATCAACGAATCGCCAATGGAAATCACCAATTGCTGGGCAAGCATATCCTGCGCGATTTGCGCCTCGAAAGCCACCGGAGCCAACCCCTTTGTATGCAGCCACCTCTGGTATAGCTCCTGCGAAAACTGCCCGTTCTCCTGGAAACCTTCGATCCCGAAAATGGCCTGTTGCAACTGCTCGGTCGAGACCGTCAGACGCATCTCCCTGAAGTAAAGCTCCAGCGCCCGCCGGGTGATGAGTTGATCGAGCACCGACTGGCGCAATTCTTCGGAGTCGAGCATGGCCGCCGTTGCATCCTCGCCAAGCCGCTCCCGCAGGCGACTCCGCGCTTCTTCCAGTGCGCGATCAAACTCGATCCGGGAAATGGAAGTGTCTCCCACCTTTGCGATTTCCCTGGCCCCCGGCCCATCTCCGAAATAGGAACCCAGGCCGAAAGCGGCAAAAGGAATGATGATGAGTGCCAGGATGACCTGGGCAATCCGTTTGTTGTTGCGAATAGCTTCGAACATTTCGTTTTCCGCGCGTGTGCTCTGAAATGACCCCATCGACGGAGACGAATTCCCCGTCAAACGGCGAGAGTTTACCGCATCCGGCTTGCCGATGCTTGCGACTTTATTCAAAGCGATGCTATCGTCGCTCGTTGCACGAAAAAGAATCCTCTTGTCACATGCAAAAGCCACCGCTACGAGTAAAAACCACCGCCATGAGCAATACTGCCTCCACCTCTTCCCTCCAGACCCCATTCCACGACGCCCACCTCGCTGCCGATGCGCACATGGTCGATTTTGCCGGCTGGCACATGCCGGTCAATTACGGCTCGCAAATCGACGAACACCATGCCGTGCGGCGCGATGCGGGCATGTTCGACGTCTCGCACATGCTTGCGCTCGATCTCGAAGGGTTCGACTCCACCACCTGGCTGCGCGCCCTGCTCGCCAACGACGTTGCCCGGCTCGCCCGCGCGAACGTCCCCGGCAAGGCGCTCTACTCCTGCATGCTGCGCGAAGACGGTGGCGTGATCGACGATCTCATCGTCTACCGGTTCGACGACGAACGCTACCGGATCGTGGTCAACGCGGGCACTGCCGTGAAAGACGTGGCCTGGATGCGCAAACACATTGCCAGTCACGGTTTCAACGTGAGCCTCACCGAGCGGCGCGACCTTGCCATGATCGCCGTGCAGGGGCCGAAGGCGCGCGAAAAAACCTGGCTGGCGCTGCCCGGCCTGAAAACCGGCAGTGAAACGCTGCCCCCGTTCTCCGGCGCGCAAATCGGTGACATTTTCATTGGCCGCACCGGCTATACCGGCGAAGACGGCTTCGAGTTGACTCTGCCCGCCGCGCAGGCCACGACTCTCTGGCAGGCGCTACTGGGCGCCGGGGTGAAACCCTGCGGCCTGGGCGCGCGCGATACCCTGCGCCTCGAAGCCGGAATGAATCTCTACGGGCAGGACATGGACGAGACCGTCTCGCCCCTCGACTCGGGCCTCGCCTGGACCGTCGACACGACCGATCCGTCTCGCGCCTTCAGCGGACGCACCGCCCTCGAAGCCCATCCTGCCACCCGCCAGTTGCTCGGGATCGTGCTCGAAGAACGCGGCGTGCTGCGCGCCCACATGCCGGTGTTTACCGCCGCTGGCGAGGGAGAGACTACCAGTGGCAGCTTCTCGCCCACGCTCGAAAAATCCATTGCCTTCGCTCGGCTACCCCTCTCCACCCTCGTGGGCGAAAAAGTCGAAGTCGAAATCCGGGGCAAACGCCTGCTTGCGCGCACGGTCAAGATGCCTTTCGTGCGCCACGGCAAAATACTCATCTGAAACACGCTTTTGACATATCACTCCCTGCACGCTGCCTTTTTCCTCTTTCCTGCCGGAGATTCCCATGAGTAATGTTCCATCCGAACTGAAATACACCGACACCCATGAGTGGATACGTTTCGAAGACGACGGCTCCGTGACGATCGGCATCACCGACCATGCCCAGAAGGCGCTGGGCGACATCGTTTTCCTCGAACTACCCGAGGCGGGCCGCAAACTGGCAACAGGGGAAAGCTGCGCCGTCATCGAATCGGTCAAGGCCGCTTCCGACATCTACGCCCCGCTCGCGGGCGAAGTCGTCGCCATCAACCAAGGCGCTGTCGACGCCCCCGAGAGCATCAATGCCGATGCCTACGCTGCCTGGCTCTTCAAGCTGCGCCCCGCTGCCGATGCCGACACGGCAACCCTGCTGGACGCCGCCGCCTACCAATCCACGCTTGCCGAAGAATAATCCCATGTTTCAATCCACATCCGGCGCAGCCGGATGACACGGAAGAGGTCACACCTCTCCCATGCCCGAAATCCCCTCGAAAGGGGAGGTTTCAAACCGGAGATTGTTTTAGATGACCACCCTGGCAGAACTCATTCGTCATGACGATTTCGCTTCCCGCCATCTGGGTTCCTCCCCGGATGAAATCGCCCGCCTCTGCGCCGCAATCGGCGTTGCCGATATCGACGAGTTGATCAGTCAGGCCATGCCGCAGGCCATTCGCCTGCCCAGGCCGCTGGAACTCGATTCCCCCCTTGGTGAGCAACAGGCGCTTGCGCGACTGCGCGGCATCGCCTCGAAGGACGCCCCGAGAAAACCGATGATCGGTCTCGGTTACCACGGCACGCACACCCCGGCAGTCATCCTGCGAAATGTGCTGGAGAATCCCGGCTGGTACACCGCCTACACACCCTACCAGACCGAAATTGCCCAGGGCCGGCTCGAAGCCCTGCTCACCTTCCAGCAATTGGTCGTCGATCTCACCGGGCTGGATGTTGCCAACGCCTCGCTGCTCGACGAAGCGACTGCCGCCGCCGAGGCGATGACAATGGCGCGACGGATATCGAAATCCGCCTCGAACATGTTCTTCGTCGACGCCGATTGCCTGCCGCAAACACTCGACGTGCTGCGCACCCGCGCACAGGGCTTCGGCTTCGAGATTCTCACCGGCAAAACGGAAGATGCCACCCGGCGCGAAGTCTTCGGCGCGCTGCTGCAATACCCCGGTATGGACGGCGAAGTGAAAGACCTGAGCCTGATCATCGCCGAACTCAGGGCAAGCGGAGCGATCGTCGCCGTCGCTGCCGACCCGATGGCGCTCGTGCTGCTCAAGAGTCCCGGCGCGCTCGGCGCCGACATCGCCCTGGGTTCGATGCAGCGTTTCGGCGTCCCGATGGGCTTCGGCGGCCCGCATGCGGCCTATTTCGCCGCCCGCTTCGCCCATGTCCGGTCGATGCCGGGCCGCATCATCGGAGTCTCCAGAGACTCGCGCGGCAAGCGCGCCTACCGCATGAGTCTGCAAACACGCGAACAGCACATCCGGCGCGAAAAAGCCAACTCCAACATCTGCACCTCGCAGGCGCTGCTCGCCAACATGGCCGCGTTTTACGCCGTCTGGCACGGCCCGAGCGGCCTGCGCGCCATTGCCGGGCGCATCCACCGTCTGGCCGCCATCCTGACCCTGGCGCTGCGCGCCTCGGGGCGTCAGGTACGCGAACAGGCGTTTTTCGACACCGTGGCCGTCACTTTGCCCACTGCCAGTCTGGCGAAAAACGCCTTCACCGCAGCCGCCGAGATGGGCTACGACCTGCGTTGGCTCGACGAAGTCACCCTCGGCATCACGCTGGACGAGACCACCACCCGCGCCGATCTCATCGCGCTGATCCGCGCCTTCGGAACCTTCATCGACGAAGCCAAACTCGACGCGCTCGACCGCCGCGCCGAAACCCTCGAGTTCATCCCCGCTGCGCTGTTGCGCAACGACGACATTCTCGCCCACCCCGTGTTCAACACCCACCACACCGAACACGCGATGCTGCGCTACCTCAAGCGCCTGCAAAACCGGGATCTCGCGCTCGATCACTCGATGATCCCGCTCGGCTCCTGCACGATGAAACTCAACGCTACGGCAGCCATGATGCCGATCACCTGGCCGGAATTCGCCACGCTCCATCCGTTCGCACCGTCTGCCGAAACCGCTGGCATAATGGAAATGATTCGCGGACTGGCTGCCTGGCTTTGCAAGATCACGGGTTTTCCCGCCGTCTGCATGCAGCCGAATTCCGGCGCGCAGGGCGAATACGCCGGACTGGCCGTCATCGCGCGCTACCACGCCAACCGTGGGCAGGCGTACCGCCGCATCTGCCTGATCCCCCAATCGGCGCACGGAACCAATCCGGCCTCCGCCCAGATGGCAGGCATGAAGGTCATCACGGTCGACTGCAACAGCGACGGCGACGTCGACCTCGGCGATCTGAAAGCCAAGGCCGCCATGCACACCCACGAGCTTGCGGCGCTGATGATTACCTACCCCTCCACCCACGGCGTTTTTGAGCAAGGCATCCGCGAAATCTGCCAGATCGTCCACGATCACGGCGGGCAGGTTTACCTGGACGGCGCAAACCTCAACGCCCTGGTCGGTCTCTCCTCCCCCGGTTTCGTCGGCGCGGATGTCACGCACATGAATCTGCACAAGACCTTCGCCATCCCGCACGGCGGCGGAGGGCCGGGCATGGGACCGATCGCGCTGGCCGCGCATCTCGTGCCCTTTGCCCCCGACCACGTCTTCATGCCGGAAGACGCCTCGAGCCGCCAACGTCCCAATCGCGGACAGGGCGCGGTCAGCGCCGCCCCGTTCGGCTCCGCTGGCATCCTGCCGATTTCATGGATGTACATTGCCATGATGGGCGGCGAAGGACTCAGACGGGCAACCGAACTTGCCATTCTCAACGCCAACTACATCGCCCACCGTCTCAAGCCTCATTACCCGGTGCTCTACACCGGCAAGCACGGGCGCGTGGCGCACGAATGCCTCCTGGACATTCGTCCGATCAAGGCTGCCACCGGCGTGAGCGAAATCGACATCGCCAAACGGCTCATGGACTATGGCTTTCACGCCCCCACCGTCTCCTTCCCCGTCGCGGGCACGATGATGGTCGAGCCGACCGAATCGGAAACGCTGGCCGAGCTGGATCGTTTCATCGAGGCCATGCTGTCCATCCGCGATGAAATCCGCCGCGTCGAACTCGGCGAATGGAGTGCGACCGACAACCCGCTCAAGAACGCGCCCCACACCCAGGCCGACCTCGTGGATGACTGGAAGCGCGCCTACAGCCGCGAACAAGCGGTTTTCCCGCTCCCCTGGATTGCGGAAAACAAATTCTGGCCGAGTGTGAACCGGATCGACGAGGTCTGGGGCGACCGCAATCTGTGTTGCGTATTGGAGGAAGCCGACCCCCGCTGACGTGGCGTTTTCCCTTTCATGTCCATCAGGCTTTCGATCTGGACGGCGCTTGCGCTCGTCCATCTCGTCGTTCTTGCCGCGCTCCTGGGTTGGCTCGTCACGAAAACCCGGCCCGTGCAGATGCCCGGTCTTGAACTGGCTCAGGGCGAAAAATTGCGTTGCCTCTCCTACGCTCCCTTTCATCGTCCAGGGCAGACGCCGTTCGATGAGAACTTGCACATCCCGCGCCAACAGATCGAAGAAGATTTGCGCGCGCTCTCCGCGATTACCGACTGTGTGCGAACCTACTCGACCGACAAGGGACTGGATCAAGTGCCCGAAATCGCCCATGAACTGGGACTCAAGGTGCTGCTCGGCGCATGGATCGGCTACGACCAGGCGCAGAATGCCCTCGAACTCGAACGCGCCATCGCGCTTGCCTACGCATACCGCGACACTATACGAGCGATCATCGTCGGCAACGAAGTTCTGCTTCGCCGCGAACTCCCCCCCAAGGAGATGCACGCCCTGCTCGAATCGGTACGCGCGAAAAGCCCCGTACCCATCACTTATGCCGACGTGTGGGAATTCTGGCTCGAGAACGGCGATCTGGCCGCGCATGTCGATTTCGTCACCGTGCACATCCTGCCCTTCTGGGAAGACGATCCGGTCGACATCGAGCGCGCGCTGGCCCACGTTGACGAAGTCCACGCAAAGGTCGGCCCGATTTTTGCCGGAAAACCCATCCTGATCGGCGAAACCGGCTGGCCGAGCGCCGGTCGGCAGCGCGGAAAATCGCTGCCCTCGAAGGTCAATCAAGCGCGCTACATCCGGGAATTCGTGCGTCGGGCGCATGACTCGGGCTGGGACTACAACCTCATCGAAGCCATCGACCAGCCGTGGAAACGGTCGCTCGAAGGCACTGTCGGCGGCTACTGGGGCATGCTCGACGCCGATACCCTGCAAACAAAATTTTCCCTCTCCGGCCCCGTTTCCGAGCGCGAAAACATCACCGCGCCGTTGATTGGAGTCGCTGCGGGCGCGCTCCTCGCCCTGCTCCTGGCCCTCGTCGGCCGATCCTCCCGGACAGCCCTCCGGCAACAGCCGATGCGTCTTGCCGCCCTCGCCCTCACGGGCGCGACGACCGGCCTGATTGCCGTCCTGCACGCCGAACACGCCCGTCTGGCCTACGCCGACTTGGCCCACTGGATCGCCCTTGGTGCGGTCGCCCTCGCTACGCTGACCACATGCGCGGTCCTGACGCGCTGGCTCGGCAACCCGCTCGCGGCAGCCGACATCGCCTGGCAACGGATACGAAACACAGGGCTGCGCATCGAGGCCGCCGATGCATTGTCCGCACTACGCGGCTTTATTCTTTTCGCTGCCGCCATTGCGGCATTGCTGCTGCTCACCTCTCCGCGCTACCGCGACTTTCCAAGCCTGCTCTACCTGACTCCGGCTGCGATTCACGGCGTCATCGGCTGGCTGCGCGGCAGCGATTTTTCCCGCGCCGAGCGCATCTGCGCCACCCTCATCGCGGTGTGCGCAATCGGACGTTGGTTGCCCGAACCTGCCAACCCGCAAGCCATCGGCTGGCTATTTACCGGGTTGGTTCTGGCGCTGCCCGCTCTTTTGCGTCGCCGGTCATCGAAGGCTTGATTTCCCGCACGATGAATACCCGTTTCATTGTGATGTAACATCCAAGGATTTTATACATACTTAAAGTGCTCACCTTTGACGCATGCAAGGAAGCCCTGCAATGATGAAAACACACGCGGAAGCAAAAGCACCCCATGTGTCATTCCAAAACTATGTAACACCGACACCGAACACTGCAGCCCCCCAGCAGTATCGTGAGGCAATGCAGCAGGCAGGCGTCGGCAGTCTGGCCGCGCCCAAAAAACGATGGGAGGACACATGGAAACCAGGTCCTATGACAATGATGGGAATGGCAAGCACCCTCGTCACTGTTCTCGAAAATGAAAATTTCTCGTCTGCACAGCAAAGTCAGGCACTGGATGTTTTCAATTCGGCCGGTACTAATGGCCGTATGATGCTGGTGCGCTTGGCCCAACGCCAAGTGAATGACAAGAGCGCCTTGCTGGACACCGATAAAAACGGCAACACCTTGCTCCACAGTTTGCATCGCATTGCCACCCAGCCTTTGGGCGCTGGAAAAGAATCGCTGGCCGCTGAGTTTAAAAAAACAAAACCAGAAATCACAAATAAGGAGTTGCTCTACGACATCATGCGAGAGGCGGCAAATCCCGGAACAATCGTCCAAGGCTCCAAAAATACTTGCAGTATAGCTGCAATACAGTACATGCTCGTCAAACAAAATCCGGCCGAGTATGTTCGAATCATGCAGAGACTCATTTCCGAAGGGAAAGTCGAGTTACGAGGAGTGACACTCGAACATGTAGATGGCATAGGACATAAAAGAAACAGAACGCTCGAAATAAGCCCCGGAAGCGTAGAGAGAGACAATGCCAATCGGCCTTCTTCTTCACGGATTTTTCAAGCTGCGGTAATGGACTTCGCCAACGGGATAGACGATTACAGCAACAAAAAGGATAGAAGCACAACTCGCCACAAGGTATTCAGATCAAAATCCTACCAAGGTGCCGATAATTCCCAAGCTCAACGAGCGCTGATGGGTTTGTTCGGCAACTTTTTCTCTCTTTCTCGTAACTTTCTAGAGCTGACTAGTTTCCCTCATCCGTCACCCATGTACGTTTCCATGAATTGGGATCGTAGGGTTCGCAGAGATCCCGATTCTTTTCATGCTGTTGTTTTTGAGAAAGTGGAAAATGGTCGCGTCTATTTCCGAAACTCGTGGCGAGTCCAGGCTCCAGACGGAACTGAACTTCAAAAGGGGCCTCCTCGCCGCCTGGAAGACAGCTCGACTGGTTTGGAATCAATGCCCATTTTAGAATTTCAGAAGCGTTTTATAGGCTACTTTCATGACACAGGTGCAAGCATGGACTATCTGCTGGGCCTTTAACAGGTTGCTCAAAAACTCTGCCAGTACGCTTTTTGAAAAGTGACATATGAATAATTTTAAAGAGCAACTCTACATCCACCGCCTGTCATCCTGCGCGAAGTCGCAGGATCCATGCGGTGGGTGGATTGCAGCGACTTCGCTTCGCTACGCACTGCAATGACGGTGGTGCTTCGCCGATCTGTGCGCACTCACAGAGTTTTTGAGCAACTCGTTAAGATACGCTACACTTATCCATAGCCACAAATATGATATGTAGCTAAAACTACCGTTCAAAACCCAACGCGCAGGAACAGCATGTCGCAACCATCCTCCTTCACCCCGGTTTTCAATCCGATCACCGGCGCGCTTCGCGCGCTTGCCATCGACGCCATCCAAAAAGCCAACTCCGGGCATCCCGGCGCGCCGCTCGGCATGGCAGATATCGCCGAAGTGCTCTGGCGGCGCACCCTGAAACATAACCCTGCCAACCCCGGCTGGCCGGATCGTGACCGCTTCGTCCTCTCCAACGGGCATGGCTCCATGCTCATCTACGCCCTGCTCCACCTCACGGGCTACGACCTCTCGATCGACGATCTCAAGAATTTCCGCCAGTTCGGCTCCAAAACCGCCGGACACCCGGAGGTCGACCACACGCCCGGCGTGGAAACCACCACCGGCCCGCTCGGACAAGGCATCGCCAACGCCGTCGGCTTCGCGCTGGCGGAAAAACTGCTTGCCGCCGAATTCAACCGCCCCGGCCACGCCATCGTCGATCACGCCACCTACGCATTCGTAGGCGACGGCTGCCTGATGGAAGGCGTCTCCCACGAAGCCTGCTCCCTCGCGGGCACGCTCGGCCTTGGCAAGCTGATCGTCTTCTATGATGACAATGGAATTTCCATCGACGGTCATGTTGAAGGCTGGTTCACCGACGACACCCCCAAACGCTTTGAAGCCTACGGCTGGCAGGTCATCCCGGACGTTCCCGGCCACGACCCCCAGGCGATCGAGACTGCCCTTGCCGTTGCGCGGAAAGAAGCCCAAAGACCCTCGCTCATCTGCTGCAAAACCGTCATTGGCATGGGTTCCCCCAACAAGGCGGGCAGCCACGATTGCCACGGCGCACCGTTGGGCGCGGATGAAGTCGCCGCCACACGAGAGGCTATCGGCTGGCCGCATCCTCCGTTTGAAATCCCCGCCGACGTTTACGCCGCCTGGAATGCCCAGGAAAAAGGAAAGGCACTCGAAGCCGACTGGCAACGGCAGTTCGATGCATATCGCGCCGTTTTCCCCGAACTTGCCGCCGAATTCGAGCGGCGCGTCATTCGCCGGGAGCTTCCCGCCGACTGGTCCCGGATTGCGACGCAGGTTATCGCCGCCTGCAAGGCGGACAACATCGCCATCCGCAAGGCCAGTCAGAACGTGATTGCAGCCCTCCTTCCTTCTCTACCGGAACTGTTCGGCGGCTCTGCCGACCTTGCCGGTTCCAACCTAACCTTCGTCCAGGGCAGCCGGGGCGTAACGGCCCGCGAGGGCGGCAACTACTGTTACTACGGGGTGCGCGAATTCGGCATGACCGCCATTGCCAACGGGCTGGCGCTCCATGGCGGCCTGATTCCCTACACCGCCACCTTTCTCGTCTTCTCCGACTACGCCAGGAACGCCATCCGGATGGCCGCGCTCATGCGTCAGCGGCAGATTATGGTCTACACCCACGACTCCATCGGTCTCGGCGAAGACGGCCCCACGCACCAACCCATCGAACACATCCCCAGTCTGCGGCTGATTCCCAACCTCGATGTCTGGCGGCCGAGCGATGCCATGGAGACGGCGGTTGCATGGGTTGCCGGTATCGAACGCGCGGACGGCCCCACCCTGCTTGCCCTCTCCCGACAGAATCTACCTGCTGTTACGGGCAATATTGACGCGGACGACATCAGAAAAGGCGGTTATATCCTTGCTGATGCGGACGTTGGAACCCCCCAGGTCGTACTCATCGCCACCGGCTCCGAAGTCAAACTGGCGCTCGACGCCAAGGCCGTGCTGGAAAAGGACGGCATCCCCACCCGCGTCGTCTCCATGCCCTCCACCAACGTCTTCGACCGCCAAAGCCTGGAATACCGGCTCGAAGTCCTCGATCAACACGCCCACCGCGTTGCCATTGAAGCCGCACAGGGCGATTTCTGGCGCAAATATGTCGGGCTGGAGGGCGCAGTCATCAGCATCGACACCTTCGGCGCATCGGCTCCGGCGGGGAAGCTGTTCGAGCACTTTGGGTTCACTGTTCAGCGTGTGGTGGATGTGGTAAAGAGTGCGGTGAGCGAATAACCGCAGCCCAAAGCAATAATCCGATGGCAAAATGAAACAACCCGACAGGTTGCCCTGCCGGGTTGCTGGATACGAATTGCGTTAAAAACGCATTTCTTATTGTAGCAACGGCTCACCCCGGTTAGCCACAATGTAGGGATTATGAAGGAGGAAGACATGTCTGGCAAGCCCACTGATCTGCTCACCTTTGGTTTCGACATCGGCATAGCTTCTGTCGGCTGGTGCGTGCTTGGCAAAAAACACATCGTCGATCTCGGCGTGCGTTGTTTTGATCCCGGCGAAGACAACGACGGAAAGCCACACAATCAAACACGTCGAGCAGCACGAGTTGCCCGCAATCGTCTCCACATGCGCCGCTGGCGTCTAAACCAATTACTACGCCTGTTCTGCGATGTAGGAATCATTTCTCGCCCGGAGGCTCGGTTACTCATGACGCCGCCACGAGCCAAAGACGAGCCCGAAGTTGGCCCTTGGCAACTCCGTGCCCAAGGGCTGGAACGACAGCTTGATCCTGTTGAATGGGCGCGTGTTCTGTATCACTTGGTCAAACATCGAGGCTTCGAGTTTTTCCGCAGAAGTGAACTCAAATCGGCACAGAAACAAGACTCATCGAAAGGAGAAGACACTAGTAGAGTGGAGTCAAGCGAGGCCACATTGGCAGAAGCGGCAGCGGCCAAAGAAAAGGAAAAACTCAACAAGGCGCTTGAAGCCTCAAGCAAGCTTCTAGAAAAATACAGAAAACTTAAACAGAATAATCATTTGACTGTTGGCGGGCTGGCTATCTGGTTAGCGCAAGACAACTACGCTCCCGATGAGCCACAACCAGATGAGCAAGACCGCATTCAGTCATTCCGAAACAAAGCAGGAAGTTATCGTCATGCCTTCCTTCGTGCCGCGTTGCGCCATGAGCTTAAAACGCTTTTTACTGCACAAGACAAGCATCAAAACCCATACACCACATTAGAGCTTCCTGTTGATAGCGAATATTTGCATCAGATGCTTACCTGCTTTAAAGACGGGGTAATTCCCGTTGGCGGAGAATCCCGTTCCGTAGGGCGAACGTTTCAGGAAGCCATCTTCGATTTGTTCGACATGCAACATCCACCGCTCTACGCCGAGCAAATACGGGAAATGGTTGGCGAATGTGAGTTGATAGAAGGCCAGCCTCGTGCCTCCAAAAATTCCTTTTCCGCAGAACGGGCCACTTGGTTGGAAACACTGAACAAATTACGCATCCGCCGAAATGGGAAAGAGGAAGATTTATCCCAGTTGGAGCGTAACTGTCTACTTAATCTGCCATACGAGCATTCAAAGGTAACGCTCAAACTTGTTCGGGAAACCTTGATGGCCCACACCGGTTTTCCTGCTTCATGGCAAGAAGCCAGTTTCAATGCCGCCACTTATCGCGCCAAACCTGCCAGCGATGGCGCTTGGATTCTGATTGTTCCTCGCGGTGAAGTACCCATCAGTCTCGTCAAATGGGCAAACAGCAAGGAGCGAAAGGAAAAATTAAGGGAGGCAAAAAAACTACTAACCGGCGGTTTCGTCACCTATAAACAATTACGCGAAAAACTTGGGCTACAGGATTCCGACAGTTTTATTTGTCGCATCAAGGATACAAGTATTATCCCGCGCAGCCTGGAAGCGAGAACCCAAATCCGGTTCTCATCCGATAACAATACGATCCTCGCTTCTGGTCATTCCTTTCGCTGCATCACAACGGAAGGCAAACCCAAAGCTCTGCCCAAGGTGACATGGAGGCTATTGGCTTCCCTTCGTTCGCATTCCGCTGCAACCATGGCAGACTGGCGCACACTCCTTATGCCATTGAAAGACATGCCTGGCGACTGGCAATTCGAGCATTCCATACTGAGTGAATACACTATCAACCCCGATTCTGAAGAGCGAACTCCTGTGCCCTTGCAGTTCGAGGACGCTCAAGCCGTTGAAGCCGACCAAAAGCTTGTGGAACTCAAAGGCTGGCATGCGCTACGGTTGGCATTGGCTGAACGATTCCCAGACAAATGGGAGGGGATGCAAACCGCCTATCAAAAGCCCACCAGTGACGAAGGGGAGCGTGCAGCAAGCGAAATAAACGACATCGCTACTACTCTGACTGAATGCCAAACCGATCGGGAAATCGAGCAAAAGCTGAGCAATCTCGGCTACAACTCTGAAGAAATTACGGCTCTGCAAACCATAAGCTTTAATAAATTCCGCAATCTTGGTTTCATGGCACTACGCAAAATATTGCCATATCTGGAAGAAGGGCACGTATATAGTAAGGCATGTGAATTAGCGGGTCTTAAGCATTCCGAAAAAGAAGCTCAGCGCCGAACTCCTGAATTGAGACCACTGGAGACTTACGTTTATCCGCGATATCGCCACGGCAAGCTCACCGGACATATTGAAAAACGCTACAAGGAGTTGCTCAACCCTGTCGTAGCGCGTTCTTTCAACCAAGCCCGCCTTGTTTTCAACTGTCTCGTTGCCAAGTACGGCTCACCGACATATGTTCACGTCGAAACGGCTCGTGATCTGGCGCGATCTAAAAAGCTGCGAGACAAAATCGACCGAGAACAGAAAAGCAATAACAAACGCGCCGAAGGGATCAAGGAAGACTTGCGCAACCGGCTTGGATGCGAGCCGACTCCAACTCAAATTCTCAAGATGCGCCTTTATGGCGAGCAAAATGGGCAATGCATGTATTCGGGCACATCGCTTGAACCATTCATCGACTCAATGCTCAAGGACAACAGCGGCGATGTTGAGATTGATCACATCTGGCCTCGCTCAAAGACCTTCGATAACAGTCTCGACAACCGGGTTCTGGTTAAAACAGGAGCCAACCGGAACAAGGACTCCAAAATTCCATACGAATTTTTTGGAGGTACCAATTGCGACAAACGCTGGCATGAATTTGAGCAACGAGTACTTTCCTGCAAGGGCATAAGCGCCGAAAAGCAGCGCCGTTTGCTGGCCAAAAACCTGGAAGATGCGGATGAATTTCTTGCAAGAAACCTTGTTGATACGCGCTACGCTACACGCTTGTTCGCCAATATGCTACGGGAGCGGATACTCTTTGCCAACGCCCCTTCACCCGAAGAACTTGAGGCCATTTCACCGAATGACGATGCAAAAACCCGCTGGAATCGCTACCAACGCGCCCGAGTGCGTACTCCACAGGGGCGATTAGTAGACTTTCTGCGTGGCAAGTGGGGCTTGGCTCATGTCAAGGACAGGAAAAAAAGCGATCTGCACCATGCGCTGGACGCTTGCATTATCGCTGCCTGTACGCCACAGGTTATTCAACGGGTCAATAACTATTTTGCAGAGGAAGAAGCGGAACCGCACAGGCACATCTTTCGCCGTAATGATGATGGAAGTTACACGCATCGTGGCACAGGCGATATTGTCAGCAGAGCCGAGGCGCGGGAGCGTGGCCTTTTCTTGCCAGCTCCATGGGATGATGTGCACGATGGAAAATTCCGCCGCGACTTGTTAAGTGCGCTAGGTCAGGTCTTTGTCTCACGCCACCCCAAACGCAAATCTGCTGGTGAACTTCACGACGCCAATCCTAAAGGCATTCGCTACCTACCGGTTCCCCTTGTAGATTTGACCAAGGACATGTTGACAGACAAATGCTTGCAGGGAATAACTGGTCGCCGCCGCAGGAACTACGAAATATTGCGTGAGGCTTTACAATTAGCGAATGGTGATGCGCACGTTGCGTTTGCTAATGGGTATGAAATTCAGGAAGTGAGCGACAAACCAAAGTTTGTCCGTTGCATTGCATTACCAGCATGGAGTCTGCCAGATGAATATTTGAAACAAAGGAGGAGTGCTCTAGCGAAAATCAACAAAGAAAAACGTAAGGAGGGTTCCGGAAAAATTATTGAAAATACAGCATCCGTGAGAAAGACTGTGCCACTCACCAGTCTTAAGAAAGAGATGCTCACCGAAGCCAAGCTAGGTAGCGCGTTCTATCACCGAAACAGGGAATTACTCGAAGCCTTGCAAAATCAGTTGGATAAATTTAATGGTGAAGCAAAAAAAGCGTTCGCCGAACCTTTCAGACCCCCCAAAGGAAAATCAGGCAAGGAGAGGCCGCTCATTCGCTCCATCCGACTGCCTGTTAAACAAGACGGCGGCATGTTAGTGCGCGGTGGCGTTGCGGGATTAGGCGACAGCATCGCCACAGAAGTCTACTGGACGAGTGCCAGCTACTTTTTCCGACCTCGCTACCAAGCTGACAAGGAGGCTATGTTTGGTCTGGAAGAACTACCGACGGGAGCTAGGCAGCTATTCAATCTACGAATTGACGAACCCATAGAAGTCGTCTTGACCAGTGGTGAAGTAATCCCAGGAGGAGGATTCCCCGGCTATTTCGTCATGTACGAAGGCGATGGTCGTATGACAATCCGGACACATGATCGACCAGGAAAGGGGCGAAAAAAAACAAAGCAGACCGGAGAAAATGCCGATGAAAATGATAGCGATGAACAGTCTGAAAAAGCCAAAACAGATACTGTCAAAGACAGTTCATTGTTTCGATTCTACGTCAAAAATATCAAGGAACTTCGCAAATTCAAGATAGATATTTTAGGCAAATGGAAAGAGGTTAACGTCGGTTTCAAACATGGTCTGGCGTAGCGTAATGATCTCTCGCCCGGCGCGTCTGCGGCGGAAGCATTATTCGCTGGCTATTGACCAGGAAGAGACAGCCTTCGTGCCTTTTGAGGACATCGCCGTGATTGTTCTCGATCACCGGGAAATCACGTTGACTCATCCGGTACTTTCGGCCTGTGCCGAGTACGGCATCAGTCTTTATGCCACCGGTAGCAATCACCAGCCTGCTGGCGTTTTTCTGCCGTTTCTTTCGCATTCGCGGACCACACGCATGATGCGCAAGCAGTTGAGCATTACCCGTCCGACGGCCAAACGCGCCTGGGCCGACATTATTCGCCGCAAGATCGAAAATCAGGCCACTTGCCTGCGTCTGTGCAGCAAAAAAGGCGTGGAAAAGTTGGAAGCTTGCGCGCGGCGTGTCCGTTCCGGCGACCCGGACAACTTGGAAGGACAGGCCGCTGCGCTCTATTTTGCACAGTTGTACGGCACAGATTTTTATCGCAATGACGAGGCACGCTGGACGAATGCTGCACTCAATTACGGCTATGCCGTCTTGCGCGGAGCCATCACGCGCGGCTTGGTAGCGCACGGGTTGCATCCTTCCATCGGGTTGTTTCATGACAGCGAGCAGAATGCGTTCAATCTGGCCGATGACTTGATCGAATCTTTCCGCCCATTGGTTGACCTGCACGTTGCCAAACGCCCTGCCCTGATGGAAGGCGACCTGATACCAGAGGACAAACGGGCTCTGGTTGCCCTGTTGAATGTGGACGTCGGCATGCCGCAGGGAAAAATGTCGGTGCTCTCTGCCATTGAGTATGCTGTCGAGAGTCTGGCGCGTACTTACGAATCCGGCCACGCTGAACTTGACCTTCCCCGTCTGATCGGTCTGCAAGCGCACAGGCTGGAATATTGACGTGGGCACAGAGACGAGACGCTACATGCGATTGGTCGTTTTTTTTGACCTGCCCATGGTGACCAAGGCCGAAAAGCGCGCCTACGTGCAGTTCCGCCGCTTTCTGCTGAACGATGGTTACGACATGATTCAGTGGTCGGTTTACGGACGCCTCCTGAACGGCAAAGACGCTGAAACCAAGCATCTCACCCGCCTGACGGATAACCTCCCTCCCGCAGGCTCCGTGCGCTGCATGACTGTCACGGAAAAGCAGTACGCAGGTATCAGGCTGCTGGTTGGCATGCCTCTTTTTCAGGAAAAAAAGGTATCGGCATCCCAGATGCTGCTCTTTTGAACTGCAAAATTCCATGAAAAAACTCCCCGCCAAGCCATGCCTGGCGGGGAGTTGAGGCGAGTAGATTGTAGCTAACCGGGGTGAGAGAGGGAGCTACAACCGCTGGCGGAAACGGATCGCAGGGAATTTGATTGTAGCTAACCGGGGTGAGAGAGGGAGCTACAACAGAAATGGCGGCGTGTATTTCCGGCTCCGAATTGTAGCTAACCGGGGTGAGAGAGGGAGCTACAACGGTAAAATCGCCATACCTGTACATGGATGAATTGTAGCTAACCGGGGTGAGAGAGGGAGCTACAACAGGTAATCATGGATAAAGGCAACCTCCGAGATTGTAGCTAACCGGGGTGAGAGAGGGAGCTACAACACCGGAGGTAGTCGAAGAGATAGCCCGCAAATTGTAGCTAACCGGGGTGAGAGAGGGAGCTACAACTGTCGCGTGTGGCCGACGTACTCTGGTGCGATTGTAGCTAACCGGGGTGAGAGAGGGAGCTACAACACTCAGAAACAAATAACAAGGAAATACAATATTGTAGCTAACCGGGGTGAGAGAGGGAGCTACAACCTCGGTGCGGCAGGGGTGTGGGCAGCCATGATTGTAGCTAACCGGGGTGAGAGAGGGAGCTACAACCGCAAGCGTGCGAAGCGTGCCCCGAAGGGGATTGTAGCTAACCGGGGTGAGAGAGGGAGCTACAACCTCGCCTACGGGGGCAACGAAAACACGATTATTGTAGCTAACCGGGGTGAGAGAGGGAGCTACAACCCGTCTGGCGTGTGCTCGACGATGCTGCCGATTGTAGCTAACCGGGGTGAGAGAGGGAGCTACAACTTTGCAAGATTTCCTACGAAGACAGCATTTATTGTAGCTAACCGGGGTGAGAGAGGGAGCTACAACTTAACTGATGAGTTAGTTGAAGATTTCATGATTGTAGCTAACCGGGGTGAGAGAGGGAGCTACAACGATTTTCCTGGCGGAATCGCCCTTGGAAAAATTGTAGCTAACCGGGGTGAGAGAGGGAGCTACAACAGATGGTGATAAGCCGGAAGGCGCGAACAGATTGTAGCTAACCGGGGTGAGAGAGGGAGCTACAACTTGTGCATTCGCATGGTGAACCTTCTTCAATGGTAATCCTGATAATCGACGACGTGCGCATCGCCTTCTTCACTTCTCAGACATGCTGGTGTTTCGAGCGACTAGAAGCCCGATCCGAATCACATCACAGCGGGCACATAGTATCGCTTTACAATACTATTGCCACACGTTAGTATCTTTCCATGATAGCAAGTTTCCGCTGCTCCGACACCGAAGCACTGTTCAATGGACGACGTGTGGCACGGTTTGCCAACATTGCCGAGAGCGCGTTGCGCAAGCTGGCGATACTGAACAGGGCGGCTACGCTGGAGGATCTGCGCGTTCCACCAGGCGACCGGTTTGAAAAGCTCTCTGGCGACCGCAATGGTCAATACAGTATCCGCGTCAATGACCAGTGGCGCATCTGTTTTGGCTTCTGTTCCGGGCAGGCCACAAGCGTCGAGATCGTGGACTACCATTGAAGGAGAACAATCATGCCGCGCGAAATCCCTTACCCCCATCCCGGCGAAATTCTGCTGGAAGAGTTTTTGAAGCCACTGGGTATCAGCCAGTACCGGCTAGCGAAGGAAATCGGCGTTCCTCAGCGGCGTATCAGCGAAATCGTTGCAGGGAAGAGAGCCGTTACTGTTGACACAGGTTTGCGTCTGTCTGCCTTTTTTGGCATGAGCGACGGTTTCTGGAGTGGTCTTCAGGCCGACTACGACACCGCCCGCGCACGCGATGCGCTCGCTGAAACATTAGCACGCATCCAGCGTTATGCGCCAGGACATGCCACTGTGTGACAGGAAAACGTGCCCCCCACACCTTCTGCGTACCGGCTTCGGCAGGGAAATTTTTTGAGCACTTCGGGTTCACTGTTCAGCGTGTGGTAGATGTGATCAGTACACTCATTAGCCAAGCGCGACGACGCTGAAGTTCGGCGCGGTATGATCCGTCGGGCAATAGGGCTATTTCGTCGCGCAGGGCGGCCAGTTCTCGGCGCAGCAATACTTCCCGTGGCGTAAAACCGGCATTTTTCAGAATTTTGTTCGTCATGCGCTGCTCAGGCGACAAAAAAGGTTCATCGTCGAAAACCAGTGGTTGTCCCATCCCCGGCAAATGCTTGAATTCGCCTCGGCGCTCGGCCTCGGCAATGCGCTGTTCGGCGAGAATATCAAAGATGGATAACATGGCGAACTCGCATACACCTTCAGTTACTGCATACGCCCGTAAACATCCTCGAAACGAACGATGTCATCCTCGCCCAGATAGCTGCCGGACTGCACCTCGATGATCTCAAGCGGCAGGCATCCCGGATTGCTCAAGCGGTGACGAATGCCCAGCGGGATATAGGTCGATTCGTTTTCACCGAGAAGGAAAGTTTTTTCACCGCACTGCACCTCGGCCGTCCCTCGCACCACGATCCAGTGCTCGGCGCGATGATGGTGCATTTGCAGGGACAGGCTTGCGCCCGGATTGACCACGATGCGCTTGACCTGAAAGCGTTCTCCGCTATCAATGGAGTCATACCATCCCCAGGGACGAAACACCTTGCGATGGTGGTGGCCGTGGCTACGCCCTTCTGCCTTGAGGCGCTCGACCACTTTCTTGACATTCTGAGCGTTGTTTTTCGGGGTCACCAGCACGGCATCGGCCGTTTCCACCACCACCATGTCTTCACAACCGAGAGCCGCCACCAGTCGATGACTGGCGTAGACGAGCGTATCGTGGCTATCGTGCAGGAGTACATCCCCCCGCGTGACGTTGCCGTCGACATCATGCGGCGACACCGCCCAGAGCGCGTCCCACGCCCCCACATCCGACCAGGCGGCAGCCAGCGGCACAACCACGCCCTGCCCCAGTTGCGGCGCAGTCCGCAGTTTTTCCATCACCGCGTAGTCAATGGAGTCGGAAGGACACGCCTCGAAAGCGGCGCGTTCCACGCGCAGAAAATCGACATCCTTCGCACGCCCGACATGAGCGTCGCGGCACGCCCGATCAATATCAGGCCGAAAATGCGCGAGCGCCGCCAACCATACCGAGGCACGAAACATGAAAATACCGCTGTTCCAGAAATACGCGCCGCTGGCAACATAGCGCGCGGCGGTATCAGCATCGGGTTTTTCGACGAATTCAGCCAACTCCCGCGCCCTGCTCCCGGAGACGGCGTCACCCGCGCGGATATAGCCATAGCCGGTTTCCGCGCGTTCGGGCACGACGCCGAAGCATACCAGCGCGCCAGCCTCGGCCTGACGCGCGCCTTCGACAATGGCCTGCTGGAAGGCGACGCGATCGTTGATGATATGGTCGGCCGGCATGACCAGCAACACGGGATCTTCGCCGGTAGCGCCTGCCTCCAGCGCCGCCAGGGTGACGGCAGGCGCGGTATTGCGTCCAATGGGTTCAAGCAGGATGCACGCCTCTTTCACACCGATCTGGCGAAGCTGTTCGGCAATGATGAAGCGATATTTCTCGTTGCTCACCACCAGCAGGCGTGGATCAATTTCGCCCGCGCCGCCAAAACCTTCGAGCCTTGCCATCGTCTCCTGCAACAGGGAACGTTCGCCGGTCAACGGCAAGAGTTGCTTGGGATAAGCCTCGCGTGAAGCCGGCCATAGTCGGGTTCCCGAACCGCCGGAAAGAATAACCGTTCTAATTGTCAATTTATCATTTCTCCTCATTCACCCGGACACGAACCCTACAGATCGCAAACCTCGGCATCTTTCAGCAACCGCCCTACCCTGTCTTTTTCAGATAACAAGGGTTCGCCCAATCCCGCCAGCGGCCACTCGATGGCGATGTCCGGATCGTTCCAGAGAATGCAGCGTTCATGTTCCGGCGCGTAGTAATCGGTGGCTTTATACATGAAATCGACGCTTTCGCTCAAAACAACGAACGCATGCGCAAAACCGGGCGGAATCCAGAACATGCGATGTGAGTCCCCGTCAAGCTCGACGCCCGTCCAGCGGCCAAAATGCGGGGAATCCCGGCGCACATCCACCGCCACATCGAACACCCGCCCATGAGTCACTCTGACGAGCTTGCCCTGTGGTTGCCGAACTTGATAGTGTAGCCCCCGCAACACGCCGCGCATCGAATGCGAATGATTGTCCTGCACGAAAACCGGATCGAGTCCAGTTGCTTCGCGGAATACGCGCGCGTTGTAACTCTCAAGGAAAAAACCGCGCGCATCGCCAAACACTTTCGGTTCGAGAATCAACACACCAGGCAATGCAGCGGGAATGACATTCATGTTTCAATCCACGTCCGGTTCAGCCGGACGACATAGCACGGAAGAGGTTACACCCCTCCCGTGTCTGATTATCCCCTAAAAGGGAAGGTTTCAAACCGGAGATTGTTTTGGATCAAAACACCCGGTCTTCAAGCAGGCGTTGCAGGTAGCGGCCATAGTCGTTCTTCGCCAACGGAGCTGCCAGACGCATGAGATCTTCATCGCCGATCCAACTCGCCCGCCAGGCAATCTCTTCCGGACAGGACACCATGAGTCCCTGGCGCTTCTCGATGGTCTGGATGAAAAGACCCGCCTCCAGCAAGCTTTCGTGCGTTCCGGTATCGAGCCAGGCATGGCCGCGTCCCATGACCTGCACGTCGAGTTCGCCCCAGGCCAGGTATTGTGAGTTGACGTCAGTAATTTCCAACTCCCCGCGCGCGCTGGGCTTCAACCCGGCGGCAATATCAACCACCCTGTTGTCGTAGAAATAGAGTCCCGTCACCGCGTAACGACTCTTGGGGCGAGCCGGTTTCTCTTCCAGGCTCACGGCACGACCGTCAGAATCGAACTCCACCACGCCGTAGCGTTCGGGATCGTTTACCGGATAGGCGAACACCGTTGCGCCCAATGATCGCGCATTAGCCCGGATCAAATCGGTCGCCAAATCGTGACCATAAAAAAGATTGTCACCCAGCACCAGCGCCGATGGCGCATCACCGACAAAGTCCCTGCCGATGATGAAAGCCTGCGCCAACCCGTCCGGGCTCGGTTGTACCGCGTAGGAGAGATTCACCCCCCACTGTTCACCGCCGCCGAGCAACTGCTCGAAGCGCGGGGTGTCCTGCGGCGTGGAGATCACGAGAATATCCCGGATACCCGCGAGCATCAGCGTCGAGAGCGGGTAATAAACCATCGGTTTATCGTAGATCGGCAGCAACTGCTTGGATACGGCCAGTGTGGCCGGATGCAGGCGGGTTCCGGAACCGCCGGCAAGGAGGATGCCTTTACGTGCTTTCATCCTATTATGGTAATACGGAATCCAGGATTTCATCCAGCAGCCGCATCACTCCAAATTGCCAATCAGGCAAATGGAGGCCAAAATCGGTCCGCAGCCGTGTGGTATCGAGGCGTGAATTCAGAGGACGCACGGCGGGCGCAGACCAATCGACTGAACGAATTGGCACGATCTCCTTAGCCTTGAGTTCAATGCTTCGGCGACGGGCTTCATCGATGACGAAGCAGGCGTAAGCATGCCAACTCGTCTCCCCCGCTGCGGTGAGATGATACAGACCGCCAGGATGATCCACGGTCAGGACACTACGCACGAGATGGGCCGTCACATCGGCAAGCAATTCGGCTCCGGTTGGCGCGCCGATCTGGTCGCTGACGACCGTCAAACGATCACGTTCAGCCGCCAGTCGCAGCATGGTGCGAGCGAAATTGTTGCCGTGCATGGAATAGACCCATGAAGCACGCAAAATCAAATGACGGCAGTGACTCGCCCGAATCGCCTCTTCGCCCGCAAGCTTGCTCTGACCGTAGACTGAAAGCGGCCCGGTCGGATCATCCTCACGCCACGGGCGCTCGCCGCTACCGTCAAACACATAATCGGTCGAATAGTGCACGAGCCAGATGCCGCGCGCAGCAGCTTCTCCGGCGAGTACGCCAAGCGCAGCAGCATTGACACGATGTGCAAGCTCAGGTTCGCTCTCGGCGCGGTCGACGGCAGTATAGCCAGCGGCATTGACGATCACATCAGGCGAAACCGCCGCCACTGTAGCCCGCAAACCCGCTTCATCAGTCAAATCGCCGACAAGCCCTTCCCCACCGTCCTGATCCAACGCCACCACCTCACCGAGCGGCGCAAGCGTGCGCTGTAATTCCCAACCAACTTGACCATCCTTGCCAAAAAGCAAAATCTTCATTTTTCCCCCACGGATGCCCTGCGGGCTACGCTAACGCGCAAGACAAAGTACCCAGAGGAAAGAATTCCTTCGAGCCATTTTCCGTGCATCACTATACGTTACATCGCACCATCTTTCATACCGTATTGCACAGCCATCCAGTTACGATAAGCTCCGCTCTGCACATCAGCCACCCAGCGCGGATGCGCAAGATACCATTGCACGGTCTTGCGCAGACCACTCTCGAAAGTCTCTGCGGGTCGCCAGCCAAGCTCTCGTTCGATCTTGCGCGTGTCGATCGCGTATCGACGGTCATGCCCCGGACGGTCGGTCACGAACGTAATCAGTCGATCACGGCGGCCAGCCGCTTCATCAGGCCAGAGCTCGTCGAGCAGATTGCAGACCATGCGCACGATGTCGATATTGGTTCTCTCGTTTCCGCCTCCTATGTTGTAGGTTTCCCCCGGCCGCCCCTGCGCAAGCACGGTGCACAGCGCGCGACAATGGTCGCTCACGAAGAGCCAGTCGCGTATATTCAGGCCGTCGCCGTACACCGGCAGGGGTTTGCCTGCGAACGCATTGACGATGGTCAGCGGAATCAGTTTTTCCGGAAACTGGTAGGGGCCGTAGTTGTTCGAGCAATTCGACGTCACCACCGGCAATCCGTAGGTATGGAACCAGGCCCGCGCCAGATGGTCAGACGCCGCCTTGCTTGCTGCATACGGGCTGTTGGGCCGATACGGATTCTCCTCTGTAAACGGCGCATCCTCCGCCGCAAGGGAGCCAAACACCTCGTCCGTGCTCACATGCAGAAAGCGGAAAGCATCCCGTTCCGCTCCCTCCAGCGTATTCCAGTAGGCACGCGCCGCTTCGAGCAGGCTGAACGTGCCTTCGATATTGGTACGGATGAACTCGCCGGGCCCGTGAATCGACCGATCGACATGGCTCTCTGCAGCAAAGTGCACAATCGCGCGGGGACGATACTTCTCAAGCACCCCGTCAAGCAGGTTACGGTCGCAGATGTCTCCCTGCACGAACACGTGGCGCGGATCGTCCATCACCGTCTCCAACGTCTCCAGGTTGCCTGCGTAAGTCAACACATCCAGATTGAGCACCGGCTCACCGTTTTTCGCCAACCAGTCGAGAACGAAGTTGCCGCCTATGAATCCCGCCCCACCTGTCACCAAAATCATGGAAACACCTCCATCCCAAGCACATGCAAACAAGGCGCGTGATGCTAGCGCATTGTGCGATACCGCGCCACGCTGTTGCATAAAGGATACGTGTATCGTCCCATAGGACAAACCCCACCTTGTGACGAAATGTGTTTTAATCAAGACTTCACGAGGTCACAATTCTCAGAGTGCAACTTGCTGATTCGGGGGAATGTGACTCCCCAAAATTTTTTCGTCAATACGTACATTAACAGTTCGCATGACATCCTTCACCCGTCGCGCCGTTGTCTTAGCTGTGCTCATGCTGAGTGCTTACGCGCTATCGGTTGCACTCACACCGACCCGGTACGTCGTCGTCAAAGCCGAGCAACTTAATCTTGAAGCCCTCATTCCCCGTCAGTTCGGCGACTGGCGGATGATTGAAGAGGGCCTCCAGGCTATCGTCAACCCGCAGGCACAGAAAACTCTGGACAAGCTCTACTCACAGGTACTGTCCCGCAGCTATGTCAACGGCAACGGTCGTCGCATCATGTTGTCGCTAGCCTACGGCGAAAACCAGTCAAATGACAGCAGGATTCATAGACCGGAGGTTTGCTATCCTTCACAAGGATTTCAGATAACCGGCAAATGGAAAGATGCCATTTCCTTTGATTCGGTGGAACTCCCGGTCATGAGGGTCGTAGCACAGTACGGAAGCCGTTATGAGCCGGTAACTTACTGGATACGAGTAGGGGATTCACTGGTGCGGGGGGCAGTTGAGCAGACTTTTGCACGAGTCAGTTACGGACTCACAGGACGCATTCCTGATGGCATTCTTTTTCGTGTATCCGAAATAAATCAAAATACAGAAGATTCGATTTCTCTTCAGAATCAATTTATTCAAGCGTTAATATCATCGCTAACTCCTGCTGCCAAAAAAACATTAATCGGTTCTATCGGATCACAAAGTGTAGAAATCGCAGATAAATCCTCAGAATTATAGACAACGTAATTATTACTTCCTTATTGAAACGTTCTGCTATGGAAAATAAATTTTCTAACAAAGAGCACTCATCAGGAAGCGATATAAAAACACGCAGTATATTACCTATAAAAGCATTTCTTGCATTTTTAATCATCACATCTGTAACTCTTCCTAGTGCTAATTTTTTGGGCGTTCCAGTAAAGCATCTTGCGTTTGCATCATTTCTCTTCCTGATGTTAATTCAATGGATAAGAGGCTCAAAAATAAATATAGTGATAATTATGTTACTTATCATATCGAGTATATTTGTTGTGTTTTTCCTACTTCTAGGAACTTTTGAGGATTTTACCCATCCTTACTATGTACTGTCTGAAGGCTTAATATTCTTTACTACAATGGCTGTAGCATTTTCTCTGCTCATGGCAAGGTCAATGCATATAGTGGAAGACGAAGAAATTATCTCTTATGTTTTTTATGGACTATTCCTTTTTACGTTATGGAAAAGCTGCGCTGGAATATTAGCGTCTTTTGGAATAGTGCCATTTGAAAACATACGGAATTTTTTTATACAATATCTTAACTACCCACCTGTCGCAGGCAAAGTGTATGGCAATTTATATAGAATCAATTTTATCGTTCCTGATTTTATGTCCGCTGCTTTCCTGTTTTTTATCCCGTGTTTCCCATCGGCTTTCTCAAGAGTCCCTGTCTTATTCCGCAGAGCATTTTTCATATCCGGAATTGCCTGTCTTATTTTTTCTTTTTCTCGCTTCCTGTTTGCTATGGTTGCGTTCTCTTGGATATACATCTTCTTTTTCAGGTATTCTTTCAAACAGCGATTCCTTCTTGTATTAGTAGTAATAGTTGCCATGATCGCTATGTCTAATTGGACGGTAGAGATATTTGAAGAAAGGTTTACAAGCGACAAAGCTGAGTACAGTGACGGAATACGTATAGATCAAACGAATGCTCTTATGGAAGCATGGAGAAAGACCCCCTTTCTGGGAGGCGGATTCGGTTACTACGCAAAAGACTATATTAGATTAGCAGGGATGCCGTATATTTATGAAGTGCAATGGGTTAGCTTTCTTGCAAAATTCGGAATATTCGGCATTTCTTTTCTGCTTTTTCTTATCCTCCTTCTTTTTTATGGCATCTTTAGAGGAAAGCGATCCCTAGACCATTATATGTTAGCGCTTTTTCTATTTTCCTACGTTATAAGCGGCTTCACAAATCAATATTTGCTTAATGCAGCAAGCGCTATATTTTATATAGTTCACTTGAGTATTGCATCAGTTTTACGTAAAAATTTGCCCCAAGAACGCCCTTCTCTTGAGAAAGTTCAGCACAATTCCGACAACATTGGACGAATACTCCTCAAAACCTGACATAACCTCCGGCGTTGACCGTTAGCACATATGTTATACTATAAATATCTGAGGCTGGAGGCATGATGGAATCTATTGATAACAATATCAAAAAAGCGACAACGTGGAAGGCACCCGCGTGTGTTCATGACCGCATCAGCAAAGACAACAATATTAATTTTTTACGGCTTTTTCTTGCGTATATGGTCGTGTTTTTTCATTCAGCAGAGCTATCGGGAAGTTCTTATCCTTTTTCAAAATTTTTCGATGGTGAGATTGCAGTATATGGTTTTTTTATCATAAGCGGATTTTTGATAATAAGAAGTTATTGGTCATCACCCTCTTTAAAAGATTACTATATAAGGCGATCTAAAAGGTTATTGCCAGCCTATTTTATTGTGGTAATTGGTTGCATTGTTTTTTTATCATATTATTCAAGCCTGTCGACATCCGATTATTTTAAGTCAAGCCAAACAATAAAATATTTTTTCTCAAATATTATATTTTTGAATTTCTTACAGCCTTCACTGCCAGGAGTTTTTGCCGAAAATAGACTTCAGGCAGTAAATGGTTCGTTATGGACAATAAAAGTAGAAGTCTGTTTTTATGTAATATTGCCTATCATAGGTCATCTGATGAGTAAGCTGAAAACAAAATTTCGAATGAATTTACTTTTGTGTTTTTTATATGTTTTTGGTTTGGCGTACAAATTTCTCTGCTTGCATATTGCCGAAAAAAGTGGGAACAAAATTTTTGTAGAACTTTCGCGTCAACTGCCTGGAGCTATACAATACTTTGCCGTCGGAATATTCTGTGCGGTCAACTATGAATTAATAAGAAAGTACGAAAAGTACTTAGTTGTTCCGGCGATAATTATAGTGGCCATTTATTACGCACTAGGTAACTGGTATTTATTACCCATTGGCTTAGGTGTAATAGTGATGTACATTGGATTTAATTTCAAAAGACTAAACGGTATAGGAAAAATAGGAGATTATTCTTACGGAGTCTATATTTTTCATTTTCCAATAATACAAATACTGACTTCATTAGGATATTTTAAGCTAAATAAGGATGTTACATTACTGGTGGTGCTAGGCTTAGTATTCAGCATCTCATACCTGTCGTGGCACTTTTTGGAGAAAAAAGTATTAAAAAGATAGTTCAAGACTAGCCCAGTGCAATGACCATTATCCTTCAGTCGCATGTGCAGTACAGGGTGTTTAGGGGGGTTAAATGAGGGTTGACTATCGGAAACGGT
Organism: Betaproteobacteria bacterium; assembly: GCA_009776435.1. Lineage (GTDB taxonomy): Bacteria > Pseudomonadota > Gammaproteobacteria > Burkholderiales > Rhodocyclaceae > WRNU01. The sequence continues at coordinate 10,473 of WRNU01000002.1, read as the reverse complement.
ATCCGCATCACAGATACAGGGAAATAGTGGCTGAAGCGGCTAAACTTTATTTCTCTGTCGTATCATGGTATACTCTGCGAAGGACTTGATTAGTTACAAAATGCTGACAAGGAGTCAGAAATTGAACGCTTTTCCTCACACACACGCAACGCCGGCCGAATATGAGGCGGAACTCGTGCGCCTCTACATGCAGCAGTTGCAACTGGCGCACGACGACTATTTGCACTCCCATTCCCGCAACCGGGCTTTGATTCGGCGGCAAATCAGCATCTTCGAGCGCTGCCAGGACTTCCTGTTGGATGTGGAAACGTTTCTGGACTGGGGTTGCCGTCATGCTGCAGATGCCTGCATGGTGCGTATGCTTCGCGGCGGCGCCGTGAAACTCTACGGCTGCGATGTCGACGAAGGATCATACAAGGCGTTCTATGACTTTGCAGATCTGCAATATTCACAGTTGACACACGCTTGGCGATTGCCATACGAAGACAACCAGTTTGACGCAGTCTTTGGTAGCGGTGTACTTGAGCATGTGGCCAATGACTCCGAATCGCTGAAGGAATTGTATCGAATCATCCGCCCAGGCGGTCATTTCATCATGACTATGCTACCAAACAAGCTTTCATATACGGAATGGCTGAATCGTCGGCTGAAAAATCCGCATCACCTCCGCTTGTATTCGCTCCAGGAAATCCACTACATGTTCATGCACCATGGGTTCAGGCCCATGCGCTACGGCTATCACCAAATGATTCCAACGCTGTCGAGTCCAAAGGGAGGCATCTTCGATCTGCCGTTTGCTAACACACTGGTGGAGCGTCTCTTCTCCATGAATGGCGTACTAGAGCGGCTGTGGCCGGTGAACCGCATTTCGACCAACATCTTCATGGTGGGCCGTAAGGTCGAAGCCTTTCATGGCTAACTCGGCAACGCATAAGGCAGTGTGTAGACAGGGGATTCTTGATACGGTTTTGGGGCGTCCCCGGCTCTTGGTTTGCACTGAGACCTACACGGAGTAATTTATGTTTTGCAATGTTATCCTCGTAAATTGGAACCGAGCAATTGATACCTGTAGTTGCATTGATAGCCTTGAACAGACCGTCGGCGTAAAATGGTATGCAATAATATGTGAAAACGGATCATCGGACAACTCAAATATTGAACTGAGAAGATTTCTCGCGGAACGATATATTGAGCGGATTCGAGTAAATACAGAATTGGATATTTTTGACTATTTCAATGCAAATGATTTGAATGTGCCGCCGCGTGTCACACTTGCGTTGAGTCCATCTAATTTAGGTTTCGCGGGAGGATGCAATTTTGCTTGTCGGCACGCATTTCCCAGCAAAGAAGCAGACTATGTATGGTTTCTCAATAACGATACTGAAGTTGAACCTGATACTTTGTACCGGATTATTGAGCGTATAAGCCAGGATCCATCAATCGGAGTCTGCGGGTGTACCGTCATATACGCGCACGACAAGAAAACCGTACAAGTTTGCGGCGGTGCCACGTATCAACCTTGGACAGGCATTATTCGAGAAATCGGTCGAGGTAAAACCTGGCCGTTTAAAGTGGATGTTAGCGAGGTCGAAGCTCGTATGAGCTATGTGTACGGTGCTTCGATGTTAGTCACAAGCGAGTGCTTCCGGCAAGTTGCCCCAATGTGTGAGGATTATTTTCTCTATTACGAGGAAATCGACTGGGCCGAACGTGCACGTCGCGCGGGCTTTCGACTTGGATACGCCCCGCTGGCACTGGTTTATCACAAGGAAGGATCAGCACTAGGCTCTGGCAAAAGCGCGAGCCGCAGTATGCTGTCCGAGTATTATGGTATTTCCGGGCGTTTGATCGTTACCCGACGCTACTTCTCCTGGGCTTTGCCGAGCGTATATTTATTCTCATTACTTCAAATTTTACGGCGCTGCCTCCAGGGATACTGGCCGCGCGCACGTATGATGGCTGCAGTACTATTCGGGCTTAGACGGACTCCGCCGGAGGGGTAATGAAAGTGCGTTCACTTTTTGCTGCGATGGGTGTCACCGTTTTGTCGCTAATTTCGATGTCGACTCCGGCATTGCAGTGTGAAAAACCATCTGCCAACCTTGTTGTATCGGCTCAACCCAAACAGACCGTGGAATCTGGCACGTATTCCTGCCTGCTTGAAGGCGAGTCAGCAATTCATCTGGGCGGAAAACTGACGTCGTCTTTAGTTTATGGGCAGGGTTTCATTGAGGTTCGTTTTGTTAACTCACAGGGAAAACAGTTATGGGCTGCCCGTCGAGGCCCCTGGGTCGGAGTTTTCAGCGATTTCGCGCTCAACGAATCTTTTCCTGTCCCACATGATGCCATTCGCGTTAATGTAGTAGCAAAAATCGTGACTAATCGCAATGATGTTATAGGCAAGTGGAATATCATTGCCCCTACACTCTCACCAAGCGTACTAATCATAGGAGAAGCAGAAAAAAATACAGTGTTTTCTAGCGTAAAACGGGCTTACTGGCGTTTTTCAACCGTGCCAAAAGATGCGCGCGGAGAATATCGGGTGATGTTGCGTGACCCGTCTGGACAGACAGTGACAGAACGCATTATCAAAAAAACAGAACCTCAGACTGAAATTGATTTTGGAAAACTGCCAGTTGGCTATTATCAGATACATGCTATTTTCATCTCGGAACAAAATCATGTCGGCACTTGGACGAGCGCATTTGTCGTTCTGCCGGACGGTGAACCTCCCAATGAGTCCAGATTCGGTATGGATGGTGCGCTGAGTTGGCTAAGTACCCCCCCAAACGTAGTTGAGCGTTCAGTAACCATGATGCGCCAAGCGGGGGTTGGCACAGTAAGGGATCGTCTGAAATGGAGTCACGTACAGCCAGCGCACCAACGCACAAACTGGGGGCGTTATGAGAAAGTCGCCAAAACCATCGCACAAGCCGGAATGGAATCGGTTCAGGTCTTCAACGACGCTCCGGACTGGACACGTCCAGCAGGTTTCCCGCAAAAAGAATTCTTACCTCCTCTTAACGATACAGCGGCTTTTGAGTTTGGTCGTGCTTACGCGCAAGGACTAGGCAAAACAGTTCGTAGCGTTGAATATTGGAATGAGCAAAATACTTTCCTCTTTGCAGGATACCCATTCCAGTATGCCAGCGGATTAAAAGCTTTTTCTGCCGGAATCAAGTCGGTCGACCCTAACATCCGTGTTCTTATCGGAGCAGCTGCTGGCAGGCCCGGACACTTCTTTAAGGAAATCTACCGTAATGGCGTCGCCGACTTCTTCGACACCCGCAATCAGCATTTTTATGGAAACTCTCTCACCTACGGCATGAATATCGAGTTAGACAGCTTTTTTGACCAACACGTGGCGGCGCTGGAACGCGAAGGCGGAGTTGACAAGAAGCCTGGTTGGTTGACCGAAACGGGATATTCGCTGCACAGGGATAAGCACGGAGATTGGCGAGATGCTGAACGCAAGCAGGCAGAATACCTTGTCAAATCATACGCTATTGGTTTTTCCACAGGTTATGAGCGGGTTTTCTTCTTTTTTTGGCCTGAACTGGTCGAGGGCGACATATACACTTGGGGCATCGTACGTGAAGATCTTTCCCCGCGTCCGGCTTATCTCGCCCTGGCTCTTCTCACCCGACATCTAGCAGGGGCTTCCATTGTTGCCTCTGAACGCCATGGTACGGGGCGTACCGTTTATTTTCGCCGAGAAGACGGTAGTCTGGTTGCAGTCACTTGGGGGGGGGGAGCAGCAATCAATCGTTTGGGTACTGAAGTGGAAATCCGCGACATCTTCGGGCAACAACTGAATATTGCTTCACAAGAAGCAAATAGTTTGTCGCCACTTATGCTATCACGAATAGATAAGTTGCCTGCTCAGGCCCGGCAGCTAACCCTGCCGAAACAGCCACTACGCGGACCGGTACCTCTACGATTGGAAGCCAGATTGCGAATCAATGGAAAAGATCGGATACATCTTTCCGGCGACAAGGTTGCAATATCCGTTACCGACGGGGAAACTGTAGAAGTCAGCACACGAGTCTACTCAACAGGCGCTAAAGCCCCGGGGTTAACAATCGATTGCATCCCCGGCCCAGGATTTACGACTCTTTCCCCACCACGACATTCGTTTGAACTCCCCAATCCGGATGGTGAACTGGCCGTCTGTCGCTTTCTTGCCAAACTGGGAACCGTGGGCGAAAGTTACGTAACAGTTCAAGCTCGCAATGACAATGCCCGTGATGTTGTGCGTATTGCACTGGTGCCAGATGTCATCTCCACCGCAAACGCATCTACAACCCGCCCACTGATGCCAAATGGGAATTGCCCGCGTTGGACTCCCCGCCAATCGTCCAATCTCACCCTTTCAATCCAACCCACGGGCGATACGACGAACTCATGCAGGGTCAGCATAACGAGTCGCATCAACCGCCAAGGTGAATCATGGGCTTTCCCGAGCATAGCCATTTCGGAGAATGAATTCACCGAGGCTATCGGTTTGCGTGTAAGGATAACTGTCCCCCCTGAACATCCGTTGCCTCCAACGCCTTTAATGCTTCAACTGGTTGAAAAGAGCGGAGGCACATGGGTGATCGGACTACAAAAGCATGATGAAGGCAAAAACAAGATATACTCTGGCATGTTCAACCTTGCCAAGCCTGCTCCTTGGGCGCGCAGTAAGAATGCGCAACCGAACCTTGGCAGCGTGAAGGAAATCATGCTCGGATGGGGAGGACACAACGGAAACATCGGCCAGCGACACGGTTTCACGGTCGAAACAATAGATGTGCTCCAGAAGAGCCCCTAACATGAAACTAATCTGTAATCTTTCCATGCTAGGCTCTCAACCTACCGGCTTGGGAGTGTATTCTGCAAACTGTGTTTCAGGTCTAGCGAAGAGATTTGAACTCGACTTCATTGCAGGAACCGGCTTGATACCTCATGGTAATATTTTGGTCAAAGCTCCCAAATCCGTCGCCCTCTATAAAAGCAAGTTTGCCGGGTTGCAGCGCTACCTTTGGGCGCGTTCCTTACGTTTTGGTTCAGGTAGTCTGGTGTATTCGCCAACTCACCACGGGTTGCCCAACCAATCTGGACAAATCATCACCGTACACGATCTCATCCACCTCCACCTTCCTAGACAAAATCCGCAGGTCTACATCTATTTTCGTTTCCTGCTCCCACGGCTCCTGCAAAAATGTCGCGCAGTCTTTACCGTGTCCGAAGCAACGCGCCAAGACATCTCCCAATCGTATGGCTACCCCTTGGAACAGATCTTCGTTGTACCCAATGGGGTCGACACCACGGATTTTAGCCCAAATCCCGCCTTGCGTACCACCAGCGATCCCTACTTACTGATGGTTGGAGGACGTCATCCGCACAAAAACGTGCTTGAAGTACTCAATATGGCACCGCACTGGAAAAAGAACTACCGTCTGATCGTCGCCTCCTGCAGCCAAGGCAAATACCAACGAATGTTGAAACAAAAAGTGCTTGATCTTGGGCTAACTGACCGCGTCGTGTTCAAGGGGTATCTTGGGCATGATGAGTTGCTGTGCCTCTATCAAGGGGCAAGCGCCCTACTGTTTCCATCGCTCATCGAGGGTTTCGGCATTCCACCGCTCGAAGCGCTCGCATGTGGAACGCCGGTTATTGCCTCCGACATTCCATCGCTTCGAGAAGTGTTAGATGAAGCAGCCTGCTTTATAAAACTGGGTAATCGTCAGAGCTGGGCTGATGCTATCCATTCGCTTACCGACTCTTCCGTCGTCAAAAGCCACTTGACTGAAGGACAAAAAATATTGTCGAAGTTCACTTGGAACAATGCAGTGAATGCCCTTGAGTACGCATTGTTGAGTACTGAACCGCGTCTTGAAAACTCCCGGCGAAATTCTGGAATCTGCTGACAGATCAATCATGAATACCAATGAAACTACTATAGGCATAGTCATCCCAACCTATAACGGGGGTTCTGTATGGGAAAGAGTCGTGGAAGCCCTGCAGGCGCAACGTTCAGATTTCGATAAAATATTAGTGATCGACTCGGGCAGCACGGATAACACTGTCACAATAGCGCGAAAAGCGGGGTTCACTGTCAAAGAAATATTTTCTCACGAATTCAATCATGGTAGTACTCGAAATTCTGGCCTTCTCGAAATTGACTGCGACATCGTTGTTTTTCTCACTCAGGATGCAATACCTTCAGACAATGCCATTTCAACAATTGCCAAGGCATTTGACAATGAAAGTGTAGCAGTGGCCTACGGAAGACAACTTCCACGCGATGATGCGACTCCTGTCGCCAAACATGCCAGGCTGTTTAATTACGGCGAAAATGGGTACACATACGAATTATCAGATAAAAATAAATATGGCATTAAAACGGCTTTTTTATCAAATTCATTTTCTGCATATAAGACAAAGCATTTCATTGAGATTGGTGGGTTTTGTGATAACTCTATTTTTGCAGAAGATATGCATTTCACTGCCAAGGCTCTTTTATCAGGATATAAGGTGTGCTATGTTGAAAACGCAACATGCATGCATTCGCATAACTACTCGCCCATCCAGGAGTTTAAGCGTTATTTTGATATAGGAGTTTTTCATAAAAACGAATCATGGATACGTGAGACGTTTGGAACGCTGAAAGGAGAAGGAGCTAAATTTATCCTGTCAGAACTTTCTTTTTTATGGAAACAAAGAAGTTTTCTTTGGATTCTAATTTCTTTCGTCAATAATTTTTTCAAAATATTGGGATATAAAACAGGACTGCATCACAAAAAACTTCCTCGAAAACTGGCCGTTCATTTCAGCACATGCAAGCCTTATTGGAGCAAAACGCAATGAACTACTTTATTTTTGGGGGTTCAGGTTTTATTGGTTCGCACCTCGTATCCTGCATCAGAATGCAGGATACCACAGCTACCATTTATAATCTTGACATTGTCGAGTCCAATCATAACAACAGATCAATATTTAGCCATTGTGATGTTCGTAACCCGATAGAAATAGAACTGCCTGTTTCGTCTGATGACATTATTTTTAATCTGGCCGCAATACATCGCACCAGCGGATATCGTGATTACGAGTATTTTGAGACAAATGTTTGCGGAGCTAAAAATGTTTGCGCATTCGCAGAAAAACGAAAAATTTCAGCAATAGCGTTTACAAGCACTGTTGCCTCATATGGTGCATCGGAAGAATTAAAAGAGGAAACAACCCTACCAACTCCAAATACTCCGTATGGAATTTCAAAGTTGCTAGCAGAAAAAAACCATAAAATATGGCAAGCGCACGACAATGCCCGAAAGTTATTGATTGTCCGTCCGGGCGTAGCATTTGGAAAAGGTGAAAACGGAAATTTTACCCGTTTATATTGGGGAATACGTAGACGAAACTTCTTCTATGTTGGCCGAAAAGACACAATCAAGCCTTGTTTTTACGTTAAAGAGCTCGTACACTTCATACTAATGATGATCCGCAATCAAAAAGCCGGGACAGAATTATTTAATTGCACTTATTACCCTGCATATAGCATCGAACAAATAGTAGAAACCATCAAAAAGACAACCGGCTTAAAGCGAAAAACTATTAAAATAAATGCCTCACTACTTATCATTATAGCATCAATCATTGGCGCGTTAGGCGGAAAAAAGATCGGAATTCATCCAGAAAATATAAAAAAACTGATGATTTCCTCAAATGTTTCAGGTAAAAAACTCATTTCATCAGGTTATCGTTTCAAGTATACCTTCGAAGAAGCGTTGCTGGATTGGTATAATGATAACGATAAACAGTGTCTAAAGTAATATGACTTGCCAAGGATTTTGTAATGACTGCTTCCCTCCCTACCGGCAACAACATGCAAACTCGTACCAATGAATTTTTTCCTTGGCTCATTGTCCTGACCGGGCTGAGTTTCATGTATGTTCCCTCTTTTATTGATCTGTTCCAGGGTATCTGGCTTTCAGAGGATCAAGTTCATGGCCCTATCGTGTTCGCCATCTCGTTATGGCTACTCTATCGCAAATGGCCAGAGATGCTCGCTGCGAGAACCGAAGAGAGGAACTCTATTGTCGGCTGGCTTATCCTGATTATTGGTTTGCTACTTTATATCGTGGGCCGCTCGCAGAACATCACTCTATTTGAAGTGGGTTCGCTCCTTTGGCTGATGCTTGCTGCCGGCCTGATCCTACTTGGCCCACGCTCAGTCAAAGTTGTCTGGTTTCCTCTGTTTTTCATGCTGTTCCTGATTCCGCTGCCAGGCACCCTCGTCACTGCGGTTACGATGCCGATGAAGATTGCCGTATCTTACGTAGCCGAGCTGATACTTTACGGGGTTGGTTATCCAATTGCCCGTCATGGCGTCATTCTTCATATTGGGCAATATCAACTACTCGTTGCAGACGCCTGTGCTGGATTACATACCCTGCTTACGCTGGAATCGCTTGGCTTGCTTTATCTCAATTTGGTTCGACACGAATCATTCACTCGTAATCTCATTCTGGCGATTTTGATTGTACCTATCTCCTTTGTTGCCAATGTCATCCGCGTCATGGTGCTAACTTTAATAACTTACCACTTCGGCGACGAGGCAGGACAAAGTTTTTTGCACGGATTAGCGGGAATGGTGCTTTTTTTGAGCGCCCTTTTACTGATCATCGGCGCTGACGCGCTAGCACGCACATTTTTTGTCCGGGAAAAACCCGCCGAACAAATGTCCTCGTAAACACCGACTCATGTTTCGTAATATTTTCTGGATGGGGCTAAGCAGTGTTGTACGGTTGGGTACGGGTCTTATCCTGATCGTACTGATTGCTCGCCACCTCGGTCCTGAGGAATTTGGGCATTACATGTTCTGGTATGGGGCCACCTTTCTTTGCGCCCTGCTTGCGAACTTCGGATTGAGTACCATGCTTCTCAAAGAAATCGCGCAACATCCGGAAAGCGTGGCAAGTACCTTAGGGGAATCTCTTAGTCTGCGTCTCATGCTCTCCGCAGGCATTCTTTTGTGTGCGCTGGGAGGTTCAGTCACGGTGGATCGCCCGGCACTGCTTCTCACACTTTTGTTGGCGCATCTTGTAGAAATTGTCTCGGAAACGTTCTATATTGCATACCGTGCTGTAGGATACTATGCTCGCGAGTCCCAATTTGCCATGTGTGTAGCCGTCGTACAACTCGCTCTTGTCGTCACAGCAGTCTTAACAAATCAAAATACAGAGCTTATTGCCTTAGTCTATTTAGCGGGAAAAGTCGTACAGCTTTCTTTGATCCTTCCATTATCCAGGCGTATCTTCGGCGCATTTTCTTTACAGTCTGTTCGTGCCACATTCAGATTCGCAATGCGCGCCAAAGCTTATGCAATCGACCATATCTTGGGTAGCTTATTCGGAAATATAGACAGCATCATGCTCAGAGCGCATGTCGGCATAAACACTGTTGGTATTTATCAATCTGGAATGCGTATCTTCCAAGGAGGCGCTCAAGCTGCGCCAATTCTAGCCTATGTTTTTTTACCTGAAATTGCCAGACAAACGCTTTGTGAGAAAAAAAATCCACGTATAGTATTTATTCTACAAGGCACCTTCCTGTTATATGGCGTAATTTTTGGTCTCGTATTGGCTTACTTCCCAGATCAGATTGTCAATTTGGCCTTTGGAGAAAACTATAAACAGTTGGCTACATTGCTCCCATTTTTTGGATTACTTTTTTTTATTCGTTTCTTTACCGCTTCATGGGGCGTAATCTTAACCGCTACGGGTCATCAAGGATATCGAGCAAAAGCTACTGCTATTCACTGGATGCTTGCATTAACACTAGGAAGCTATCTCACATACAATTTGAACGCATATGGTTGGATAATAGCACTAACTTCAGCAAGTTTACTACTAGGCATACTCTTCATGATCCGAACAATACACACAAGCCCAGGTACGTCACCGGTATTCAGCATAGGCACACTCATCGCAGGAGGAATGCTTTTTGTCCCCAAGTTCATTTAAGGATAAAACTTTAACGATGCCGCTCAGTTTTCATTAACCGCTCAGTTTTCATTAACTTGACTTTCTTGCGACGAGAAAAATGTTAGTGCAAAACGCAGGCAGAAACCAAAACGTCTTTCTGATAAATTTCATTACCGCACTAATCCGGTTAGGGTTCGGGGCGTTGGTTGCATAAAAAGAGTTTAGGATTATCTCGTCCACAGAAAACGAAAAGTGTTTCAAATATTTTTTTATTTCACGAACGGAATACTCTCGAATATGTGAGAAATGCCCCAACTTTTCGTAGACCGAAGAGAAATTATAAATTGGTGTACCAAGCTCTCCTCTTAAAAAATACTTAACAATAGTGTCGAGCCTCCCGCCGTTAGGTGTAATGTTTCAATAGGTTGTTCACCCGGAAGGATGTGGGAAACTGGAGTTTGCAGACTTCACGCTCCCACAAGGAACCTTCCGAATGAACACCCAT
>WRNU01000001.1 GCA_009776435.1 Betaproteobacteria bacterium | reverse complement strand
GGAAAACGCCATGCCATACGGCGGCCCCCAATAATATGGCCGCGACGGCCACCACCAGGGGCCGTACACCACGTAAGGGTCGTACACCGGCACATACACCACTCGCGGCGATGCCGGCGTAATCGTGATGTATTCGTCTCTGTACGCTGTATCGACGCTCACCGTCTGCTTGTCGTTGGTCATCAGCGATCCGTTGGCGTGAGCCTTCTGCCGCAACATCTGCACGCTTTCCATCACCCGTTGTTGATCGTCCATCACAGCGTTACCAAGATCCCACATCCAGCGCGGCGAATCGTTCATGTACTGCAACACCTGCGGCACCGCCACCAAAGATTTGACGCTCGGATCCCAGTCGAAGGAATCAAGCTCCTCCTGCAACGCCTGTTCGTCCAGATCGGGATGCTCCTGTTGCCAGCGCGCCGCTTCGATCACATCCATCGGATACGTTGTCGCCATCAGTACCTGCGCCAACAGCGCATCGGGATACAAGGCAATCGGCGCCAGCAAGCCATCGAGGGCTTCCTGCGAAATCTCCGGAGCGCGCGATGCCTTCGGGGCGCGCGGGATTGTCGACGTGCGCGAGGGCTGCGAAGCGCGCGGGGTTGCTTTCGCAGGAAAGTAGATGTCGTCCTGCGCCAGGGCAGGGGAGGCCGCCGAGATAAAAGCTGCCGTTGCAACGACCAGTACGCTTCGGTATCCGGCGGAAATACGCGAAGGAGAAAAGAAACGTGTTTTCATGACCCGTCGTGCTCCTCTTCATTGAGGTTGTCAGACATGTGCTCACACACTATACAGAGAGTCTCAATGCTTCTTCGTAACAAAAAGTATCGCACCCGACATCCCATGAACGCGCTGCAACTCAACCCAGCAGAATTACACCCCACACGGTCGCTATCAGGATCAGCGCAATCAACTGTGCCGCGCTTCCCATGTCCTTGGCGTTCTTGCACAAGGGATGGTGCTCTGCCGAAATGCGGTCGACCACGGCTTCGATAGCCGAATTGAGCAATTCGACGATAAAAGAGAACAGGCAGACGGCAATCATCAGCGCACGCTCGCCCCTGCTCACAGGGCAAAAAAATGCCAATGGAATCAGTACGACGTTCAACGCAAGGAGTTGTCTGATCGACGCTTCGCCCCGGAACGCGGCCAGCAACCCGTCACGAGAGTAGCCCATTGCAGCCACGAGGCGAGCCAGTCCGGTACGGCCCTTGGGGGGAGTAAGTGCCATGAAAGGCTCTCGAAAAACATAAATTTTTATTTTACCACATGGTGCATAATGCGCTGAATTTGCCTGCCAGGAGATTTGCCCTTCACGGCTGCGTCATGTCTTCAGAATTCGATCTCATCCGTCGCTATTTCACTCGTCCTGCCAGGCACACCGATCTGACGGTAGGGGACGACGCGGCGTTGTTTCGCGTTGCGCCGGGCATGCAACTGGCGGTGACGAGCGATACCCTTGTGGCGGGGACGCATTTTTTTCACGACACATCCCCGCGCGATCTGGGCTGGAAAACGCTGGCGGTCAATCTCTCCGATCTGGCGGCAATGGGTGCCGTGCCGCGATGGGCGACGCTGGCCCCGACCCTGCCTGATGCCGATGAAAGCTGGATCTCGGCTTTTGCCGAAGGTTTTTTCGACTGTGCCGTGCGGTATGGCGTGGATCTCGTCGGCGGCGACACCACGCGCGGGCCGCTCGCCATGACCGTAACCGCATTCGGCGAAGTTCCGGCAGGGCAGGCCATCACCCGCGCGGGCGGGCAGCCGGGGGACGATCTCTGGATTTCCGGCTGGCCGGGTCTGGCGGCGCTCGGGTTGATGCACCTGCAAAATCGCGTCCAACTCGTCGATGCCGGCCCGGCGCTCGCCGCCCTGCATCGTCCGACGCCGCGAGTCGAGGCGGGAGAAGCCCTGCGCGGTATTGCGCACGCGATGATCGATGTCTCGGACGGGCTGGCCGGTGACCTCGCGCATCTGTGCGAGTACTCAAATCTGGGCGCGATGCTCGACGCGGACGCGCTGCCGCTTGCGGCGCTCATCGCAGCAGGCGTGGACGAATCCCTGGCTTGTCACGTCCTGCTTGAGGGCGGGGACGATTACGAACTGCTTTTCTCCGCTTCGCCAGAGGCGCGCGACACCCTTGCCGTGCTTGCCCGCAAACTCGACCTGCCGTTGACCCGTATTGGACGGTTTTCCACGGAAGCCGGATCGATCCTGCTGGCCGACGGGTCAAACGCTCCCCCTCAATCGCTCGATGTGCGTGGCTACGACCATTTCACGCCGTCCGGCTGACGGAGTTTTCCTTAACAACACGCAGAGGAATTCAATGACTTCCATTCGCAACAATCTTTTAGTATTGCTAATCCTGAGCATCTTTGTAAAGGTCAGCGTTGCCACTGAAGCGGTCAGTTCGTCTCAAGTAAAAAATGAACAAATCGAATCGTGTGTAACCAGCAATGACTATTCACTTGGCAAAAGCTTTCTTGATNGCTTAGGCATAAAAACGGATAGTTTTGGAAGTGCTCCTGAAGACGTCAAATGTTTTGTTGACGACGCAGCAATGTGCGAACACTTTGCAGGAGAAGAGCCTTACGACAATGAGAGGAAAAAAGAGATTATCGAAGGATTGATGAAATACTGCACTTCTGCTCAGAATCGAATGAGGGTTTTGAAAAGAAAATATAATGATCTACCTGATGTTCGCAAGATACTTGCAGTATGTGAAAGTAAAGATTCTTTGAATTATGAGCCTATATGTGCAACGTTTGACCCAGCCCACATTATTCATTAAGGAACCTCTGAACAACTCCGCATCCACCACTTGTCATCCTGCGCGAAGTCGCAGGATCTATGCGGTGCGTAGATCTTAATTATCTATAACAAATAATTGTTTTCCTTCGAACAGCTTCGTCAACATATCCCGTATGCTAGGCCAATGAACATAGGGTCTGCTGCTCACTTCCGGGTTATACATCAGGGGGCAGCCTAATGCCGCATCATCTATGTAGACATGTGCATATGCTTTCGGGCTTTTAGTCCAGCTATGTTGTAGGGGGTCTTTTTGTATGCCGTATAGCTCTATGCGGTTTAACTTAAACCAGCCGATAGCGTCCTCTAAAGTTACACCGCTTCGCATGGTAAACAATATGAGCTTATGCCCTTGCTCCACGAGCCATTGCAGAACAGGCACCGCACCGATGTCTTTACCCATCTCGGGGTACTCGTGCGTGACACAGGTTCCATCAAAGTCAATTGCGATTTGCATGGCGATTCCTTAAATGATTGGTTCAAAATATTCCGAACAAGAGACTGACCTGTCACACTTCCAGCGGATCGACATCCACTTGCCAGCGCAATTCGCGCGGTGCGGGCAGGGCGTGGATGCGTTCCAGCCAGCGCGTAAGAAAATCCTGAAGCACATTGCGCCGATCGGCTTCGATCAACAACTGGGCGCGCTCGCGCCGGGCGAGGCGGGTGATGCGCATCGGCACGGGATCGAAGAGGCGAACCAATGATGCAGCGAGCGGGGCGGCCTCGTCCCTGGCGCGGCGCAGAAAATCCACCGCTGCCGACAATTCCGGCGCGTCGGCCCGCAACATGGCCTGATGCGAGAACGGCGGAAAATGGGCGGCGAGCCGCTGGTCGAGTTCCATGCGGGCAAAGGCATCAACATCGTGCCGGATGAGGCAACGGTAGAGCGGATGCGCCGGGTATTCGGTCTGGATCAGGACTTCGCCGGGCAATTCCGCGCGGCCCGCGCGGCCTCCGACCTGCATCAACTGCTGAAACAGGCGCTCGGGCGCGCGAAAGTCGGCGGCATGTAGCGAGGCATCTGCGCCCAGGACGCCGACCAGGGTAAGGCGGGGGAAGTCGTGTCCCTTGGCCATCATCTGAGTTCCGACGAGGATGTCGGCTTCACCTGTGGCAATGCTCGCCAACAGCGACTCACGATGCGCCGGGGTGCGGGCGGCGTCGCGGTCGATCCGAAGCACTCGCGCAGCGGGAAACAGCGCAGCAAGCCGGGTTTCGACCCGCTGCGTGCCGCGCCCGAAAGGTTGAACGTCCTGGTTGCCGCACACCGGACAGGCGCGGGGGATGGGACTGTCCGCGCCGCAGTGGTGGCAGCGCAGCCGCCGGTCGGCGAGGTGGACGACCCGGTTGGCCGAGCAATGCGGGCATCGACTGACCCATCCGCAGGCCGGACAGGCCAGTACCGGGGCGTAGCCCCGCCGGTTGAGGAACACCAGGCTTTGTTCGCCGCGCTCAAGCCGCGCGACAATGGCTTCGCGCAAGAGTGGACTGATGCCTTCGTCGAGGCGACAACGACGGGTGTCGATGATCCTGACCACAGGCAACGCGCTGGCCAGCGCCCTGACGGGCAACCTCAGGAGACGGTAACGTCCGTTCTGCGCGTGCCTCCAACTCTCCAGCGAGGGCGTGGCGGAACCCAGCACCACCGGAATATTGCGCTGACGCGCGCGCCAGACGGCGAGATCGCGCGCCGAATAGCGGATGCCTTCCTGTTGCTTGTAGGAAGCATCGTGTTCTTCATCGACCAGGATCAGCCCAAGCTTCGGCAACGGAGTAAACACCGCGAGCCGGGTTCCGAGCACGATGTCGACTTGTCCGTCCAGAGCCTGCCTGAAGCCGCGCGCCCGCGTAGCCGGAGAAAGCTCCGAATGCAGGCTGACGATGCGGGCGGCGGGAAAACGCGCACGTACCCGTTCTTCCAGTTGAGGCGTGAGCGCGATTTCCGGAACCAGCATCAATACCTGCCCCCCGGCGGCCAGCATGTCGGCGGCCAGACGCAGGTAGATTTCGGTCTTGCCGCTGCCGGTGACCCCCATGAGCAGCCATGCAACAAAACCGGCAGGCGCGGCGCGACAGGTCGCCAGCACGTCGGCCTGGCTGCTGGTGAGAGTGGGCAGCGTGCCGGTGTGGTGACGTTCGTGGGGGAGTGTGTCGCAAATGGTCAGCCAGCCACGCGCAAGCGCGTCGCCCGTGGCAGTTCCGGCGGCTAGTTGGCGAATGGCGCTACGGCGCAAGGGCAGGGCGTGTTTATCGCGCGCGGCCAACTCACGCACGAGATCCAGCGCCCGGCTGTTTCGGCGGCGTTCGGTGAGCGCCGCGCGGCCAGCGTCGGTAAGGGTGAGCAGAGGGTCGGGGTCGTCACCGCAGATCGCATCGGCCTGACGCAGTCCCGGCGGCAATGCGAGCGCAACGGCTTCGCCGGGCGCAGCATGGTAGTAGCGGGCAGTAAATTCGACCAGTTCCATCCAGTCGGGCGGCAACCGGGGCACGTCGCGCTGGATGTGGATGACCGGCTTCAATCGCGCGGGATCGATCCCGGCAGTCTCGGGCAGAGCCACGATCAATCCACTTTTTTCTCCGCGTCCGAACGGAATCCGCACACAACGGCCTATGTCTGCCGCCGTGGCCTCATCGGCCAGATAGTCGAAGAATTGCGGCAAAGGGACGGGAATGGCTACGCGGATGACGGGCATGACAGGGGTTGCGGAGAGGCAGGCAGGCTGCCGGAAATCGGCGATTGGGTGCGAAAACCCATGATCTTTTCAAAAAAATATATATGTTTCAATAAGTTATACGTAAAACTTGAAGATGATTCGTGCAAACGGAGGTAAGCGTTTGCTTCAAAAAGAGGTCTCCTGTTTTCCCACAATTTCTGTGGATAACTTTGTGGGGAAACCGGGTACAGCGTCCGGCATCCAGCGCCATTGTGACAAACTTCACACTTTGCCTTATGATGAGGCAAAAAAATATTATTATAAATCATCGTGTTACGGATTTTCTGAAAAAACGGTCTGCCACACTGTCACATAACGCACAAAAGACATCCATGTGCATAAGTCAATACCGGCCAGGGCTGCGAATCCCGCGACTGGCCGGGGAAAGGGGCGAGTCGTTATGTATTTTTTGTATTCTGACGAGTTTTTCGGCTATATGTGTGCACGGCCTCGACCAGCGCGACGACATTTTCGGGCGGCGTGTGTTGCGAGATGCCGTGGCCGAGGTTGAATACGTGCCCCGGATACGGGCCGAAGGCATCGAGCAGCTTGCACGCTTCG
Source organism: Betaproteobacteria bacterium (assembly GCA_009776435.1). GTDB lineage: Bacteria > Pseudomonadota > Gammaproteobacteria > Burkholderiales > Rhodocyclaceae > WRNU01. The sequence continues at coordinate 45,647 of WRNU01000001.1, read as the reverse complement.
GTAGTGACGACTTCCGGCGTGGCGAACAGGATGGCGGGATCGAGATTGCCTTGCAGCGCCACACGACCACCGACCTGTTCGCGGGCGCGGCCGATGTCCATCGTCCAGTCGAGCCCGACCGCGTCGAACCCGCTGTCGGCAAGCGCATCCAGCCAGAGGCCGCCGCCTTTTGTAAAGACGATGGCGGGCACGCGCTCGCCTTCCCGTTCGCGGATAAGACCTGAGGCGATTCTCCGCAGGGAGGCGAGGGAGAATTCACGCCAGGCGGCCTCGGACAGTGTGCCGCCCCAGGAATCGAACACCATCACGGCTTGCGCGCCTGATTCGATCTGGGCGTTCAGGTAGACCGTGACGGCTTGCGTGGTGACGTCGAGGATGTGGTGCATGAGATCGGGCCGGGTGTAGGCCAGTGTCTTGACGGCGTGATAGTCGTCGCTCGATCCGCCTTCGACCATGTAGCAGGCAAGCGTCCAGGGGCTGCCGGCAAAGCCGATCAGCGGCACGCTGCCGTCGAGCGCGCGTCGGATTTCGGCGACTGCATCCATGACGTAGCGCAGTTCGGCGTGAGGGTCGGGCGCGGAGAGATTACGGATTTCCCATTCCTGGGTGAGCGGACGCTCGAACTTCGGGCCTTCGCCTTCGGCAAAGTACAGGCCGAGCCCCATCGCGTCCGGGATGGTCAGAATGTCGGAGAACAGAATGGCGGCATCCAGATCGAAACGCGCCAGGGGTTGCAGGGTGACTTCGCAGGCGAGCGCCGGACTTTTGCACAGGGCGAGGAAATTGCCCGCGCGTTTGCGGGTTTCACGGTATTCGGGCAGGTAACGGCCTGCCTGACGCATCAGCCAGAGGGGGGTGTATTCGGTAGGCTCGCGCAGTAGCGCACGCAGCAGGGTATCGTTTTTGAGGCGGCTCAATGTAGACTCCGGAAAAAATCGCGGGAAGGATACGCGGGGGTGGCATTATCGCCTGTCTGCGCGGTGATTGTCTCGGCTGCCTCTTCGCAAGCAGGATCTGGTCTACGCCGTGATTCCACGCTATACCTATAAGGCGCACTTTCCGGTTCAAAAACACCACTGGCAGCTACGTGCCAGACAGGCCACTGCCGGATTGCAGCAACTTCACCGATGAATGATCGGCGAGACCCGTCCGTGCGACGTAAATTCCAGGCTGCTTGAGACGAAAGGCGTTGCCAGAACGCTCACACCAGCGTCTTGATCAGCGTTTCCCGGTCGCCGGGCAAGAGATCCATCGGAGCGATTTCCGGCATCGTGTAGGCGCCGGGCTTGAGCCTCAGCGCCGCAGCGCGGGCGCAGGAAACCATGATCTGCGAGGTGAGGGCGGGGTTGTTGATGCGCATGCGGAACTCGAACATCTGATTATGCATGGCGCCGCTCACGCCCTTGCGTTCCATCAATACGCCGTGGCCCACGTCCTTGAGATCGTCGATGCTCGGCACTTGGGTGACACGGGTATCGTCATGGGCGAAGTATTCGTCTTCCTTGATCGCCGCCGCCACCTGCGCCAGTTCTGCGCCGGGTTCGAGTTCGACGTAGACCATGCGCCGATGCACGCCGGTACCGACAGGAATCGTCATCGACAGCGCATCCCTGACGCCCGGTTTCGATTTGGCGCAGACGGAATGCCCCATGCTCATGCCGGGGCCAAAATTGGTATAGGTCAGCCCCTTGGGAGCCATCGCCAACAGGAGCGCGCGCAACAACGAATCGCTGCCGGGGTCCCAGCCGGCGGAAACGACCGCAACGCTGCCATGTTCCTTGCCGATGGCCTCAAGGCTCGAGCGCAGTTGCCACAGCTTTTCGCCGTGAATGTCGAAGCTGTCGACCGTGTGGATGCCGCGAGCCAGATATTGCGGCGCGGTTTCCGGAATGCTGCGGGTCGGGCCGCACAACAGCGCCACGTCGACCTTGTCCAGCATGCCGACATCGGTGACGACCTCGATTCCGGCCAGTTTTTTCGCTTCTTCTTCAGATAGCGCCACCGAACGCCGGACGATTCCGGCCAGTTCCATGTCCGGCGCTGCCTGTACCGCTTCGACCGCATATTGGCCGATGTTGCCGTACCCCACCACTGCAATCCGCAAAGTTTTCATGATGTATCCGTGTTTTCGTTGGAGAAGGGGTCAATGGTACACAAGGAAACCGCTTCCCGCGAAGACCGGGGAAGCAATGCGAGATTACGTTTTCACTTGTCTCCGCCGTTTTTGCACTTCATCCCGTGTGTTCCCTTCATTCTGCGCGGGATCCGGTTGCGCCGGATCCGGCCGACGTTTCCTGTGTTTTCTCCGGCGGGGAAACCCGAAGATATCGCGCGCCGCAACGTAAAAGCTTGCGATCAGGGCAGGAATGATGATCAACAGAAAAACGGCACAAACCACTGTACCGAGTCCGCTGGCGGCGAGTTGGAAAAAGTTGATGACCAATGCCGACAGCACGATGATGAAGAAGCCGAAACAAAAGCTATAGGTAAGGAAAGGAAGCCAGTTGAGGAGACACCCCTTCAAGCTGAAAAGCAGTGCGTCAATCGCAGACAGTCGCCACCAGCCGATGAGTTGAGGCACGAACAGGTATATGGCACACCACAGTACGAGCATTATCGTGAAGAAAACGATCGAATAAAGGAATGGGGGAGAAAGAAATGTCGTCGGATCCGGTATCTCGGCATATATCGAGAACCGCCACAGCATGCCGTCGTCGATCAGTTTGGTGCTCAACAACGCGATCATCAACACGATGAAATTAAAAAAACCTGCCAACAGCAAGTCAAATGCATGACGTCGAAAACCCGAGATCAACAGCCCAGGACTGAGTTTGCGTTTGCGGTCAATGGCGCGACAGCCGTTGAAGACTCCCAACAGCAGCCCCGGATACAGAACCATGCCAAGCATTTCTCCGATGAAACGCGGGTATGATGCCACCAGTATTCCGATGAGCCAGCACAGGGTCAGAAAACTGAGAAACGCGGGCGCGCGCGCCCACAAAATGAAACCTTCGATCAACCAGTACCATCCATGCCGCATGGAAACACGCCGGATTTTCAGAGGACGGGATTCGTGGTGTCGGCGTCGCTTCTCACCGTTCCGACGCAGGGGGTCAGGAGACAAAACCGAAGCTGAATCGATTTCCACGCTACTGTCGTTGTTTTCGTTTGTCATATGATGGGTTCGGTATCGGGCAGGGGAGGGGCGGCATTGCGGGCGCGCAGGCATAAAATATCACGATATTCGTCAGGATCTTTCACCAACACCAATTTACCCTCGCGTGGCTGGGCGCTGTCGGCCAGCCGTGACAGCCAGAATCGCAGCGCTGCCGCGCGCAGCATCGACGGCCAGATGATGCGTTCGGCATCTGTAAAAGGGCGGGACGAATGATAGGCCGCGAGCAGGGCGTTCGCGCGCATCGTATCGAGCGAGCCGCCGGGCAGGCAGCACCAGTCATTGACGATGACGGCGACATCGAAGAGCAGGGCGTCGAAACCGGCAAAGTAGAAATCGATCACTCCACTGACGAATCCGTCCGCCCATAATACGTTGTCACGAAAAAGATCGCCATGGATCGCCCCGAAGGGCAGGCGTGAAAAATCGGCCTCGACGCTTTCCTGGTAACGCAGTTCGGCATCGAGCAGGACCGCATCGTCGGTGGATAGACGGGGCTGAAGCAGGGCGGCAGTTCGCATGCACCAGTGCGCGCCACGCGGATTGGGCTGTCGTCGCCCGTAAGAACGTCCGGCCAGATGCAAGCCCGCAAGCATGGAGCCGATTTGGGCGCAATGTTCACTGCCCGGACTCGCTTCCGAAGCGCCCGCCAACCGCGAGACCAGCACTGCCGGTTTGTCAGCCAGCACGCCCAGGTATTCGCCATCACGATTGGCAATCGGCGCGGGCACGGGCAGGCCGTGGCGGGCAAGATGAGCCATCAGGTGCAGGTAATACGGCAGTTCGGCGCGCGCGATATCCTCGAACAGCGTCAGAACATAGCGTCCTAGCGTGGTGGTGATGAAAAAATTGCTGTTCTGGACGCCGCCCGCGATCCCCTCGAATTTGACCAGACGCCCGATGGAGTAATGATTCAGCCAGCGCGTCAAAGCTTCTTCGGCGGGCAAGGTGAAAACGGACATGCGTCAGGCTTACCAGCTCGTGAGCACCCAGGCCGGTACGGCCAGTTTATGGGATCTGTCATCCCGTACCCACATGCCGTTGCCCTCCCGATCGACCAGATAGTAGGAAGCGCCGTTTACCAGTGTCACCTTGACCATGTAGAGCTTTCCGCGCAAGCGAAATTCGGTGTAGGTGTCCTCTCCACGCTTGACGACGGTGACCTGGGGCAGTTCTTCGTCCAGCGGTTCGAGACCTTCCGGCTCCTGGGCAAGCAGCGGTTGGGTAGCCATTGTGCCGATACAGAAGGCAAAAGTGGCGAGTGCAGCGGGTAACGAGGGACGCATGATGAAATTCTCCGTTGTTGGGTTCAGAGATTGAGCATTATTTCATGCTCTTCGGGCAAGGGCATGAAACCGCGCGTCTCATAATGTTTGAAAATGGCCTCGACCACACCCTCGGGTTCGTCGATGACCTGGATCAGGTCGAGGTCTTCGGGGGAGATCATGCGCTCGGACACGAGTCGGTCTCTGAACCAATCGAGCAGGCCGCGCCAGAAGGCGTCATGCACGAGGATGATCGGAATCTTTCGGCTCTTGCGCGTCTGTACCAGGGTCATGGCTTCGAGCAGTTCATCGAGCGTCCCCAGACCGCCGGGCATGACCACGTAGGCGCTCGCGCACTTCACGAACATGAACTTGCGCGCGAAAAAGTGCTTGAAACTCTGGGAAATGTCCTGGTAGGCGTTGGCGTGTTGTTCGAGCGGCAACTGGATATTGAGTCCCACCGATGGGCTTTTGCCGAAGAATGCGCCTTTGTTGGCTGCCTCCATGATGCCCGGCCCGCCTCCCGAGATGACGGCGAACCCGGCGTCCGAGAGCAGGCGGGCGATGCGTTCGGTCAGCGCGTAATAGGGATGATCCGGTTCGACTCTGGCGCTGCCGAAGATCGACACCGCCGGGCGGATGAGGTTGAGCCGTTCGGCGGCCTCGACGAACTCTGCCATAATTCCAAGGATTCGCCATGATTCACGCCCGTTGAATTCCGGCTCGGTTGTGGCCGTGGCTGGGGGGATTTTTTCTTTTACGCTCATCTGTCGTCGTCGTTCCTGATTTCGAGGATTGTTTTTAATGACCACACTACTGCTCGTCGATGGCTCCAGTTACCTTTATCGCGCTTTCCACGCATTGCCCGATCTGCGCACTTCGCGGGGCGAACCGACGGGAGCCATCCGTGGTGTACTTGCCATGCTACGTCGGCTGGCCGGGGACTACAAGGCGGATTATCGTGTTTGTGTATTTGACGCCAAAGGGCCGACTTTTCGGGATGAATGGTATTCGCATTACAAGGCGAACCGTCCGCCCATGCCCGACGATCTCGCCGCCCAGGTTGCGCCCCTGCACGAGGCGGTGAGGGCAGAGGGTTGGCCCTTGCTGTCGGTTGCAGGGGTCGAGGCCGATGATGTCATCGGCACGCTTGTCCGTCTTGGCGTAGAGCGCAACTGGGATGTGGTGATTTCCACCGGCGACAAGGATTTGACCCAACTCGTGCGGCCCGGTGTGCTCTGGGTCAACACGATGAGCGGGGAGGCGCTCGATGAAGCCGGGGTCGAAGCCCGGTTCGGTGTGCCGCCGTCGCGCATCAATGATTATCTCGCGCTGGTCGGAGACCCGGTCGACAACGTGCCTGGCGTGGAGAAATGCGGTCCCAAGACGGCAGTGAAATGGCTGGCCGAATACGGCAGTCTCGACAATCTGGTCGCGCACGCGGACGACGTGAGCGGCAAAGTGGGTGAAAACCTGCGCCGTCATCTCGATTTTCTGCCCCTGGGTCGCCGTCTGGTGACGGTTGCCACCGATGTGGTCTTGCCGTGCGGTCTCGATGATCTCGTTCAGTGCGAACCCGACCTCCAGGCGTTGACTGATCTCTACGAACGTCTCGAATTCAAAAGCTGGTTGGGGCAGGGGGGGCAAACCGCTGCCGTCGGTACGGCATCTTCGGCACCGGAGGGTTTGGCGCGGCGCTTTCAGCGCGATGAAGGCAGCGAAGTGTCCGCCCGCGCGCCGGATCGCTCCCGTTACCGTGCCATCGTCGATTGGCCGGATTTCGAGGCGCTGTTAAAACGGCTGGAGTCCGCGACATCCGACGAGATCATCGCGCTCGATACCGAAACCACGGGACTTAATCCGCTGACTGCGCGACTGGTCGGAATCTCCTTTGCGTTCGCGCCGGAAGATGCAGTTTATCTGCCGCTTGCGCATCGCGGCACGGACATGCCCACGCAACTGCCATTCGATGAAACGCTGGCGCGGCTCAAACCGTGGCTAGAGTCGGAAGCGCACACCAAACTCGGCCAGAACATCAAGTTCGACGCCCACATCTTCGCCAACCACGGCATCAGACTGCGCGGCGTCGCCCACGACACCCTGATCCAGTCTTACGTGCTGGAAAGTGATCGTTCGCACGACATGGATTCGCTCGCCAGGCGGCACCTCGGACTCACCACGATTCCCTATGCTGAAATCTGCGGCACGGGCGCGAAGCGGATCGGTTTCGACGAAGTGGCGCTGGATATCGCTACCCGTTACGCCGCCGAGGATGCTGACATTACGCTACGGTTGCATCGAAAACTGTGGTCTCAAGTGGAAATCGTTTCCGTGCTGGCCGATCTCTACCGGGAGGTAGAACTGCCGACTCTCTCCGTACTGTTGGCGATGGAGCGCACCGGCGTGCTCATCGACCCGTTTCTTCTCGCGCAACAAAGCGACGAACTGGGCCGTCGTCTGCTCGATCTGGAGCATGAGGCCCATGCGCTGGCCGGGGATGTGTTCAACCTCGGCTCTCCCAAACAACTCGGCGAAATCCTTTTTGGCCGTCTCGGCTTGCCGGTACGCAAGAAAACCGCCACCGGCCAGCCCTCGACCGACGAAGACGTCTTGAGCGAACTTGCCGAGGATTACCCGTTACCCAAACTGCTGCTCGAACACCGCAGCCTTGCCAAGTTGAAGGGCACTTACACGGACAAGTTGCCGCGTATGGTCAATCCGGCGACGGGCAGGGTACATACCAGCTTTTCCCAGGCGACAGCCGTCACCGGGCGGCTTGCCAGTTCCGACCCCAACCTTCAGAACATTCCCGTGCGTACAGCGGAAGGGCGTCGCATCCGCGCCGCTTTCATCGCGCCACGCGGCTGCCGGATCGTTTCAGCGGACTATTCGCAAATCGAGTTGCGCATCATGGCGCATCTGTCGAATGACTCCCGGCTGCTCGACGCCTTCGCGCGCAGTGAAGACGTTCACCGCGCCACTGCTGCCGAAGTGTTCAGCATCGCGCCCGAAGCGGTTGCTTCCGAGCAGCGTCGTTACGCAAAGGTCATCAATTTCGGCCTCATTTACGGCATGAGCGCCCACGGTCTCGCCAAGGCGCTCGGAATCGAACGCGGCGCGGCGCAGGGCTGGATCGACCGTTATTTTGCGCGTTATCCGGGCGTTGCCGACTACATGGAACGGATAAGGATTCTTGCGCGTGAGCAGGGTTACGTCGAAACCGTCTTCGGCCGTCGTCTTCACCTGCCGGACATCAACGCCCGCCAGTTCCAGCGTCGACAGGCGGCAGAACGCGCCGCGATCAACGCTCCCATGCAGGGAACCGCCGCTGATCTCATCAAGAAAGCGATGATCGCCGTCTACCGTTGGTTGAACGACTCGGGTCTTCAATCGCGGCTGGTGCTACAGGTTCACGACGAACTGGTGCTCGAAGTTCCCGACGGGGAAATCGACATCATCCGCGTGGAACTTCCCAAGTTGATGGAAAACGTTGTCAGCCTGGCCGTCCCGCTACGGGTCGACGTGGGAGTGGGGTGCAACTGGGACGAGGCGCATTGAACATGGACCGAACGTAGTTCTCGTACTTGCCGCACTGTTTGCCCTTGCTCATTAGTTTACATAATACAAATTATGGTCTTTTTAAAACTTTTTTAGTGCTTATTGTTGTGTCTCCGTAGCAATTTTTCTTATAATCGTGGATGGGTGCATACTTGCATCATACGTGTTAGAGTTAACAATCTCGTGGTTTGGTCTTCATTCCTGCCACGATTTGCCTCCCTCACCAGCCTAAGGAAAAACAACATGAAATATCCTCTCATTGCCGCAGCTCTTCTGGCTCTTGCTGTTACTGCCTGCGATCAAAAGGAACCAACCGCTCCTCCCGAGTCCACTCCAGACACCACTATCACGACTGAACAACCTCCAGCCGTGGTGGAAGATGTGCCGATGTCTCCTCCTATGGACATGGCTCCAGCACCAGTTGAGGAAGCTCCGGGTGAAACCACTGAACCCGCTCCAGAAGCGATGCCAGAAGCTGCGCCCGAGCCTGCTGCCGAACCCAAATAATCTCAACAGGTGGAGACGCAGATTGGCTTCAGCCTGCGTCTTCGGACAAAACGTTTTACCCCTCTTCAGACATAGTGTCTATGCGCTTGAAGAGGGGTTTTGTTTGTGGAGACGAAAACAACTCTGAGAAAATAATGTACGGCCCCTTTTGTTCATGCCACAATGAACAATCGCGAACACAGTTCTCACCAGTTATGGCGAAGTCAGTGAGACACGCGTTAATATGGAGCCGGAGGCTCCCCTGAATCGTATCAAGAAATCCCCGCCATTTATGGCGGGATGACTCAAAAGTCGATAGGCTTTGCTCTCCATGAGTAATCAACCGCCAAGGAAAACGTTTTGAACACCTGCGAAATCGACACGCTGGGCAACTCGTATTCTGCGTTTGTTCTGTCCATGATCATGGCATCCGTTCTGTCCGTGCCTGCCATCATCACCGCATCCCAGATGGCAGCGACCTGGCGTTTGCTGTACGCAGCCAGCCTCCCGGCTTCGACATAGTGACGCCTCGCTCCTGGGTAGTGCCTCAGTTTGAACATCCCGCATGCAGGAGAGAACGTCATAGCAAGCGAAGCAATCCAGTCGATTTTCTTCCTGGATTGCTTCGTCGCTTACGCTCCACGCAATAGCGACAGCCGTTGGGGTTTCACTCCCCTCTCCTGGCTCAATTTGACCTCTTTCTTTGGCCTGTGTAGGCTTACGTCGTTTTGGCGCGGATTTCCTTTTTCAAGACAGCGGGCCGAAACAAAATTTTCGCACTCTGGTGCCGCTGGCCTTTCCAGCCAGCGGTTAAACGGGAAAGCGGTGCGCGTCCCCTGGACGCAATGCCGCTGCTGCCCCCGCAACGGTAAGCGAGTGAGGATTCGCCTTCACGCCACTGGGCGCTTTTGCCTGGGAAGGCGGCGAATCAAGACTTGCAAGCCCGGATACCGGCCCGAGGCGAACCGATGGAAGTGCCGCGAGGGGCGGTGCGCCGGTTCTCCTGGCCGGGGCGTTGCGTTATAGACCCGCGCGGTATCTCCCTTTTCGTCACGATGATTCCGGCTTGCGGGGACGCGGGCCGGACGGAGATCGCCATGCTCGCGCGCAAACTTCTACCGGCAGCCGCTCTATGCCTGCCTGCCCTCTTTTTTCCCCTGCCCTCCTTTGCCCAGGCTTCGCCCGAATCGCCGGAGAATTCCACCCCCCCCGTGGCGTCCGAGACCCTTGAAGTCGTGGTTGTCTCCGCAAACCGCATCCAGGAAAACAAAAACGAAATCAGCAGCAACGTCACGATCATCGATTCGGAAGACATCAAAGCCTCGACCGCAACGTCGGTCGCCGATCTGATGGTGCAGCATGGCTTTCATGTCGTGACGATGGGCGATACCAGCAACGTCCAGATTCGCGGCATGGGCAACCTGTCTATGGCCAACGAGGTGACCAACCAGGTGCTGATCCTGCTGAACGGTCGCCGGATCGGCATGAGTAACCTGGCGCTTGCGGGTCTGGCGAACGTCGAACGTGTCGAAATCGTTCGTGGCCCCTCGGCGGTTCAGTACGGTTCTTCCGCGATGGGCGGCATCGTCAACATCGTTACCCGGCGTGGCGAGGCCGACAAACCGTTTGCATCGGTTGAAGTCGGCATCGGCAGCGATTCACTGAAACGCCAGACCATCGCCTTTGGCGGCGCGGTGAACGGTTTTGACCTTTCTTTCGGCGGCACGCATTACAGCCGTGACGACATCACGACCGAAGGCGGGCGGCGTTGGTATCACACGGCAGTCGACAAGAACCTGACCTACAACCTGGATCTCGGCTACACCTTCTACAAAAACCATCGCATCGGGATCAATCACTACGAGGCCGAAACCCAGTCCGAACTGATGTCGAGTTCCGGCGGCGGTATTCGCCCCTATAGCGGCAATACGCCCAGCGCGCCCTACACCGACTACCTCAAACGCAATAAAAACACCGCGTTTTCCTATACCGGGTCGGAAAAAAACCTGAACTGGACGCTCAGTTATTCTTTTGGAAAAAACGATCAAAAGGATACCGATCCGGCGACGGGACTCAGTAGCTATAAGAACGCCCTGGACATCAAGGCATTCAATGCGCAGGTGAACTACCGCGCCTCACGGTTTACGCTGTCTGGTGGGGTCGACCAATACCAGTACGACCTGTCCGGGTTCAGTTCGTGGACGGGCGATGACCCAAAGGGAACCATGCGGGACACAGGCGCCTACCTGACCGGCAAGCTCCATCTCCTCGATGACCAACTGACCTTTTCGCTTGGCCTTCGCCACGACAAATTCAAAAATTCTGGCACCGTGATGGATACGCAGAAAGATACCCACACCGGCGGCTCAATGGGCGTCAGTTATCTGCCCGTCAAATGGCTGAAGCTGCGCGCCAACTACGCCAACGGTTTCAGGATGCCTTCGCCCTACCAGATTGGCGGTGATAACAGTTGGTATATCGCCAACACTTCGCTCAAGCCCGAACGAAACAAGACTTGGGAGTTGGGTGCCGACATCGATTGGAACAATCTCAACGCCAGCCTGACCTATTTTCACTCCGACTGGAGGGAGAAGATCATTGGTGTGAGCGTTCCCGGTTGGGTGTACCAGTATCAGAACCTGAAAAAAGCGGAAATCGCCGGGTTTGAGGGGTCTGCGGGTTGGGATCTTGGCAAGGCGTTCCAGCAGGGTTACAGCCTGAGGCCATACGTTGGTTTCACCTGGCTGACCACGCGCAAGAACAAGGATCCTTCGCAATTTATCGCCTACCACGGAGCGGGTAACACAACCCTGCCCAATACGCCGAAATGGATGGCGAGCTATGGCATCGATTTCGCGCATCCTGGATGGAAGCTCAAGAGCCGCCTCAACGCCAACTACTACGGCAAGACACTGACACAGGATTGGAGCGGAACGGTATCCTTGCCCCCCGGAGACAGCTATTTCGCCCGTCCGAGCGGCACAGTCGTCAACTGGAGTCTCGAAAAGGAGCTTGCCGACTTCGGCAGGCAATTCGGCAAGCTGACTTTACGCACGGAGGTCAACAATTTGTTCGACAATGCAAACGAGATTTACTGGAACTATCCCGAACAGGGACGAAACTTCTACATCGGCTTGCGTTATGACTTCAACTGAGGTTTTTGGTTGACTGGTGAAGAAAGGTTTTATCACCCTCCTCGCCTTCCTGATCGCGCCGGTGGCCTTTTCCCAGGCCCCGGCGCCTCAGCGCATCGTCTCGCTGGACTTGTGCACGGACTGGCTGCTGACCCTGCACGTCGAACAGGGACGTGTTGCGGCGCTCTCCCCGATGCAGCGCGCCCAAAAATCCTTTCACCCCGCCCCCTGGATGAAAGACAAGACCTCCTGGCCCTCCCACGACGGAAGCCCGGAGAGCATCGCGTTTTATGAACCCGATCTCATTTTAGTCGGGCAATATGCAGCCATCTCGCTGCGTGAGCAATTGCGTCGCCTGGGTTTCCGGGTCGAAGTCCTGCCGCTGGCGACCACACTCGAAGGGGTTCGCGACTACGAACGCCAATTCCTTGCACACGCAGGATTACCTCCAGAGCGTGCCGGCAACGCGCCCCCTGCCCGCCCGCTTGGCAAAAAACGCTTGCTTCTGCTCGGCGCGAACGCCATCGGAACCGGGCGCAACACCTTTGAGGATGCCATCCTGACCCGTTCCGGCTGGCGCAATTACCTGACCGAGGAAGGTCTCGTGCGGCTCGACCTCGAACAAATCGCCCGCGATCCGCCGGATGCCGTGCTCTGGGCGGCCCCTTCCGGCGCGGCATTGGCAAACGCCTTTGCCGAACACCCACTCTGGCGCTCGCTTACCCCCCCTCCTTCGCGTCTCGATACCGACTACTGGCGCTGGCAATGCCCCGGCCCGTGGAGTTGGGATCTCATACGGGAACTCGACCAGCTTGCGCGACAAGCCGAAGAAGAACACAGGGCGCGCACGCCATGATGTCCACTGAAAAAATCTCGCCAACGAGCGCCCTCCTCCTCCTGGGGCTGCTGGCGGCTTTCTTTCTGTCGATCCACATCGGTTCCGCACATGTTCCCGTGCTGGCCGGGTTGTGCGACTGGTTGACCGGTCAGCCGGGTATAAATGCTCTTGTCATTGGAGAAATCCGCCTGCCGCGTACCCTGCTCGCGCTCTCAGTAGGCGCAGCCCTGGGACTCTCCGGCGCGGCCCTGCAAGGTTTGTTGCGCAATCCTCTCGCCGATCCCAGTCTGACCGGCGCAAGTCAGGGGGCTGCCCTGGGAGCCGCGTTCGTCTTCTACTTTTCTCTCTTGCCGGGGCTGGGCGTCTTCGCGCCCCTGCTGGCCGGACTGATCGGAGCGGGTCTTGCGCTTCTTCTCGTGCTCTGGCTTGCCGGGCCGGGACGACCCGCGCTGCTGCTGCTTGCAGGGCTTGCCATTGCCTCCCTTTCCGGCGCGGCGCTGGCCGCCGTGCTCAACTTCGCCCCCAACTTCTTCGCCATGCAGGAACTCGTCTTCTGGCTGCTCGGTTCCGTTTCGGAACGCGGCATGGCGCATCTCATTTTTCTCCTGCCTGCCCTCGTTATCGGCAGTGCCCTCATCTGGTGGCAACGCCCGCTGCTTGCCGCCCTTTCTCTCGGCGAACAGGTTGCCGCCAGCCTGGGACTGGACGTTCGGCGAGGCGGACGCATCATCGTTCTCGGAGCCGCGATCCTGGTCGGCGCTTCCGTTGCGACTGCCGGGAACATCGGTTTCATCGGCCTCGTCGCCCCCCATCTGGCCAGACCGCTCGTGCAAAACCGCCCGGATCGCCTGCTATGGCCCGCCGCGGTCATCGGCGCAACGCTCGTGCTGGCCGCAGACATCATCGTCCGCCTCATGCCACCGGGCCGCGAAATCCGCCTGGGTGTGCTCACCGCCCTCATCGGCGCGCCCCTTTTCATCCGACTCATCTGGAAAATGCGCAGAGAATGGCTCTGATCGAAGCCCGCAACCTGACCCTCCCGAACCGCCTCGCGGGCGTCTCCCTTGCCCTTTCTCCCGGCGAGATGCTCGGCGTCATCGGCCCCAACGGCGCGGGCAAATCCTCCCTGCTCCAGAGTCTGGCCGGACTCCTGCCCGTCGAGGGCGAAATCCGCCTCGCGGGCATCCCCCTGCACAGCCTGACGAGCGTCGAGCGGGCGCGACAAATCGGCTACCTGCCGCAATTCTGCGATAGCGCCTGGACGCTTGCCGTCGAAGAAATCGTCGCCCTGGGGCGGCTGCCCTGGCGCGACCGCAATGCGGCGGCCATTCGAGAAGCCATGCGGGAGACCGGCATCGAGGCGATGGCGAAGAAAGGGATCGACCGTCTCTCCGGCGGCGAACAGGCGCGGGTCTGGCTCGCGCGAGTGCTGGCGGGCACGCCGCGTCTCATCCTCGCCGACGAACCCGCTGCCAGCCTCGATCTCAACTACCAGGCCAAAATCATGGACACCCTGCGGCAACACGCCTTTGGTTCGCGCGGGGTCATCCTTGCCATTCACGATCTCGCGCTGGCCGCCCGCTATTGCGATCGCTTCTGCCTGCTCAAACAGGGCCGCATCCACGCCTTCGGCCCGCCCGAAGCCGTCCTGACCGAGGCCGCCCTGTCGGAGGCTTTCGACGTCCCCATCCACGTCGATCTGGCCCACTCGCCTCCCATCATCCTGCCCACCTGAACGGAAACGCAACCATGAAACCCGGCAAAGACCGTTCCGAACTCTGCTATACCTACATCTATGACACCTCGTGGTTGTGCGACTACGAGGTGGCGACCGATGAGTTGAACACTCAACTCGGCATGGCGCTCTCCGCCGCCGAAGCGGACGCGGCCCTCGCCGACCTCGTCCCCGACCTCGACCGTCTCCAGGCGCTTGCCCTGCACGCCAATGGTTCCGTCCGGGGGAAGCTTGCCGTCACCGAGGACGATCTCGACTGGCTCCACCAACGCTACGACCACTACCGGCAGGAAATCGAAACCCGAGAGCCGGATCGCCTGAAAAGCTTCGTTCTCCCGCGCGGCGTCGATCCTGTGCCGACACTGCATCAGGCCCGATCCACCGCCAAGAAGGCGATACGCTGCCTCGTGCGCGTGGAAGCAGAAGCCCAGCGGGAGATCTCCCCGGAAATTCCCCGCTTTCTCAACCTGCTGTGCAACTTCTGCTTTCTGCTTACCGTTCTCGTCAACCAGCGCCGAGGGATTGCCGAACCTCGCTTCATCAGCCGGAGTTATCGACTCAAAACTCGAAATCAATAACAAGAGGCCGTAAACGTTCGGCGAACTGCCAACTGTCAATTCAACGAAAACCTCCTTGTCAAACCCGTATATCCAGACGATAATAATAAATTAAGTATAGAAAACTGTATGGGGCGCGCCGATTCGCGCAACTTTTATATAAGGCTGCTTGCCGGTTGTGTCTGGCATGTTGTCGGCCTTCGCATACGGCATGAATGCTGAAACGACTCTCGTCTCCGCTCAAGCAGTTCCGATTCGCTCTCTTTCCGTTGTCATTCCCGTGCGCAACGAGGCAGGCAATATCCGTCCGCTGCTGGAAGAAATTAGCGCGGCGCTGGCCGGTTTGATGGACTATGAAGTCATCTATGTCAACGATGGCAGCACAGACGGCACGGGGCCGGAGCTACATGCCCTGAAACCCGAGTATTCCGAACTCCGCGTGATCCGGCATGCCCACAGCTGCGGCCAGAGTACGGCCGTGCGTAGCGGGGTCAAGGCGGCGCGCGGTGAATGGATCGCAACGCTGGATGGCGACGGCCAGAACGATCCGGCCGATATCCCGAAGCTGATCGCCGCGCTGACGGAAAATGTTGCGCTCGCGGGCGGCAACCGGCGGCATATGCGGCGCGACGTCTGGATCAAGCGCGTTTCCTCCGTGATCGCTAACGGCGTCCGCTCGCGCATCCTGCGCGACAGTACGCCGGATACGGGATGCGGGCTCAAGCTGTTTCGCCGGGACGTCTACCTCGATCTGCCCTATTTCGATCACATGCATCGCTTCCTGCCCGCCCTGGTACAGCGCAGCGGCTGGAGTGTTGTCTCGGTGCCGGTCAATCACCGCCCGCGCCAGCGCGGCGCATCGAATTACGGCACGCTCGACCGACTGGCTGCCGGCATTGTCGATCTGGTCGGCGTTTTCTGGCTGCTGCGTCGCGCAAAACATCCCGTCGTCAGTGAGGAATAGATGGATCACGGTTTTGGCTATTACCTCGGCTATCTGCTGCTCAAATGGCGGGCCTATTTCGACGGAATGAATACCGTGGATCTCATCTGGTTGGCTGTCGGCCTGCTGGGGCAGACCATGTTCATGATGCGTTTCGTGGTGCAGTGGATACATAGCGAGAGGCACCAGAAAAGTGTCATCCCGGTGAGTTTCTGGTATCTGAGCCTCATTGGCGGGCTGATCGTGCTGACATACGGCATTCACCGTGCCGAACCGGTTATCATCCTCGGTCAACTGCCCGGCACGCTGATCTATGCCCGCAACCTGGTGCTGATCCGTCGCAGCAAGCGCGCTGCCCTTGAACAGAAGACCGTCTGAGATGGCGAGAAGAATCCTCTTTGCCCTATCCATGATTGTGCCCTTTTTGAGTCACCCCTGCCTGAAGGCAGGGGATTCCTCGATACGGTCTGGGGGAGCCTTCGGCTCCCTGTTACGCTTTGTCTCGCTTGTCTCCGCCATAAATGACGGAGATTGCGCGAGACCCGTGTTCAGCCCGAAGGCAGCGCGGCAATGACCGCGAGCGGGCAAGAGCCGCATTGGCGGTTGCCATGGCTGACCCTGTTGATCGGTTTCATTTGTTTTTTCTGGGGCTTGGGCGATATTGCCCTGCTTTCCCTTAACGAAGCGCGCCGCGCCGTCCCCACCCAGGCCATGTTTGCCACCGGCGACTGGTTGCTGCCGCGCCTCAATGGCGAACTGTATCTCACAAAGCCGCCGCTGCTTTACTGGCTTGCCACCGCCACGTCACATCTGTTCGGTAAAGTCGGCGAATTGACGGTGCGTTTGCCGCTGGCGTTGGCGGCCAGCGCCATGGTGTTTGCCGCCTACCGCTACGCGCTGCGGCGTTTCGGCCCGTGGGCGGCGCTGTTCACCGCCCAATTGCTCATTGCCAACGCCACTTTCGCCAAGTTTGCCCGTCGCGCCGAAATCGAAATGCTGCTGGCCGCCTTGTGCTTCGGCGCGCTGCTGGCCGCTCTGCATTTCATAGAGGAACAGGTGGGGCGCCGCTGGATACTGTTGAGTTATTTTCTGCTCGGCCTTGCTGTGCTCGCCAAGGGGCCATTGGCGCTGCTGTTCGTCACGTTGCCGCTGCTGGTCTACGCGCTTGTCTATCGGGAAACACGAGCCTGGCAGGTGCTGCGCGACCCGGTGGGCTGGACAATACTGCTGCTGGTGGGCAGTTCTTGGTTTCTGGCAGTCAGCCTGCAGATGGGGTTCGATATCTGGCAAGCTACAGTGCAGCGCGACATGCTCAATAAGATATACGGTACGGCCTCGAGTCCGCTACCCAGCTACCTCGGGTGGATACTGTCCGATTTCCTGCCCGCCAGCCTGTTGATACTGGTTGCGCCGCTGGCGACCTGGCGGCGCTGGAAAAGCGACACCCGACTGACTGCACTGATCATCGCCGTCGCCGTGCCGCTGCTGATCTTCACCGCATTCAGCGACAAGCATCCTAAATACATGCTGCCGATTTATCCGCTGATCGCGCTGCTTGTCGGCAAACATCTGGGCGAGTTGATGGAGACGGTTCGCCCCGCGTGGAGACGCTTGCTGCCTGCGCTCGGCTTGCTCATGCCACTCGGCTACGCGAGCTACTACGCCGTGGGCGAGGCGCGTGTATTCGACTATCGCTACACAGGATTGTTGCAGTTCGAGCAATGGATCGCGGAGGAGCGCGATGCGCCGGTGTATGGCTACGTCGCCCTGGACGGGCGTTCCATTTATTACGCCAAACGCACGATTCCCATCCTCAACCAGACGGAAGTGGAGCAGAAACGGGCGCAGCAATCATCCTTCCTGCTGCTTGCGGAAAACAATCATCTTGACGCAGCAGCTCGAGCGGCGGACTGCAAGGTGCGTGAATTCGAGCCATACCTGAAACGCAAAAAAACCCTCACCGTATTCGGGTTCGGCGCAGCCTGCCTCCCGCCATTACCCCCTGAAAAAGTCGACTGAGCCGACTTTCAGGGGACTTCCCCGGTTTTCTCCTGGGGGTTTTGCCGCGATGGCGCCGTCGCGCGCGCGTGGCCCACAGCAGCCACGTACAGCACGAGCGCCAGCGCAATTTCCACGCGCGCCAGTAGGCCCATGAGCCCAGGGTCGCTGAAACGCCAGGCCCCTTCGAGGAAATACAGCAGCGCCACCAGCGACAGCCATTGGCTGGTATAGCGCCGCCCACGCAAAACTCCCGGCACGGCGGGCAGGAGCGGCAAGCTCTTGAGTATCAGCCATGATCCACCCGGACGCAGTGGAGCAAGCCAGCCCTCCCAGAGCAAGCAGAGCGCGATGAGGGCCAACAAGGCCACGCACTCCAATCGACCCCAGGCGCGGGGAGTCATTGCCGCACCATGCGGGGCAACTCGCACGCCCGTCCCGATAAAAAAAAACCGTTTGCCTGCATGGGTTTCCTTGAAGCCTATAGAATCGCGACATTCTATCCGAGTCGGTATCCAGACATGTCCGCGCGGACAATCCATCATTCGCTACGCGATTTCGTCGTGCTTCTCCATGAACGTTTTCTGGCAACCCACTGTTTGCAGGTTGCCGGAAGTCTGACCTATACCACCCTGCTCGCCCTGGTGCCGCTCGTCACCGTAACGTTCATGGCTTTCGGACAACTGCCGGGGATGGGGGATCTCGAAGCTTCTCTGCGAACCTTTCTGGAAGAGATGCTCCCGGACAAGGCCATCTCGGCTTACGCGCTGGAATTCTCCGAAAAGGCGAGACAGTTGACCCTGATCGGCGTCGCCATGCTGGCGGTGACTTCACTGATGCTGCTGGCAACCATCGAACAGGTGTTCAACAGTATCTGGGGGGTGCGACAGCCACGCCCGCTGCTGTTGCGTATCACCGTCTATTGGTTCGTGCTCACGCTCGGGCCGCCCATTCTCGGCGGCAGCATTGCCGCCACGGGCTATCTGGTCAGCCTGTCGATGCAGTGGTCGCCGGATATGGTCTGGCTTGGCCCCTATTCCGCCCGGCTGTTGGCACCGCTCCTGTTGAGCGTGCTGTTCGTCTTCCTGTACTACGCCGTGCCGAACCACAAGGTGCGTTTTACGCATGCGCTGGCCGGGGGGCTGGTGGCGGCGGTGGTGTTTTTCCTGATGCAGCGCGCTTTCGGGCTTTTCCTCGCCCGGTTCCCCACCTATACACTGGTGTACGGCACGTTTGCGGTATTGCCGATTTTTCTGATCTGGCTGTATTCGTCCTGGATCGTGGTGCTGCTCGGGGCGCTGATGACCGCAACCTTGCCCGTTTTCGCCGAACGCCGACGGGTCGTGACGCCTTTCCCCGGCTGCGAAGCATGGGCGGCGGTGACGATACTGACGCAACTGGCCCGCGCCCAAAGCGATGGTTGCACGATCAGTTTCGAGGCATTGCGCGAACAGGCGCCCTTGTCCGAGCATCACGCCGAAGATGTGCTCGGCAAGCTGGCCGAAGCCGGATGGGTGAGCCGTACCGATGAGGGAGACTGGGTGCTCGTTCGCGCGCCGTCGCAAATTCCGCTGGCCGAAGTCGTCCGCCGCTTCGCGCTCGATGTCAAGGCATGGAAGCTCGCCATTGGGGCGCCAGGCGGGGAAGATAATGGCAGCATCGTGCATCGCCTGGAAGACGGATTGCGCTTCGGTAACGAGACCCTGGCCGCGTTGGTTTCCAACCGCGATCACTTGGCGTAAGGATCGACCTCGAACTGGAAAATCTCGATGGTGGCCGTCTGCATGTCGAGTCCGAACGCCGAACCCTGGGCGAGATACAGGTTTCCGGCAGCCTCGTGCATCATCACGAACTGGTTCGAGACGTAGGTGCCCGCCTCGGTCACGAGGGCGCGGTGCTCATGGGCCCCCTTGCCCCGCTGCATCATCAGGGCCGGGGCCAGCGCATCGTTGCCACGGAAGCAGATCAACACCGGAGTATAACCCCGCCCGAGCGCCTGCAAACCCAGTTCGATCTGTTGCGGAGTATCGGTTCGCACCCAACGAATCATGCAAACAGTCCATTCCTGCGACGCTTCGCGTCGCAAGGCGACGACCGCTCCCGCCGAGAGGCTGCGGTGCACGCCTCCAACGCACAAGATGGCATAGCCGCCGGGACTCTCGTTGTAGACGGTCCATTCGTCTGCCGCAACCGGGGCGTTACGCCCCATTGCCCACACGTTTTTCAGACCGACGCAGACCTGTACCGTGTAATGTTGGCGGATGCGCGTCTCGGTGCGTTCGGGAGCTGTCGACCATTGCTCGCGCAGCCGACGCAGCAGGGAAAGGATTTCGACCGGGGTCAACCCCAGGGGCAAAATGGCAGAACCCACTTCGAGAATTTCGCTGTCGCCGCTCTTGCGCGCGCTCACGTCGAGATCGAGCAACCCCTTTTCAAGCCAGAGAATCTGCACGCCGATCCGGTGAACGATTTCCTGCATGCTGAAAAAGACGGCCTCGCACCCCTTTTCCGGCAACCGCCGCACACAGGCCACGGGGGACATGTCCTGGTTCGGATCGAACCAATAGCTCGATGTATCGTGCGGAAGGGGAACGGGCGCCAGCACCAGATCGCCACCGATGGTCTCCAGGTAGTCGAACAGCCATTGCTGCTCACGTGTCGTCAGACTCTCCGTCTGACTCACCGACATGGTCAGCAGGCGCTTGTAGAGCAGATTGACCTTCGACGGCTGTGGTTCGACCGAGTCGTCTTTCAGGCGTTCGTACTGACCGGAGGAAATCCAGGCATCATGGATGCGCTGCCACAAACCGAACGGAGCCGCCGCTCCGAGCAGGGTGCTCAGGAGATAGGTTTCGCCAAGCACCACCAGGGAAAAATTGCACAACTCGACCGCCCCGGCCGCCTGCCGGGCCAGGAGCTTGCGATGCCGCATATTGTCGTAGAGCGCCCGCAACTGGCTGGAAAGGCCAAGAAGGGATTCGATCAGGCCGAACGCCCTGGCATGCAATTCGCTGGGAGTCGGCAGCGGGCGCGCCAGCAAACCGGGGCGAAAACGCCCACAAACATCATTGGCGCGCTGACAGAGCAAGCCGAGCGATTCCTGGCGTTGCGGAATCGGCATGGATTCGGCTGCCGAGGCGATGATTCCGATGCAATGGCTCAATTCCGACAGTTCGACATCGAGATCGTCGCCCGGTTCGCTGGAGAGCCAGGACAATACGTCTTGCAGGGGATCGGCGGAATGCTCGTCTGTCATACGATCGTGCCAGGTTGTTTTTTTGATACCTTCCCATTCTATGCAAGTTTGTCTTACCGGGAATCATTCAAACCCGGTCTGGCAACAAATACTTAACGGACTACCATGAGGCAATGCCGACAGGCGTTCAACATGCTTGCCCTGCTACGGCGGAAATCCTATAATCTTCTGTTTTCCCGTGTTATTGCCAAAAGGTAGCTCCAATGGTTGTTATTCGTCTTGCCCGTGGCGGCGCCAAGAAGCGTCCATTCTACAACATCGTTGTTGCCGACTCACGAAGCCGTCGTGACGGTCGTTTCATCGAGCGTGTCGGCTTTTACAACCCGACCGCTTCCGGCGCGGCCCAATCGCTTTCCATCGACACCGCGCGTCTGGCCTACTGGGCACAGAATGGCGCAACCCTGTCGTCGACCGTCGCCCGTCTGGTCAGGCAGAACGCCAGGGCCGCTCAGCAAGCGGCTGCCTGATCCGGCGCGGTTCGCATGGTCGTGCTGGGGCGCATCGCGGCCCCTTTCGGCGTCAAGGGCTGGCTCAAGATTCAACCCTTCGGCGACGATCCGCTGTCGTGGGCAAAAATGTCTCACTGGTGGCTGGCTCCCGAGTCCGAGACGCCCGACGAGCAATGGGCGCGGTACGCGCTGCGCGATTGCCAAGCGCACGGCAAGGGGGTGATTGCCTGCCTCGAAGGCGTTGCCGATCGCAACGCGGCGGAGCCGTTTTCCGGCTGGTACGTTGCTGCGCCGCGCGAATCCCTGCCCCAACCCGAAGAAAACGAATACTACTGGGGAGATCTCGTCGGCATGACCGTGCGCGATGAAACGGGCGAGCCGCTCGGCGAAGTCACGGGCCTGCTTTCCACGGGCGCGCACGATGTACTCCAAGTGCAGGACGGCGACACGGAACGCCTGATTCCGTTCGTGGCCGCTTACGTGCTGGATGTCGACCTTGCCGCCCGGTCGATCCGCACGGCCTGGCAGAAAGACTGGTGAGACGGCCATGCAGGAAAGGGAAATCGCACCGATGCCCATGAGCACGCGCCGCTACGACGCGATCACCCTCTTCCCGGAGATGTTCGCCGCGCTCACCGGCAGCGGCATCACACGGCGGGCAATGGAACACGACTTGTACCGCCTCGTTTTCCACGATCCGCGCGAATTCACGAACGACGCCCATCGCACGGTCGATGACCGCCCCTACGGAGGCGGCCCCGGCATGGTGATGCTGGCCGAACCCCTGACACAGGCCATCACGCGGGCGCGGCAGGAACAAATCGGTGCGCAGGGCGTTTCCGGCCCGGTCATTTACCTGTCGCCGCAAGGCACGCCGCTTACGCACGCCAAAATCCTGGAACTGGTTCAACTGCCGGGCCTGATCCTGCTTTGCGGACGCTACGAAGGCATCGACCAACGCCTGCTCGACCGTGAAGTGGATGAAGAAATATCGCTCGGCGACTTCGTCCTGTCGGGCGGCGAACTGGCAGCAATGGCGCTCATCGACGCCATCGTGCGCCAGTTGCCGGGCGCGCTCAACGATGCCGGATCGGCGCAGGAAGACTCCTTCGTGGCCGGATTGCTCGATTGTCCGCACTACACACGACCGGAAGTTTTCGAGAACGAACGGGTTCCGGAAGTGCTACTCTCCGGCAACCATGCCCATATTCGCCGCTGGCGGCTCAAACAGGCTTTGGGTCGCACCTGGCTGCGCCGCCCCGACCTGCTTGCGCAAAGGGGGGTAAATGAGGAAGAATCGCGCCTCCTGGAAGAATTCCGGGAGGAACACAACAGGAAGACTCGTGCNTCAATCTGAATTGAGCCGANTTTCCAATGACAAACCGCGCGCATCAGGCCTTGCCTGCTCTGCCCGTCAGGCCACNGGCCACTGAACGACATGGAGTCCATGAACATGAACCTGATCCAGCAACTCGAACAAGAAGAAATCACCCGGCTGANCNCCGACAAGACCATCCCCGACTTCTCTCCCGGCGACACCGTGGTGGTGCAGGTCAAGGTCAAGGAAGGCGCGCGCGAGCGTCTGCAAGCCTACGAGGGCGTAGTGATCGCCAAGCGCAACCGTGGCCTCAATTCTTCCTTCATCGTGCGCAAGATTTCTTCCGGCGAAGGCGTTGAACGGACGTTCCAGACCTATTCCCCGCTACTGGCCTCAATCGAGGTCAAGCGCCGTGGCGACGTGCGCCGCGCCAAGCTCTACTACCTGCGCAGCCGTTCCGGCAAGTCCGCGCGGATCAAGGAAAAGCTCGACTACAAGGCTGCTGCGGCCAAGAAACGGGGTTGATGGGCTAAAACCCCGGCAAGCAGCTCACCCCGACTCTCTCCTGCATGGTATCATTTTTATATTAATGTGATACCCGGAGAGTTCGTCATGGAGCAATCCAGTCGTGTTGGCCGTCCACCCAGTGGCAAGGCATCCGCCTTTGTGTGCGTTCGTCTGGACGCACCGCTTCGAGAACGCGTCAGAACGGTAGCCGAGCGCAAGAGGCGTTCGGCGAATTCGATCATGAAAGAAGCCATCGAAAAATTCGTCGATGCAGAAGAACGTCGTGCCGCCTTTCAGCGTGAGGTTTTGGACTCCATGCGTGATTACGAGGAAACGGGTCTGCATCTTACGCTCGATGAGATCAAGGCGTGGATGGATGAATGTAACGCAAGCGAGAAAATCGTGGATATGCCCGCATGCCACGTTTGAGCTTGCGCCTGACCCGGAAAGCCAGCGCCGATCTTTTACGGCTTGCCCGCTTTCTCGACGCTCGAGGCGCAATGGTCGCCGCTCAAAAAGCATTCGCTACCATCGGGAAATCATTGGAGGGGGTTGCAGAAAACCCTCAGGCATCTCGGCAGGCGGATGATTTTGACGATCCCGACATCCGCCATTGTCATGTAAGATTCGGCAGGTATGGGTACGCGATCTTGTACCGGATTTATCCGGAAGAGGTTGTCGTTTTGTCCATCAAGGCAGGGCTTGAAGTCGATTTCGGCGATGTCGACCTGGATGCTTGATTCCTTCTGGTTTTCCTGAACATGTATCATCTGAAACATAGGACATTTGCCGCATGAAACCCCGCATCCTCGCCGTCCTGGTCGCCGCAGCCCTCATCGTTGCGGGCGTTTTCGTCTACTTCGAGAAACCCCTTGCCCCCGATGTGCGCTTCACCACTCTGCAAGGCGAACGGTTCGACACCGCTGCGCTACGCGGCAAGGTGGTACTGGTCAATTTCTGGGCTACGACCTGCACGACCTGCATCGAAAAAATGCCGGATCTGATCAGGACTCACGAAAAATTCGCCATGCGCGGGTTGGAGACCATCGCCGTGGCGATGGATTACGATCCGGAGGAGCAGGTGCGCGCCTATACCGAGAAAGCCAGGCTGCCGTTCAAGGTGGCTCTGGATGCCGACGGCAAGGCGGCGCTCGGTTTCAACGGTGTTCGGATGACGCCGACGACTTTTCTCATCGACCGCCGGGGCCGTATCGTCCGCGAATATCTGGGCAAACCCGATTTCGACGAGTTGCATGCGCGGCTCGAAAAACTGCTGGCGGAAACGGCCTGACCGCCACCGTCAATTGCCTGCCGTCAGTTCCATGTCGGGAATCTGTTTCAGGATGTCCGGCTGGATGATGCTGCCCAAACGCTTCTTTTCCAGGAAGATTTCCGGCGAACCGAAAGGGCGTGGGCCGACTTCATAAGTGGCGAAACGAAACATCAGCCCGCCTTCCGCAATGCGCCAATTCCTGTTCAAGGGAAAAAAGGCATGTGAAGGATTGGCATAATGCGCCTTGATGGCCTCGTTCGGCAAACTCCGTTCCGTTCTCATCCAGGTGCGAAAAATTGTTCGCTGGAGATTCTCGAGGACTTTTTCCTGACCGGGCAGAATGAGATCGTCAATGGTCAAAATCCTGCGTGAACGGATATCGATCACGACGAAACCCACCAGTGGTCCCGCCGGATGGGTATCGTATTGCTGTCTCATTTCCTGGGTAAGCATGAATTGCAGATATGGCCCAAACATCTCCGGCCTCGGCAACCCTGCCGGCGAAATGGAACTGCTCTCATAGCCCGACAGTTTCGCAGTGAACTCGATCGGTGGGGGCTTTTCCACGCTGCCACGTTCGCCGCCTTTTCGCACGACATCCATCAGTTTGCCCTTATAGAGATTTTCCCCGCCTCTGCTGGCCGGTTTTTCGTCCAGCCGCTCGGCAAGCATCGGCAGAATGATGGATCGGGCAATCAACTCATTCATCCAGGGCGTTTTTTTGTAATACGGATACATCAATTGCGCGCGGGAACATTTGCTGGGAGTTTTCCTCCACTCCTCCTCCTTTTCCTTCTCGTTATGACCGCCGGGACAGATACCGACCGTCAGGGTCTTGAAGGACGGGTGCGTCAGGTCTTCCGGGATGACTATTTTTTTCTCTGTGCGAGTCGCCGCACAAGCCATATCGGGGAAAAGCGTCAGGCTGGCCAGCGCCATGACCGCAATTACACCCGAGCAAAGGAAATGGATGCGTTTCATGCTCATGCTTCCGACTCGGGGAGCAATGAGCGCCGCGCCAGGGTTTCCAGCGAGGCGCGCAACGGCGCGTCCACCGGCAAGGTGGAGGCAAAGGCGCCGATTTGCGCGCGCGCGGCAGTCGAAATGACTCTGGCCGAAGAGGCGCGCTGCACAGGCGCAGGCTCCGGCAACCCCACCTTGATCTGGATGCGCTGCATGGGATGACCGGCGCGGGCAAAATGATCGAGCAAGGAGGGAATCATCTGCTTGAGCCGCACCGCGATGGCGCTGCCACGGACACTGATCGTCAACACCTCCTCCTTCAGATTGGCAACGTGACAGGCATTGGCACATTGTGCCGGAAGGGCGGCAATGAGCACACGTTGCAGCCGCCCGAGACGGGCAGCGTGATCCTGAAGACGGGAAAGTTGCGCATCGCTTCCAAGGAAACGATGTAACAGAGCACTCATCGAACGTGTTACTCCGGGCGGGCGGGCATCGACATGATAAACTACTTGTTTCCCTATATCGTCTGATCCTATTCCATGCTCACTGGCCTGCTCAAAAAAGTATTCGGTTCACGCAACGATCGCCTGATCCGTCAGTATTCCCGTACCGTGGCGCGTATCAACGAATTCGAGCCCTCGCTCTCGGCGCTGTCCGACGAGGCGCTCGCTGCCAAAACCGTCGAATTCCGGCAGCGACTCGCACAGGGCGAGGCGCTCGACGCACTGCTGCCGGAGGCGTTCGCCGTGGTGCGGGAAGCGGGCAAACGAACCCTCGGTCAGCGCCATTACGATGTCCAGTTGATTGGCGGTATGGTACTCCATGCGGGCAAGATTTCGGAGATGCGCACCGGCGAAGGCAAGACGCTGGTCGCCACGCTGGCGGCCTACCTCAACGCCCTGCCCGGCAAGGGTGTGCATATTGTCACCGTCAACGACTACCTTGCCAACCGCGATGCGGAATGGATGGGGCAAATTTACAACTTTCTCGGTCTCACGACGGGCTGCAATCTGACGCGCCTCTCCCACGACGAGAAACAGAAAGCCTACGCGGCGGACATCACCTACGGAACCAACAACGAATTCGGTTTCGACTACCTGCGCGACAACATGGTCTATTCGCCCGTCGACCGGGTACAGCGCGGGCAGCCCTACGCCATCGTCGACGAAGTGGACTCCATCCTCATCGACGAGGCGCGCACGCCGCTCATCATCTCCGGTCAGGCCGAGGATCACACGGAACTCTACGTAAAGATGAATGAAATCGCCCCGCGCCTGAAGCGTCAGGAAGGCGAAGGCGACAACATCACCGTGCCCGGCGACTACACCGTCGATCTCAAGGCCCACCAGGTGCTGCTCACCGAACAGGGACACGAATCCGCCGAGGGCTGGCTGGTCAAGACGGGACTGCTGGCCGACGGAGCCGGACTCTACGATCCGGCCAACATCCTGCTCGTGCATCACCTGTACGCCGCCCTGCGCGCCCACGCCCTCTTCCACAAGGATCAGCACTACGTGGTGCAGAACGACGAAATCATCATCGTCGATGAATTCACGGGCCGCCTGATGACGGGGCGACGCTGGTCCGAAGGGTTGCATCAGGCGGTCGAAGCCAAGGAAGGCGTCAAGGTGCAGTCCGAAAACCAGACGCTCGCATCCATCACTTTCCAGAACTACTTCCGCATGTACGGGAAGCTCGCGGGCATGACCGGCACGGCCGATACCGAAGCCTACGAATTCCATTCGATCTACGGGCTGGAAACAGTCGTGGTTCCCACCAATCGCCCCTCAAAGCGATCAGACGGCAACGACAAGGTCTATCGCACCGCGAAAGAAAAATGGACGGCCGTCATCGAAGACATCCGCGATTGCGTCGAGCGCGGTCAGCCGGTGCTCGTGGGCACGACTTCCATCGAGAACAACGAATTTCTCTCCAATCTTCTGAAGAAGGAAAAAATCCGGCATGAAGTGCTCAATGCCAAACAACACGAGCGCGAAGCCGAAATCATCGCACAGGCCGGTTTGCCGGGTCAGGTGACGATTGCCACCAACATGGCGGGCCGGGGAACGGATATCGTGCTGGGCGGCAACATCGACAAGAAAGTGACCGCCGTTCGCGCAGGGGAGCAGCCTGAATCCGAAAAGGATGCGACCATCGAGGCCATGCGCGCCGAATGGCAGATCGTTCATGACAAAGTCATTGAAGCAGGCGGCCTGCACATCGTCGGGACCGAGCGCCACGAATCGCGCCGCATCGACAACCAGTTGCGTGGACGTTCCGGGCGGCAGGGCGATCCGGGGTCGAGCCGTTTCTATCTCTCACTGGAAGATCCGCTGCTGAAAATCTTTGCCGGGGAACGCCTGAACGCCATCATGGTGCGGCTGAAAATGCCCGAGGGCGAAGCCATCGAACACGCGATGGTGACGCGCTCGCTCGAATCGGCGCAACGCAAGGTGGAACAGCGCAACTTCGACATCCGCAAGCAACTGCTCGAATACGACGACGTTGCCAACGATCAGCGCAAGGTCATCTACAAGAATCGTAACGAACTGCTCGAAAGCGAGGATGTGGCCGACACCGTGCGCGGCATGCGCCATGAAGTGATGAGGAATCTTTTCCGTGTGTACGTCCCGGAAGAAAGCATCGAGGAACAATGGGACATTCCCGCGTTCGAACGGGCGCTGGCAGCCGACTTCCTGCTACAGATGCCGGTTGAGGAATGGAGCAAGGCCGATGCTTCCGTCGACGACATCGCCATTCTCAAGCGCATCGTCGAGGCGGCGGACGCCGCCTATCAGCAGAAAATCGCCCTGGTCGACCCGGCGGGCTGGCATCAGTTCGAGCGCAACGTCACCCTCAACAGCCTCGACAACCTCTGGCGCGAGCATCTGGCCGCGCTCGATCTGCTGCGTCAGGGCATCCATCTGCGCGGCTACGCGCAAAAAAATCCCAAGCAGGAATACAAGCGCGAGGCGTTCCAACTCTTCGGCAACCTGGTCGATGCCTGGAGCCAGGAAACCACCCGCCTGCTTCTCACCGTCCAGATTCGCACCGAGACTGCCGAAGAACAACTGGCAGCCGTTGAAGCTCCGTCCCAGGCCAGAAACGTTCGCTACCAACATGCCGATTACGATGAAGCCCTCGCCTCCGCCGGAACGGCCAAGCGCATGCCGGCAACGGCCGGGCCGAAAGTCGGGCGCAACGACCCCTGCCCTTGCAGCTCGGGCAAGAAATACAAGCATTGTCACGGCAAACTGAACTGACGGTTTCAAGACGATCATGGCCGTCAATCTGAAGACTCCCAACCCCATTGAGCTCACGCCCGTGCCCGGCGTGCGGCTCGGCGTGGCGCAGGCGGGCATCCGCTATACCGACCGGAATGACCTCACGGTCATCGAACTGGCCCCCGGCAGCCGGGTGGCGGGCGTTTTCACCCAAAACCGTTTTTGCGCCGCGCCGGTCATGGTGTGCCGGGAACACCTGGCCAGCGGGAACATTCGCGCGCTGGTCATCAACACTGGCAACGCCAACGCCGGAACCGGCGAACAGGGATTGAGCGATGCCCGCGCCACCTGCAAGGCGCTGGCGGAAATCCTCTCTATCGACCCCCGTCAGGTGTTGCCGTTTTCCACCGGCGTCATCCTCGAACCGTTGCCGATGGAACGCCTGCTCGCGGGACTCCCGCACGCGATGGCCGACTTGCGGTCGGACTCCTGGTTCGATGCCGCGCACGCGATCATGACCACCGACACGATTGCCAAGGCCGTCTCGGAACGAGTCGTCCTCGACGGCAGGACCATCACCGTCACCGGCATGTCCAAGGGCGCGGGCATGATCCGCCCGAACATGGCGACCATGCTCGGCTTCGTCGCCTGCGACGCGGCGATCGCCCCCTCCCTGCTCGAAGTCTTCACCCGAAAAGCTGCGGACGCATCGTTCAACAGCATCACCGTCGACGGCGACACCTCGACCAACGACTCTTTCATCATGATCGCCACCGGTCAGGCCGGCAACGCCGAAATCACGGATGTTGACAGCGATGAAGCCCGCGTGCTTGCCCGCGCGCTCACCTCGGTTGCCATCCGGCTGGCGCAAGCCATCGTCCGCGATGGCGAGGGCGCAACCAAATTCATGAGCATCAAGGTTGAAGGCGGCGCAAGCCACGAAGAATGCCGCCGTATCGCCTACGCCATAGCGCACTCGCCCTTGGTCAAGACCGCCTTTTTCGCGTCCGACCCCAATCTCGGGCGTATCCTTGCCGCAACGGGCTACGCAGGCATCGACGATCTCGACGTGGAACGGCTGCGGCTCTGGCTCGGCAATCCGGAAGAAGAAACCCTGGTCGCCGAACATGGAGGTCGCGCGGCGGACTATACCGAAGAGGCCGGCGCGCGGATCATGAAGCACCCCGAACTCACCGTGCGCGTCGATCTCGCACGTGGTCAGGCTAAAGCCACGGTCTGGACCTGCGATTTCTCATATGACTATGTGAAAATCAACGCCGACTATCGTTCATGAATTGCTGATTCATTTTTCGGAAAAATGGCAAGTTTATTGTCCGGCGCGCACGTCAAACAACGGAGCAGACAATTGCCTGCCGCGATGCGAGTCGCGCCGCAACGACTTTTGGAAACCGAAAAACCGATAATGTTTTCCAGGGTGGTTCCGGACGAGCCGTTTTTCCGCTAACGTTACTTGCTGGAACGCCTGTTTACCTCGATTCGGCGTCAGTTGAATGTTGGATACGTGTCGAACTCAATCTCCGTCTTCAGGGCGGAGTGACTCAAAAGCCGGGATCATGAACGCCAAACACCTCTTTCTTCTTGCAGTTGTCATATTGGTTCTCACAGCAGTGATCGGCGTGATGCTCAGTTGGACCGATCTCATGTACTGGTTGTTTGTTCCACTGCTGGTCGTAGGTGCGTACATCGGACTGGGAGAGGCAACCCGCCGACAGGGAGAGGCTACCAGCAAGCAGAAACTCACGGACGAGAGTTTCGGCGATTCGTGCTATTACCTCGGCTTTATTGCCACCATCATCTCGCTTGCCGCCTGTTTGTACGACATGCAGGATTCCACCCAGCAACTTTTTGTTATTGTGCAGAAATTCGGGGCAGCCCTTGCCTGTACCGCCCTCGGTCTCATTGCCCGGCTCTACTACGTCGGTTTCAAACCCAGCCTCGCCGACGCAATAGAGAACACCAATAAAAGCGTCCACAGCACCACAAACAAGCTACAGGGGCAACTGGAGAAGGCGCTGGAGGTACTGCAGGATTACATCTCCAGGGTCACGAAAGCCTCCAACGAAGTCACCGCGCGAATCTCCAACAGCGCCGGTGAGGCAGTGACGGTGGTCTCCGACGACATCAAGGACGTGGCCAACCAATACATCAAGGAAATCACCCAATCCCTCAATGACCTGGCGCAATCGAACAGGGACACGGTCACCCGGAGCATGACCAACATCGAGGTCGCCGGCAAGAAGCTGTCAAATTCCATCGAAAGCTACTCGAAAGCGATTGAAAAGCGCGTACAGGAAGGCATCTTGTTCCCCGACGAATACTTCATCAACGTACTCAAAAAACCGATGAAGGACTTTGAGGTCAGCATCACGCAAACAACACAAAACCTGGTGTCCCTGACCCAGAACGTTAACGACTCCCTGAGCAATGTCCGCCCTGCCCTGCATGAAGTGCGCGATAACTCCATCAAAATCGGGGAAACGCTGGGCCATGTCATCCAACTGGCCAAGGAGCAGGAAAACCTCCTCGCCAACAGCAGGGGCTATGTCGAGACGATGGAAGCCATTGCCCAATCCCTGAACTCCACGCAGGACAACATCGACCAGGTCTCGGATGCGGTCGTGGCTCAGACCGAAAAACTGAGCAATTACGTGCAAGTCAGCCAGCAGCAGCAAAACGCAATGATCGTCTCGATCAAGACCCAGGGCGAGTCGCTGAACAAGCATATCGAACTCAGCAGCAAGCAATACACCGAAATGTCGGACGCAGTAACCTCTCAGGCCAGAGACATGTCCTCCTATGTTGCCGTTAACCAACAGCAACAATCCGAAATGTTCAACGCGCTCGTTGCCCAGGGATCCGCCCTGACCGAACAGATCGAAATCAGCCGCAAGGAACATGCCGACACCTCAGCCACAGTGCAGACCCAAAGCGAGGCGCTGAAACAGAACATAGATGAACAGATACGGATTTCTTCTGCAGTTTCCGCCCAGACCGAGGCGCTGGCACACCAGGTCAAGCAGCAGGCGGAATTGTCCAGGCAGCAGGCCGAATTGTCCGAAATGTCGATTACCCAGAGCCGAATCCTGACCGAGACTCTCGAAAACAACCGGCAACAACAGGCCACTGCATTTACCAAACAGACCGAGGCACTGGTCAGGCACATCGACGCCAGCACCCAGCGTTACACCGAGGCAACCGACGTGGTTTCCGCCCAGACCGAGGCGTTGAACAGGTACGCCGAAGCCAGTCAGCAGCAGCACGACACGGCGCTGGCTGAAATCTCGGCCCAGGGCATGGTGCTGAACCAGAACGTCGAGCAGCAAACTCAGCTATTGGCCGCAGTCCAGTCCGAGGCACAGAATCTGGGCCGTCAGACAAAGGCGCTGGAACGTCAGACCGAAGCGTTGGCCCATTATGTCGAAAGCAGCCAGAAGCAGCATCTCGGAGCATCGGATGCCATCGTTTCGCAGGGCGAACTGCTCGCGGGACTGTCTGGCGCAGTGCTTGCCTTGGGCGAACAGCAGACCGATCAAACCAGTACGCTGAGGCAATACATCGAGAAACAATTGCTCGACGCCTCGTCCGCGATCATGGCACAGAGCGAAACTTTCATGACGCAGAGTGAAATTTTTGGAAAACAGTTCGACATGAGCCGCGAACGATACGACGAACTATCGTCCTCGGTCATTGCGCAGGGACAAGCACTGGCCGCGCGGATCGAAGCCGACATGCAACGGCACGATAAACTTGAGCAACTCGTCGAGAGCGTCATCGTGCAATCCGAGGCTTTGCAGCAGTACGTCGAAAGCAACAAGGAGCAGCACGCCGAAATTTCCAACGCCATCGCTACCCATACCAAGGAGTTGTCCCGGAACAGCGAATCCTCCCGACAACAGCAAGCTGACTTTGCCGCCCAGAGCAAGGCGCTCAGGCAGTTCGTCGAGGACATCCGCAACCAGTACTCCGACGTGTCAGGCGCCGTCGTTGCCCAGGTGGAAACCAACCAGCAACAACATGCCGATACCCTGAGCGCGATTACTGCTCAAAACGAAATGCTGCTTCAACAATACAACGACATATCGACAACCCTCCATGCCCAGGGACAGTCCTTGACCAAGAGCGTCGAAAGCCTCCACAGACAACATGAAGCCCAGTCCCAATCACTGGGGCAATATGTCGATAACAGCCATGAACAACTGTCCGAAATGTCGGCCGCAATTGCCGCCGCAATTGCCGCACAGAATCAAACACTGTTTACCCACAATCAGGCATTGTCCAGCCAGATCGAAGACAACAAAAAACAATCTGACGAGGTCTTCAACGCAATCTTTGTCCAAGGGCAGAATGCCGAAGAATCCAGGGCGCAACAGGCCGAAATATTGGAGAGAATTCGCCTTCAGGGAGATACCCTGGCCCAATACTTCGACGCGGCCCAAAACATGAAAGACTTGCTCGCTGCCCAGACTCAAGTGCTGGTCCAGCAGATCGAGGCAGGTCAGGAACAGTATGCCGACATGGCCGCGCGTATCGAAGACAGCCAGAAACAATACGCCGAAACCTCGGAGGCGGTCATTGCCTCTTTGGCCCAGCAAAGTGAGAACAATAAATCGCAGCAGGAGGGGATTTCGAGCATGGTCTCGGCTCAAACCCAGGCGCTGATGAAGCACATGCAGACCAGTCTGAAGCAATACGCCGAAGTGTCCGACAGGATGATCAAGCAGGGACAGGCGCTCGAATCCAACCGCATCGACATGTCCAACGCAGTCATTGCGCAGGGTAAAGCCCTGGCCGAACAGCTTAAAACCAATCAGCAACAGATCGAAGCCAGTCAGATACAGTCCAACATCATGTCGACCGAGCTCAAAGAGCAGGGTAAAGCTCTGGCCGAACAGCTTAAAGCCAGTCGTCAACAGCTTGAAACCAGTCAGGAACAATACGGCGACATGTCGTCTGCAATTACTACGCATGGACAGGTCTTACAGCAGACCATGCAGCCAATCATCGAAGCCATCCGTCTGATGCAGGAAGAAGAGAAGCAGATCATCGAAACCAGCCGCTTGCAGCAAGAGGGAATAACGTCCACGTTCCAAGCGCAGACTCACCAACTTGCCGAGCAGCATGCCAACATTCTGCACCAACTCTCCGAGCAGCAGACCAGCATCCAGCAATCGAACAGGGATCTCTTCAAGCAGACGCTCATAGCGATGCGACGGTTTATTCAGGAAGAGATGAGCGGCAAGACCCACAAACAGTAACGGGACGACCTTTTTTGAAACGAGCGACCGATGTATAGAGGCAACGACAGCGTTTTCAGGTTTTCCCTGACGGGAATCGCGTTCTTTCTCATTTTTTTTCTGCTGATCCTGTTCGTCCGGATGTCTTCCGACGTAAGCGCGGAGCTTACCTCTCAGGATAAACACCCGCAGACGGATGCCAGCCCCGAGGGTGCGCAGTCGACGGAACTTTCCATCGAAAAGAGACGGATACGTGAACTCGAAGCGCAACAGAAGGGGATCACCGAATTAAGGAAAGTGCTGACGCACTCAAGCAGAACCCCCGTCCTGGACGGAACGAGCGAAGAGGCGCTGATTTCGGCGCTCGAACTGCGCGCACGCCTGGAGCAGGCGTTGCTCTCTGCCGCCCCCCCCGGCCAGAAACCCGACAAATACTCGGACGCTGAGATTGCCTCCCGCGTGCAGGCTGCTATCGACATAAGACAAAGTATCGAATCTCTGGTTTTTCGGGAACTTGGGGTAATGTCCGTGCCGGGCCAGGAATCCGCGTGGGAGCAATGGTTGCTTACAACACTGGACAGACAGGACGCGAGCGGCGCGGAAGAAAAGAGCGACCCGCGCGCCCTGCGTGCGCAAATCGCTTTTTTGCGTGAACGCCTGGACGTCAGTGTCGCCCCGCCCTGCTGGTTCGATGCTGCGAGCAAGGTTCAACCCCTGCTTGCCATTGAATTGCATCCGGGGCGCCCTGAAAAAATCGCCATCAAGCCCCTTACTCTGCCTCGCATGCATGTAGACAGCGCCTCAGTCATACCTGGCCTCGAAGAGTTGCAGGAAGCCAGACAGATGCCCTACCCCGTCTTCAAGGAAAGAGCACGCACCATTGCCCAGCACAGCAGCAAACAATGGTGCCGCTATTCCGTGCAAGTCACGGATCATCTGAGGAGCGGCATGCAGTCAGAGAGAATTCATCGGGAACTCGAAAACTTCTTTCACCTGGTTATTTTGCCGCGCTGAGGCAATGCGCGGGCTTCGCCGTCAGTTGCCTGATGCTTCACGCGCTCGGCCACGGCGCAGCGCACCGACTCGGCGCTCGGTACGTCATCTGGGCACATGGTGGCAGAGCACTGGTCGCGGCAACCGGACTGGCGATGCCGACGCGGGCAGTCTGGCAGATACTGCGCCGCACCCCCGCTTTCACCAGGGTTGCGTCTGCGTAACCCTTTGATTTTATGGTGCCGATGGACGGACTCGAACTGTCGACCTTCGCATTACGAATGCGCTGCTCTACCAACTGAGCTACACCGGCAAGGGGGCGAACTATACCTGAACGCGGTTTTTCTGGCAATGCAGGCGGTTCTCGGGTGTTTGGACTATGCAGACGATTCTGGATCTTCCAGTGCTGGCTATGTTGGGCACTGCTGATGCGTTGCCTGCCCTACCCTCGCCGCGCCTCCAAAACGCCCTTTACCTCCCGGATCTGCGCAATCGCCCGCTGTAACTGCGCGATGCCACCGACTTCCAGGGTGAAACGCATGTTCGCCACGTTCCGCTTGCTCTGGGTGTTGACCGCCGTCAAATTGAGCTTTTCGCGCAGCAGCAGTTCGGAGATGTCGCGCAGCAATCCCCGACGATCCATTGCCTGAACGACAATATCCACAGAGAAAGTGGATTGCCCCTTTTCGTAAGCTCGCTCTCCCCACTCGGCAACGGTGACCCGCTCGGGGTGCTGTTCGGCGAGATTGCGGAAATCGCGGCAATCGACACGGTGAATCGACACCCCCCGCCCCCGCGTGACGAACCCCTTGATGGCATCCGGCGGCGCCGGTTTACAACAACCCGAAAGCGAGGTCAGCAGATCGCCCATGCCGACGATCATCACCTTGCCGGAGGTGCTGCCGGCACGCGAACGACTGACGACGATCTCCGGCTTGCCGTCGCCTTCGGCCTCCGTCGCGCCGGAGGCTGCATCCATCTCGCGCATCGCCGATTGCAAGGCGCGCGGACCGAGCTCACCCCTGGCGGCAGCGAGGTAAAGCAAGTCGGCATCCTTGAAGCCGAGGCGGCTTGCCAGAGCTTCGATGTTGATGTGTACATGACCGTCGCGCTGCATTTCCCGCATCACGGTACTACGCCCGCGTGCGAGCACTTCGGCTTCATCCAGCGCCGCAAAATATTGCCGTATCTTGCGTTTGGCATGCACGCTTACCACGTAAGCCTGACGCGAATCCAGCCAGTCGCGCGACGGCCCGCCCTCCTTGGCTGCGACGATTTCCACCGTCTTCCCATTTTCCAACCGGGTATTGAGTGGCACGAGATGCCCGTCGACCTTGGCTCCACGGCAACGATGACCCAGATCGGTATGCAGCCGATAAGCGAAGTCGATCGGCGTCGCCCCGCGCGGCAAGTCCATCACCCTGCCCTGCGGCGTGAGCACGTAAATGGTATCGCCCAGGGAAGCAAGCTGGAACTGTTCGACCCACTGCTTCGAACCTGCCACCTCGTCGCGCCACGACAACAGGTTGCGCAACAGCGCAATCTTGTCGTCGTACTCGTTTGCTCCGATGCCCATGCCTTCCTTGTAGCGCCAGTGCGCCGCCACCCCCAGTTCGGCATGCCGGTGCATGGCATGGGTACGCACCTGCACTTCCAGAGCCCTTCCATCGCTGGCCAACACGGCGGTATGCAGGGACTGGTAATTGTTTCCCTTGGGACGGGAGATGTAATCGTCGTATTCGTCATGAATCGGCTGCCAGATCTGATGCACGATGCCCAGTACCGTGTAGCAGTCCCGCACTTCGTCGACCAGCACCCGAAGGGCGCGGATGTCGTAGACCTCCGAAAAGTTGATTTTCTTGGAGATCATCTTGTTGTAGATGCTGTAGATGTGTTTGGGGCGGCCCTGGATTTCCGCCCGGATGCCCACCGCTGCCAGTTCATCGTGCAGGCGCTCGATGGCCTTGCGAATAAATTCCTCGCGCCCGGAACGACGTTCATCGAGCATCATGGCGATGCGCCTGTAGGTTTCCGGCTCGAGGAAACGGAAGGACAAATCTTCCAGTTCCCACTTGAGTTGCCAGACTCCCAGTCGATTGGCAAGCGGCGCATAGATGTCCATTGCCTCGCGCGCCTCATGGCGCTTCTCTTCGTTCGGCGCATCGGCGTAATGGCGCAGGCTCTGCGTGCGCGACGCCAGATGCAGCAGCACGACACGAATGTCTTCGACCATCGCCAGCAACATCTTGCGCAGGGTTTCGGTCTGGGCGCGAATCTCCGAGGCAGAAGCCTCGGAAGCGTGGGCGTGGGTATGTATTCGCAGGCCGTCGAGCTTGCGCAGCCCCGCCACCAGTTTGACGACATGGAGTCCGAAATCGGCCTCGATCCTGTCTCGCGCCCCCTCGATGGACTCCTCGATGGAAAACAGCAGCGCGGCGATCCGGGCGTCCACGTCCAGCCGCAGCGAAGAGACGATCAGCGCACAGCCGAGCGCATGCGTCCAGACCTCTTCTCCGGTTGCGAGCACACGCTCCGCGTAAGCCTCCCTGGCAAGCGTGAGCGCGCGCTCGATGGCAACCTGCTCCTCCTGGGTCATTCCTTCGGCAAGCAGGTCGATGGGGGGAAGGACCGCATCACGGTCAACGGCGTGTTTGACGGAAACCATGTACGTGATTATCCCATAAGGTTCCGTATCATTTATCTTTCTCCTGCTGCACCCAGACAAGGATAAAAGGTAAACAAAGCATGTTCGGCAAACTGAAACGCTGGTTAACTCTACCCGGCAGGCTCGGCGCGCCAGTGCCTGCCGGGCTATGGACACGCATCGAAGCGCGTCTGCCCTTTCTCGACTGGCTCCCCGACGAGGCGCGTCCCCGGCTGCGCGCCCTGAGCGAAGACTTTCTGACGGAAAAAGAGTTCCACGGCGCGCGCGGTCTGCAACTCAACGATGAAATCATGCTCATGATCGCCGTGCAGGCTTGCCTGCCCATTCTCAACCACCGGGGACTGGCTGCCTATCGCGACTGGATAGGCATCGTGGTGTATCCGGGCGATTTCGTCGTCCCGCAAAAGACGATGGATGAAGCAGGCGTCGTGCACGAATACGAAGAAATTCTCCTCGGTGAAGCCCGCAATGACGGGCCGGTGCTACTGGCCTGGTTCGACGAGGGATCTCCTCCCGGCGTCAACATCGTTATCCATGAGTTCGTCCACAAGCTCGACATGGCGGGCAACGGAGGAGACGCCCCCGGCTGCCCTGCCCTGCCGCCCGGCATGTCCCGGCGGACATGGGCGAAAACCTTCTCCGCCGCTTATGAACGCCTGTGCCGACTGGAGAATGCCGGAATCGACACCATTCTCGATCCCTACGCCACAACCAGCCCCGGCGAATTTTTCGCCGTTGCTTCCGAAGCCTTCTTCGAGACCCCCATGAGCCTTCGCGCCGATTTCCCCGCCGTCTACGCGCAACTGGTCATGTTTTATGGACTGGATACCGCAACAAACGAAGAAAAACTGCGCAATACACGTCTTGCCACGTGAGGCCATTGCCCTTTGCAGGGCATCGCGTTTATAATGCGCCTCCTTTTGGGCCGCCCCGGCTGAAGGTCAGGGGTTGCGCTCGGTCTGGTTACATGGGTTCGAGGCGCGATAGCAAAGCGGTTATGCACCGGATTGCAAATCCGAGTAGGTCGGTTCGACTCCGGCTCGCGCCTCCAGGAAACCAAAGGATGATACTGAGGGGTCTGGGGCAACCACTGCCCCTACGGCAGACATTCCGCAGGGGCATGCTCCCGTGCCTGCCCGGAACCCAACCATAACGAGTGATAATGTGCTTGTGGGTAAGCTTGGAAATGTCGGGATTCGCTGATCTCATCCCAACTACACAACCTTTACAACGAGGACACGCCGTATGCGCATCATTGGTCGACGCACCCAACGCCCCATCAGCTTTGAAGCTTGCGCCGTTGCCTTGATCGAAGGCGCGCGCTTCAATGACGAGATTCATCGTTTGCCGACGGGAAACAATACCTTCATCCCAAAGGGCGTTTATCGCTTCGAATCCCATGATGCCGCCAATTGTCATCAGCAGGATTGTCTTATCGCCGGAATGGCAAAAATTGCCGGGGAACGCGCCT
Organism: Betaproteobacteria bacterium; assembly: GCA_009776435.1. Classification (GTDB taxonomy): domain Bacteria; phylum Pseudomonadota; class Gammaproteobacteria; order Burkholderiales; family Rhodocyclaceae; genus WRNU01. Next base: position 6,581 of record WRNU01000001.1, on the reverse strand, counting down.
GATGGAAGAATACAGCCGACCCGCAGCACTGGAAGATCTCAAAACCCTCATCGCCTCATTGAACGAACAGAATGCTGATTATCTGCTGATCGGCGGGTACGCCTTGTTCGCCCACGGCTATCACCGTGCCACTACTGACATCGATGTGTTGGTTCCGGCAACGCTGGAAACAGGCATAAAGGTGCGACAAGCCCTGATGATACTTCCTGATCAGACGGCCCGTGACATCGATCCGCAGTGGTTTGTGGAAGGTGAAAATATCCGCGTGGCAGATGCCTTCGTGGTCGACATCATGTTCAATGCTTGCGGAGAAACGTTTGAGACGCTGAAGGAGTACGCACAAACCATTGATCTTGAAGGTGTGCCGGTGCGAACCCTCAATCTCGAAGGATTGATTCATACCAAGCGAACTCAGCGCGACAAAGACATTGTCGACCGACTCATCCTTGAACGGGCGCTGGAGAAACTGCGGAGCAAATAGCCGATTGCTCGCTGTGTTCGACCTGCTGCAAATTGACCACTGTCTAGGGTTGATTCATCTCTTCGCTGTGTTCGGCTGAATCTCTGCCGATCCCTGCTTTCTGGCTGGTTTCTTCTTTTTCGTTTTGCGCGATGTTGTCGGGTTGGCTGATGATTTCGATGGCTTGGGCGCTTTCCGGGGGATTGGCGGCTCGATTCGATGCGTTGGCTACACTCAAGGCAATGAGCACAAAAGTGAGAATGCCGACGCTGATAGTAAAAATACGATGAGACATGATGAGTTCTCCAATGATTTCGGGTCACCCCGCCATCGGTGGCAGGGATTGCGTTTGATCCGTATTCAGGATGGTTTGCCGGTTGCTGCGGGGCTTTCGGGGGCGAGTTTCATTTTCATGGCATTTATGTCGTGTGACGACTGAATCAAATAAACGTTCGGCAGTTCAAAACTATGCAAAAACGATGCCATGATACCTGAGAACTTCGTATCTGTGTGTGATATTCGAACGCTGTTCAATGTCAATACCTTAATAATCAGCCACTTGACCCATTGACACCGGGCATGGCAGAGGTTGTGCCCTGGTTTTCGCCCGTGTCTGTGCCTGCTTTCGCAGCATCGGAATGTAAAAAAAACCGACAGTGGGTGGATCAACGAGATGCAATGAATGCTCCCGTTTCTTCGGCTGTCTGGCAACCGTTCCTGACACAGTCGCCAACCGAAATGCCGCCGCGCCAGTTGGCGCAGAAAAAAAGCCCCGGCACATGCGCCAGAACGGCGTCAACCCGGCGCATACGTTCGAGATGCCCAAGGGTGTATTGTGGAATGGCTTGCGGGTGACGGCTGATTCGTACCCACAACGGTTTCCCCTGCACACCGATCAGCGACGCCAGATCGGTTTCCATCGTCGCCTGTAGAACGTCATCATCGCCTGCCGCCAGTTCGGGGGCGCGTTTGCCGCCGATGTATGTGGTCAACACGGCATGCTTTTCATCGGCGCGATGATCGAACATGCTGCTGGAAAACAGGGCGCCCAGGATGCGCTTGTTTTCCTTTCGCGGGATGAGAAAACCGAAACCGTCCAACGGATGCGCCACCGCATCGCGCTGCCAACCACTGATTATTTTCGACACCGGCGCATAGGAAATGTCGCGCAACGCCTGCACAGCATCGTTCGCCCATGGCGCCTCCAACGACGCCAATAGTTCCGCCGTCGCGTGGGCAGGCGCCGAAAGCACCATGCTTTGGGCGCAGTGCACCGCTTCTTCGCCGCCACTGCCACGCACGACACGCGCCGTCCAATGCCCTTGCCCATCGTAAGCAATGCCTGTCACACGGGCATCCGTTTCGACAACGCTGCCTGAAGACGCGATACCGCGCGCCAGCGCATCGGTCAGTGTTTGCATGCCTTCGACAAAGGAAAAACTTTTGGCGTTGTTTTTCGATTTTTCGCGCCGCCGCTTGCGTTCTCGCGCGCCAAAAATCAGCCCGCGAATCAGGCCGCCGTAATGTTGTTCGATTGTAAACAGTTTCGGAAACGCCGCCCGTACCGACAATTCATCGGGATTGCCCGCGAAGATGCCCGCAACGAACGGTTCGATGGCATAGTCGAGAAATTCCGATCCGAGCCGCCGTCGCACAAACTCGGAAACGCTCTCTTCAACCTCGGGCGACGAACGCGCAATAAACGGCTCGCGCAGCAATCCGAGTTTGGTTCCGAGTGAAAACAGCGGGGTCGAAAAAAAAGCCGGTGGCGACATCGGCAGCGGAATCAACCGTTCATTACGCACGATAAAACGGCGATCGGCGATTTTGCGCGCGTCAACGCGTTGCTGACGAATTCCGAGATCATCGAGCAGTTCGTTGATGAGCGGCGTCGTGTCCATTCCGCTGTCCGGCCCCGACTCCCAGAGCATACCGTCATGTCGCCCCGAAGCAATAGCGCCTCCAGTGCGTGGTGCAGCTTCCAGCACCTGAACGCGAAGCCCTCTTCGGGCCAATCGGTACGCCGTCACCAGACCGGAAATACCGGCCCCTACTACAATGACATCATCGATATTCCTTTTCATTCCTTTTCCGGCTTGTGCAGCAATTTTTGAACAGCAAATGGTAGCAACAAATCACAGCAGCGTCTCTTTGCTGAGTCCCCGCCGTTTGAGCATCTTCCTGAGTTGCCCCAGCGCCTCGATCTGTATCTGACGTACCCGCTCGCGGGTGATGCCGAGTTTGTCGGAGAGTTCTCCAAGGGTCAGAACATCGCAATCGTCGATACCGTAACGGTGGCGGACGATTGTGCGTTGCTTGTCGGTCAGGGCGTCGATCCAACTGTGCATCAGGGCTTCGACTTCGCTGTTCTGTACCCGTTGATCCGGCAGCACGGTGGTTTCATCGGCAAGCGATTCCCCCATCGACAGGGTAGGATCGATGTCGAGCGGAGCATCGAGCGAGACGGCGCGCTCGTCGAGGGCCAGGATGGCGCGCACGTCTTCGACGGGCTTGTCGAGCCAGGAAGCAATCTCGGAAGCCGAGGAATTGCCCTGGAAGCGGGCCTCGATCTTGCGCCGGGCGCGCATGACCTGATTGAGCTCCTTGCTGACATGTACCGGCAAACGGATCGTGCGCGCCTGGTTCATGATGGCGTGTTCGACGCCTTGCCGTATCCACCAGGTCGCGTAGGTGGAAAAACGGAAACCCCGCTCCGGCTCGAATTTTTCCAGGGCATGTATGAGACCGAGATTGCCTTCTTCGACCAGATCGAGGAGCGGGATGCCGCGATTGAGATAACGCTTGGCAATGTTGACCACCAGTCGCAGGTTGCGCTCGATCATGGTCTGGCGCGCCTCGAAATCGCCCGCGCGCATCCGGCGGGCCAGCGCGGCTTCCTCTTGCGCGCTCAACAGGGGATTGGCAGAAATCTCGTTCAGATAACGATACGTTGCATCGCTGAAATGTTCGTCATCCGTCAGGAGGTGTTCCTCCTGGAACACCTCGGCTTCAGGTGGAAGATTCAGTTCTTGACATTCAACATTGCCAGGATGGTCCGAATCTTCCATGTCCCTCGTCACAAGTCGGGTAGATATTTCAACGGATCGACGGGTTGGCCCTGCTTGCGCAATTCAAAATGCAGCTTGGGCCGATCGGCGTCGGTACTGCCGAGTTCGGCGATTTTCTGACCCCTGGTCACCGTGTCCTCTTCCTTCACGAGTATGACACGATTGTGGGCATATGCCGTTAAATATTCGTCATTGTGCTTGATAATCACCATCTTTCCGAGCCCACGCACGGCGTCGCCTGCATAGACGACCTTGCCGCCTGCGGCAGCCAGTATGGGCGTGCCCGGCGCTCCGGCAATATCGACACCCCGGTTGCGCATCTTGCCGTCTCCGCCAAGGGGCGTATCGAACCCGCTGATGATCGTTCCCTTGACCGGCCACATCCAGTCTTCCGAAGCACTGGGACCCGAAGCGCCGGATCTCGGAGCGCCGGATTCAGGGGTGCCGGATTCCGGGACGCCGGATTCCGGGGCGCTAAACTCTGGACGCGAGATAGTGGCAGACGGGGCACTGTACGCCGTTTGCGGCTGTTGTACACGCGCCCAGGCGTCCTCCGACCAGGGTTCCTTGCCGCCGCGCGGCTCGTGCTTGACCTCCGGCAGGCTCGCTGCTTCAAACTGCATGCCCTGCTCCGAGGCAAGCGGCACGGCAACCGTTTCCGGCGCAGCCACGCGCAATGTCTGCCCGACTTCGAGTTGTCCCGGCCTGGAAAGCTTGTTCCAGGCAATGAGGTCATTCACCGGAACGCCATACATGCGCGAAACGGCATACAGGGTGTCCCCCTGGCGCACGACATACTCTCCCGGCTGTGCAACAGGCGTCTCTACGGGAGGCGGTCTTGGCGTCGTCCTTGCCATCGGCGAGGGACTGGAATCGCGCACAGGCGCGTTATGGCTTTGGTGAGTACATCCGGCAGACAACACGAACACACCTGCCAGTACCGGCATAACCAAATGTTTCGCAAATGTTTCCTTGTTCATTCTGTCCCCGTCAGTAACGGCACGAAGCGCACGGCTTCATGCCAACTTTCCTTGAAAACACTCCCTTGTCGTTCGACCAGCAACAAACGCTGATCGATATCCCCCACCGGAATCAGCATCCTGCCTTCCGACGCAAGCTGGGTCTTGAGATCGGGCGGAACCTTGATCCCCCCTGCCGCAACGACGATGGTATCGAAAGGCGCGGCTTCCGGCAGCCCCAGTGTACCATCGGAGCACTTCAACCTCAGATTAGGCAAACGCAGCGGCCGTAAGTTCTCCCGTGCGCGATCGAGCAACATTTTCAGACGTTCGACCGCGTAGACCTCGCTCGCCAATTGCGAGAGCACGGCTGCCTGATAGCCGCAGCCCGCGCCGACTTCCAGCGTGCGGCCCAATTCGCGCCCGTTGCACAGGATTTCGATCATGCGCGCCACGACGAAAGGCTGCGAAATCGTCTGCTGCCAGCCGATGGGCAGGGCGCTATCGTCGTAGGCGTTGAAAGCCAGCCCCTTTTCGACGAACTGGTGGCGGGGAATCGCGGCCATTGCGGCCAACACTTTTTCGTTGCGGATGCCCTGCATGCGCAGGCGTTCGATCATTCGCGCCCTGGCGCGAACCGCATCGAGAGCAGGCGTGCGCGGAGAGGGCATCGGATTGATCATTGGGACAACCAGTCGGTGAGCAATCCGGTCTGCGCAGTGTGGGTCAGATCGATCTGGAGCGGCGTCACCGAAATCAGACCATTGGCGACCGCGTGAAAGTCCGTTCCTTCTCCCGCATCGGCGGCGCGGCCTGCCGCGCCCACCCAATAGACGGTATCGCCGCGCGGAGTCGTGCCGCGCACCACCGGCTCCGCCTTGTGACGCCTGCCCAGGCGCGTCACACACGGCGGCCCAAGGCGATCGTAAGGCAAATCCGGCACGTTGACGTTGAGCAGGACCGGCTCCAGGAACGGCTGTCGCATGAAACGATGTACGAGGTCGACCGCCACCTGTGCCGCCGCTGAAAAATCGATTGCGTCGCGGCTGACGAGCGATATCGCCACCGCAGGAACCCCCAGCAGGTAGCCTTCCGTGGCGGCGGCAACCGTACCGGAATAGATCGTGTCGTCTCCCATGTTGGCCCCGTGATTGACGCCGGAAATCACCATCTCGGGCAATGTCTCGAAAATACCCGTCACCGCGAGGTGCACGCAATCGCTCGGCGTGCCGTCGACGTAATAAAAACCGTTGGCCGCGCGTCGCAAGGTCAATGGACGATCGAGCGTCAGGGAATTGCTTGCTCCGCTGCGATCCCGTTCGGGCGCAACCACCGTGACATCGGCCACGCTGGAGAGCGCCAGCGCCAATGCCGCGATCCCAGGGGAGAAATAGCCGTCGTCGTTACTGATCAGAATGCGCATTTTGATTCTTGCTCGTGAAAAAACCGCCTGAGTCCGAATCTTTCATGTTAACACAGCGGGCGCGCCAAGAACGCCTGGATGGCAACGCCAAGCGTGATTTCCTTCCCTGAAAAATGATGTCAGCGTACCCTCTGGGTGTCGTCGAAAGAAACCAAAAGGGCCGATTCTCCGGCCCCTTTACCTCCAAACAAGTCACAGCGTCACTGCAACTTGATCTCCACATCCACGCCCGCCGGAAGATCCAGTTTCATCAGGGCATCGACGGTCTTGTCGGTCGGATCGACGATGTCCATCAGCCGCAGGTGGGTGCGGATTTCCATCTGGTCGCGCGAGGTTTTGTTGACGTGCGGCGAGCGCAACAGGTTGAAACGCTCGATGCGGGTGGGCAATGGCACGGGGCCACGCACGACCGCGCCGGTGCGTTTGGCGGTATCGACGATTTCGAGCGCGGACTGGTCGATCAGCCTGTAATCGAAGGCTTTGAGACGGATGCGGATTTTCTGGCTTTGCATGATTTTTCCAAAAGAGCGGGGCGCGCGAGGCTTCTCGCCCTGCGCGCCGATGTGGGTGTTACTCGATAACCTTTGCGACGACCCCGGCGCCGACCGTCCGGCCCCCTTCGCGGATGGCGAAGCGCAAGCCTTCTTCCATCGCAATCGGGCAGATCAGTC